>CAZOHO010000073.1:0-10115 GCA_964579755.1 uncultured Flavobacterium sp.
CGTTCCAACGTATGCAATTGTTAATGAATATACTCCTGAGGAACAAAAATTGTTAGAAGGTAAATAAGAAGAAATTCGTATTACTCAATAACCTAATAACTAAGAAAAATGAAATTAGATATTTTCACAAACCAATGGCTTGATATCGTTTTCGAAGGTAAGAATAAGGCTTATGGCGCTTATGATCTTCGAAAAAAGAATACTAAGACCACTGTTAAAGCATTAATTATTGGCGCGGTTGTATTTTCTGTAGCAGTTGCGGCTCCATTAATTATGAGCTTATTACCAGATTCTTCTAGTGATGATGAAAGTTTAGATACTAAAATCGTAACGATGAAGTTACCTCCTAAAAAGGAAGAGCCTAAAAAAGACCTTCCGCCACCTCCACCACCTCCGCCAAAAGTGGATCAAGTGAAATTTGTTAAGCCAGTTGTGGCTAAAGCAGATGAGGTAACAGAAGAACCGCCAAAAATTACCGAAATTAAAGATAAAAAATTAGGTAATGAAACTATTAAAGGAGATCCAGATGCTGAATTAACAGTTGAACCTGTTGGTAATGGACCTGCAGCTGTAGTAGAAGAAGATACTAAAGTTTATGGAACAGCAGGTATCGAAGTAATTCCTGAATTTCCTGGGGGAATGGAAAAATTCTATGGTTTTGTCAGTAGAAATTATCAAGCTCCAGAGGAAGAAGGTTTAAAAGGGAAAGTTTTTGTTACTTTTGTAGTAGAAAAAGACGGTTCGTTAACCGATATCAAAGTAATTAGAGATATTGGATATGGAACAGGAAAAGAAGCTATTCGTGTATTGAACAAATGTCCAAAATGGAATCCTGGAGAGCAAAATGGTAAAAAAGTAAGAGTACAGTATTCTCTTCCTATTACTATTCAATCTGCAGAGTAATGATAAAAAACTTTGTTAATAGTTTTCAGAAGAAATCGCTCAAAGGGCGATTTCTTCTCGTTATAGGAATTTTGTTTTTATTATCTTATTTAGTTTTGGGATTATTAGTTATCTTTATGAAGTATTTTCCTTTGCAAATGCAGTACAATTATAGAGTTGCTTTTGGAGTGCTTTTAATTGTATATTCTTTTTTTAGATTCATAAGAATTATTAATGATAATAAAGACTAAGTTATGAGAAACGCTGCAAAATTATCCAGTTTGGTTTTATTAGTTTTGTTTTTTACTGCTTGTAATAAATCAAACAATCGAAATCAAGAAACCATTTTGAAAGGTAAAGCAACACTTTTGGTTGACGAAACTTTAAAGCCTATTATGGAAGATCAAATAGAAATATTTGAAAGTAGATATGAGGCAAAGATTAAATTGGATGCTAAATCCGAGAATGAGGTCATTCAAGCATTGGTTAAAGATACTTCTAGTATCGCAGTATTGTCAAGAAAACTGAATGAAGATGAATTGAAAGTTTTTGCCAGTAGAAAGATTATACCTAAAACTACTCGAATTGCCATTGATGCCATCGCGTTGATCTCAAATGGAGCTTCTAACGATACATTAGTAGCATTAAGTGATGTGTTGGATTTTATGAAAGGAAAAGGCCAAGGTAAAATTAAAGGATTGGTTTTTGATAATCCCAATTCAAGTACAGTGAGATATATGGATTCCTTAGCAGGTTTACCTTCCATTCCTCAAAAAGGAGTTTTTTCTTTTGGAACTAATAACGAGGTTATTAAATTTGTTTCTGAGAATGCAGGAATGATTGGGATTGTTGGAATAAATTGGTTGTCACAACCTAGTCCAAAAATGCAAAAGTATGTTGATAAGGTGAATGTTGTAAGTGTTAAAGGACTTAAAGAGGCTAATTATTATGCGCCTACACAAAATAACATAGCAGAAGGGAAATATGCTTTGCCACGTGATTTGTACATTGTTAATTGTCAGGGTTATTCAGGCCTTGGAATGGGATTTGCTTCATTTGTAGCTGGAGATATTGGTCAGCGAATTATTTTAAAGTCAGGGCTTTTACCTGTAAAAGTGCCACCTAGAAAATTGAATATTAGAAAACAAATCATCAACGATAAAAAATAAATTAATTATAATAAAGATGAATACATTTAAAATTTTTGGATTAGTTCTTTTGACTGCTGTATCTGTCAGCCATGCTCAAGATATTAACCAAGCAAAGAAGGCTATTGATGCCGAGAAATATGAAGAGGCTAAATCTATTTTGAAATCAATTCTACAAGTTAAACCTTCTAACGGAATGGCTTCTTTTATTTTGGGAAATGTATATTTAACTCAAAGTATAAAAGATTCGGCTAAAATTTCTTTTGAAAAAGGATTAGCAGCATCAGAAGCGGCTCGATTCAACAACATCGGATTAGGGCAAATGGACTTGGATAGAAACGATACAATTGCTGCTAATGCTAAATTTATTTTAGCAACTAAAGACATGCGTAAAAAGGATTTTGAAGAATATATATATGTTGCTAAAGCTTATATGAATGCTGAAAAACCAAATTACAAAGCAGCTGTTGCCGTTTTAAAACGTGCTTTGGTGAACAATCCAATGGATGCTCAAGTGCAATTGACTTTGGGTGATGCATATTATGGTTTGAGCAATCAAAACGATGCTTACAAAGCCTATAGAGATGCGTTTCAAGCAGACAATACTTTGTTGAGAGCTAAAATGCAATTAGGGGTTTTATTGAAAGGAGCTAAATCGTATGATGAAGCTTCTAAAGCATATAACGAGGTAATCGCTATCAATCCTAATTACGGTCCAGTATACAGAGAGTTAGCTGAAACGTATTATAAAATTGCAAGAAACAAACCTTCTAAGGCAGCTGAAAATTTTAAAATTGCAATTGATTACTATCAAAAGTATATGGATTTGACAGACTATTCTATTCATTCTAGAATGCGTCGTGCTGACTTTTTAATTTTAGCGAAAGATTATAAAGCCTTAGAAGAAGAAGCTAACAAAATGATTGAATTGGATAAAGTGAATCCAAGAATCTATCGTTATTTGGGTTATGCAGCTTATGAAAACGGTAATGTTGACAAAGCAATTCAATCTTTAGAAATATTTACTTCTAACCCTGCAAACAAGATTATTGCTAAAGATTTTCAAGTTTTAGGTTTGGCTAAAATTAAAAAAGGAACTAGTGCTGATGGACTTTCTATCGATTCTGTTGCTTTCGAAGCTGGTTTAGCTTCTATTAAAAAGTCGGTAGAAATGGAGCCGTTAGCTGTTGAGGATTTGAACGAAGTTGGTAAGAAAATATTTTCTCAAAAATTATACAAAGAAGCAGCTGCTATCTTTGAATTAGGAGCATCTAACTCAGATTCAAAAAATTATTTAGATGATAATTTGTATTTTGGTTTGTCTCTATATTATGCTAATAACAAAAAGGATGTTAAGCCAGATGCTGTAAGTCTTCAAAAAGCAGATGCTGCTTTTGATAAGGTATTGGTAGCTTCTCCAGGATATTATGAGGCGTATTTATTCAAAGCTAGAACAAATAGTTTGTTAGATAATGATGCTAATACAATTAAGTTTTACGAGGCGTATGTAGCTGCAGTTACTGCAAAAGGAGCTGAAGAAGTTGCAAAACCAGCTGTTGCTAAAAAAATCGCTGAAAGTTACAACACTATTGGAGCAACTTACGCTAATACAGATAAAGTAAAAGCTATAGAGTATTTCAACAAGACATTAGCGATTGATCCAACTAATGCTTACGCATTAAGTTCAATCAAACAATTGAAATAAATAAACTATTTATATTTAAAAAAAAACCGACAATTAATTGTCGGTTTTTTTATACTTATTATTAAGGTAAATGAAGATAGGAAATGAATTTTCTAATTGACTATCTTTGCAACTTCAAAAGAAATAGATGTTATCAAAAGAAATACAATTAGAAGTTAATAAAGGAGCCATGTTGCCTCTGATGGAAGAATTTTATACCATTCAAGGTGAGGGTTCGCATACAGGAACGGCAGCTTATTTTATAAGAATTGGCGGTTGTGATGTAGGTTGTCATTGGTGTGATGTCAAAGAAAGTTGGAATGCTGAGTTGCATCCGCCCACAAGTGTAGATTTAATTGTAGCCAATGCAACCAAATATGCTGATACGGTTGTGGTAACTGGTGGAGAGCCACTCACTTGGGACATGACTTTGTTAACCCAAAAACTAAAAGATAATAATGTAAAAGTTCATATAGAAACTTCAGGGGCTTATCCACTTTCCGGAACTTGGGATTGGATTTGTCTTTCACCAAAAAAATATAAATTACCAACTCAAACCGTATATGATAATGCAGATGAGTTAAAAGTAATTATTTATAACAAACACGATTTTATTTTTGCTGAAGAGCAAGCCGAAAAAGTAAATAAAAATGCTATTCTTTTTTTGCAACCGGAATGGAGCAAAAGAGAGGAGATGACGCCAATGATTGTAGATTATGTTATGAATAATCCAAAATGGCGCGTGTCTTTACAAACGCATAAATATTTGAATATTCCATAAGCAGTCTGTATTAATTTTGTCTCTAAATAAATGAAATCACAATTCCTTCTTGATCCAACTATCACGTTTTTAAACCATGGGTCTTTTGGCGCTTGTCCGAAACCAATCTTTGAAGAATACCAACGATTTCAATTGGAATTAGAAACTGAGCCGGTTTTGTTTATTCAAAAGAAAGTAGCAGGATATTTAAAAGTGGCTAGAGAAAAGTTGTCAACTTATATAGGTTGTGATTCTTTGGATGTCTTTTTTACTCCGAACCCCACATTTGCGATTAATACTATTATGCGAAGTTTGGACTTACAAGAAGGAGACGAAATTTTATCTACTAACCATGAATATGGAGCAATGGATCGAATTTGGAGTTTTTATTGCAAAAAGTCAGGGGCTCAATACATTCGTCAAAATATTTCATTGCCAGTACAATCCAAAGAGCAGTTGATAGAGGAATTTTGGAAAGGCTACAATTCCAAAACAAAAATTATTTTTCTTAATCATATTTCAAGTTGTACTGCTTTAGTTTTTCCTGTAAAAGAAATTTGCGATAGAGCAAGAGAATTGGGTTTAATCACCATTATAGATGGCGCTCATGTTCCAGGCCAATTGGATTTGAATATTGCCGATTTAAATCCTGATTATTATACAGGGACTTTGCATAAATGGATGTTGGCTCCTAAAGGGAGTTCTTTTTTGTATGTAAAAAAACAGCTTCAAAACATACTTGATCCATTAATAGTGGGTTGGGGATACGAAAGTGTTTCTCCGGGAGAAAGTCAGTTTTTAGATTACCAAGATTACCAAGGAACTAGAGATATTTCAGCTTTTTTAGCTACACCAAAAGTAATTGAATTTTTAGAGAGAAATAATTGGTCCGAAATTGCAAAACAAAGCAAAGCTATTGTTTTGGCCAATTATCAACGGCTTTGTGATTTACTTCATACACAACCGCTTTGTCCAATTTCTGAAGAATTTTTAGTGCAAATGGCAAGCGTTCCAGTTAAAACCTCAAATCCCGTTGGGTTGAAGGAATTGCTATTTAATCAATACAAAATTGAAATTCCTGTAATGTCTTTGAACGGCAATTTCTATTTGAGATATTCCATCAACGGATACAACTCGCAGGAAGATTTGGATGTTTTGTATGCGGCTTTGCATGATATTCTTGCTACTACAGATTTAATCCAATAAATCACCAGCCTTTTCGTCGCTTTAATTCAGTAATGTGGGCCAAATGATGTAATCCATGCCAAGCATAGGTCCCAATAATTTCTTTGATTTGGAACGATGCGTTGTGTTCAGGATGAATAAATGATCTGTTTAAATCTGATTCTGACAAACTTTTCATGAGATAAGCCAAACGAAAATGCAATCCTTCTAATAAAGCTAGCGTAGGTTCAATAGGCATGGTTGCATTATCCTCCATCTTGCCCCAGCGGTCTTCATAATAAAATTTTATGGTAGGATTGTCTTCGGTTAAAGTCCATTTAATTCGGATAAAGCAATTCATATGGCTATCGGCACAATGATGAACTACTTGTCGAATTGTCCATCCACCGTCTCTATAAGGAGTATTTAATTGTTCGTTAGTAAGTTGAGATACTTCCTTTTTTAATAATGCAGGGAATTGAGCAATTTCCTGAATGCGCTCCGATAGATAGTCCGTTGTATAAACTTGAGGAGCTATAAATTTTCCAATAGGGTAACGTAATTTGTCTTCCATCTCTTAGAGTAGTTGTGTTAAACAGTAAGTTGTGCTAAGTAATCAAAATGGTCGCCTTCAAGAATAAGTTGGCATTGCAGTCCATTGGCTAAAGCTGCATTTTGAAGGGTGTTATAATCCATATATAGCCAAGGAAAAGGAGCTTCTTTTTCATTTTTATATTGAAGATTAAACGTTAATTCGCCATAGTAGTTGTCGCTAGGAATCCACTTGCCTCCATCTTCGTCTTCATCAAACATATAGATAATGTCAGAGGAATCAATTAAAATTTGTCCGTTTGGATGTAATAAGCTTTTTAGTTTTTGAAGATAAATAGCTGTTTTTTCCAAATTTTCAAAAATTCCTGTACCGTTCATCAATAAAAGAATAGTATCGTATTTTTCGTTTTCTAAATTTAATACATCGATAGCTCGTGCGTTTTTCAATCCGCGAAGTGAACAAGCTTGAATAGCGTTTTTAGAAATATCAATAGAATGAACATCTATATTTCGTTCGTTTTGCAAATACAATCCGTGACTTCCTGCGCCACATCCCACATCTAAAGTTCTGCCTTTGGCTAATTGTAACGCCTTTTGTTCAATCGCAGGCATTTCGTCAAAGCTTCGGAATAAATATGCCACTTCCATTTCATCTTCTTCCGAAATTGAAGTTGATGTAATGATATTTTCAGGTGCAGAATTGGTTTGATAATCGAGTATTGCTTTTCCGAAAAGGTCTTTCATTTTAAGTTTAGTTGGTTATGTGGTTATTTGTTTATTTGATTTGAGTAATTTTGTTTTTTCTATTTTAAATTATCAATTTGACGAATCTAAAATTAAATACATTAGTAAAGTTAGCCAAAGATAAGCATATCGAAAACAAAAAGTATTTTGATAAGTTGAAAAAGAAAGCACCTAAAAATTTAGATTATGCGATGCAAGAATTGCACGATGCCGAATTTAAAAGAACAGATTGCTTAACTTGTGCGAATTGTTGTAAAACTACAGGGCCTTTGTTTACTTCGGCGGATATTGAGCGAATTGCTAAACATCTCAGACAAAAACCACAACAGTTTATTGAGCAGTATCTTCGAATTGATGAGGACAATGATTATGTGTTGCAATCAGTACCTTGTACCTTTTTAGATCATGATAATACGTGTTTTATTTATGATGTTCGCCCAAAAGCGTGTCGCGAATTTCCGCATACTGACCGAAAAAAGTTTCAGCAAATTACTAATTTGACTTTAAAGAACATTCCGATTTGTCCTGCAGTCTATAATATTGTAGAAGAAATGAAAAAGAAATTACCGCTTTAGTAGAATAAATATTTTTTTCGAATTTCTTTAAACTGATCTAGGCCTGGTTTCCAACTTTTTTTAATTTTTCGCTCTGAAAAGCCTTCTTCAATTTGACACTGTAAAGTGGTCGTTCCAGCTAATTTGGTAAAAAAAGGAATGAAAAATTTAGTTTTATCTTGTGTAGTGTTGTACGCTTTGATGAGCCATTTCAATTCAATTTGGTTTACTGGTTCAATAGTAGATAAATCTTCTCCGTAGCAAATAGCGCCTTTATGCATCGGTTCTTTTGCCCCCAAATTGGGTTCAGGAGTAAAACTAAATCCAGTATTGGGTAAAAATGGCGAGCCGTAAATTTGAAATTGTTTATCTGTACCCCTTCCTACGCTAACATTGGTACCTTCAAAGAAGCACAAACTCGCATACAAATTAATAGCTTGGTCGTTAGGAAGATTTGGTGATGGTCTTTCTGATAAATGGTACGAAGCATTTCGATCGTAATGAACACAAGGAATCACGTTCAAATTACATTGTACTTCGTCTTTAAGCCATTTTTCGCCATTAATCATTTGGGCATATTCGCCAATTGTCATTCCATAAAGCACTGGTACGGGGTGCATACCTACAAAACTGCTGAATTCTTTTTCTAAAACAGGTCCGTCAAGAATGAATCCATTTGGATTAGGGCGGTCTAAAACCAATAGCGGAATGTTATTTTCAGCGCAAGCTTCCATAACATAATGAAGACTAGAAATATAGGTGTAAAATCGCGCACCTACATCTTGAATGTCAAATATCAAAATGTCAATTCCTTCTAATTGTTCTGGTTTCGGTTTTTTATTAGAGCCATAAAGTGAAATAATGGACAATCCCGTTTTAGCATCTTTTCCATCAATGATGAGTTCGCCGGCATCTGCTGTACCACGAAAGCCGTGTTCAGGTGCAAATATTTTTTGGACATTGATTTGATTGGCAACCAAAAAATCCACCAAATGAGTTCCGTTAGTTAAAATTCCGGTTTGGTTGCTTATTACTCCTACTTTTTTATCTTTTAAAAGAGGGAGGTAGCTTTCGAAGTTGTCAGCACCCGTTTTGAAGTCTGTCAGTTGGTTAGGTCGAATATGGCTCTGAATTCCAGTGACGGTTTTGTGTGGAGTGGTATTTTTTGTTGGAATGGTTTTATGTATTGAACAAGAAACAATGAAAAAAAGAAGACCAATTAAAGGGGAGTGTTTTTTAAAAGAGACTGTCATTGTCAAAATAAATAAAGTTAAAGTCAATTAGTGTAATTCGTGTTTTAGCTGTATTTTTGGCTCAAGTAAATACCGAATCAACTTGAATTTAGAATATTTCATCGCCAAAAGATTGATTACTGCTAAAGATTATAAAAGTAGTATTTCTGCGCCAATAATAAAAATTGCTATCGCAGCTATTGCTATTGGAATGGTAATGATGATTGTTTCGGTAGCGACAGGAATTGGTTTGCAACAAAAAATCAGAGAAAAAGTATCTGCTTTTAATGGTCATATTATTATATCAAATTATGATAATAACCAATCGGAAGCAACATTAACACCTATTTCTAAAAATCAAAAATTCTACCCTAAGTTCAATTCAGTTGCTGGAATTAGTCATATTCAAGCCATTGCCACCAAAGCAGGAATTATTCGAACAGAAAAAGCTTTTGAGGGAATTATTTTTAAAGGAGTTGGTACCGATTATCAATGGAGTAATATTAAAGAATATTTGGTAGCGGGACGTTTGCCTAATTTGTCAAGCCACCTCAATTCAGAGGTCGTGATTTCTCAATTCTTAGCTGACAGATTGCAATTAAAGGTAGGAGATGCTTTCAATACTTTTTTTATCAAAGAAAATCAAAATCAACTTCCTAACATTCGACGATTTAAAATTACAGGAATCTTTAACTCGGGATTTCAAGAATTTGATGCTGCTTATATAATAGGCGACATTCGACACATTCAACGAATCAATAAGTGGACTTCAAACGAAATCGGTGCGTTTGAGATTTTTGTGCAAGATTTCAACCAGATTCAAGTAGTTGGAGATGAAGTGTATCAGCAAACGCCATCCAATTTGGATTCCAAAACCATAATCGAAAAATACAGTTATATATTTGATTGGTTGCAATTATTCGATTTTAATATTATTGTTATTCTTGGAGTGATGATAGTAGTAGCTACTATAAATATGGTAGTGGCTTTGCTAGTTCTTATTTTAGAACGTACACAAATGATAGGAATTTTAAAAGCACTTGGGGCAAACAACTGGTCTGTGCGAAAAATATTCTTGTACAATGCCTTTTATTTAATTCTTCGAGGACTCTTGTGGGGCAATGGCATCGGGATAGGAGTGTTGCTCATCCAAAAATACTTTGGTGTTATTCAGCTCAACCCCGAAAATTATTATGTCAACCAAGCTCCAGTTTATTTTAATTTAGGATATATTGCTGCATTGAATCTACTTACAATAGCGGTTTGTTTCTTGGTATTGTTGATTCCGTCCTACATTATTACTAAAATTTCTCCCATCAAAGCCATTCGCTACGAATAATTTTTATGGCGTTCCCTGTTGGCTTCGTTGCCTCGCCATGACAGGCCGGGCTATTC
>CAZOHO010000074.1:0-5282 GCA_964579755.1 uncultured Flavobacterium sp.
ATGAATCGGGATACAATTGTATTATTTATACCAAATCACCCGAGGTGCTTCGAGCGAATGGAATTCCTATTCAAAGTAGTCACGACACCTTTGTTACCGCTTGGCTTAGTTTAGATCAAATTTCGAAAGTGTCGGCTTTGGCTGAAGTGAATTTTGTAGACACTCCTAAGTTTCTAAAGAAAAACAATGATATTTCTATAGCCACGACAGGAGCTTCCCTTTTGCACGCTGGAAAATTGGACAACACCACTTACAAAGGAGATGGTGTGATTGTGGCTATTATTGATACAGGAATTGATTGGGATCACCCAGATTTTAGAAACGCTTCAGACCAAACTAAAAGTAGAATTTTAAGAATTTGGGATCAAACGTTAACACCAACAACAGGTGAAGCAGCTCCAGAAGGATTCAGTTTTGGAGTAGAATATACCCAAGCTCAAATTAATGATGAGATTGATGGCAGTCCTGCTGGCTTTGTGCGCGAAAAAGACACAGATGGACACGGCACACACGTAGCGGGAACAGCTGTAGGAAACGGAGCGGCTTTAAGCACAAAGTATTCTGGTTTAGCTCCCAATGCTGATATTGTAATTATAAAAGCAGGAGACGGCTCCTTTGACACTTCAAATATTATTATTGCTTTAGATTATTTGAAAAACCTATCCACTAGTTTGGGCAAGCCCATTGTGGTGAACATGAGTTTGGGTTCGCAAACAGGAGCGCATGACGGAACAGATCCATTGGAACTAGCTATAGATAATTTTACAGATACTGCGGCGGGTCGAATAGTAGTAGTGGCTTCAGGAAATGAAAACGGGGATAACATTCACAAGCAACTCGCTATTGCGGTGGGAAGTTCGGCAAGTATTGATTTACAAGTACCTACCACCACCACTACGGTGTCACAAGATGTTTTTCAATTTACGGCTTATGCCAATGATACCAGTGCTGTTACAGTAACGGTTACAGCTCCTGATGGTACGCAAGCTACTTCTTTGTCTAATAGTGGAACCTCAGTGATGAGCGGTAAAGGCAAAGTGTATATGTCTAATTTTATTGATCCCGAAAGTGGTGACAGAAAAGTACAAGTGTATGTTACACGTACCACAACTGCAACAGATGTAGCTGGTTCGTGGGGCATTACTATTGCCAATGCTTCCACCAATTCATTAACAGTTGACGGTTGGTTAGACACCAAAGGAGACGATTTTTTGGATATGTCAGTAACAAGTGGTGATAGCAAATATTTGGTTACTATTCCGGGATGTGCTACAAAAGCAATTACCGTTGGAGCCTATATGGCAAAGATGGATTGGTATGCAGCCTCTGGGAGCGGATACAACTACACTGTGGGTACCCAAGATGATATTTCTAGTTTTAGCTCTATTGGTCCACGAAGAGATAATGTTCAAAAACCCAATATTACTGCGAATGGTCAAGCAGTTGTTTCTTGCTTGTCTTCTGATTCGGGATTAGCGAACAGTTCTCCTTATATGGTGGTCAACGGTTTGTACCGAATAGAACAAGGGACTAGTATGGCTTCACCAGCAGTTGCAGGATGTGTTGCATTATTATTGCAAAAGAAACCCACAGCAACCTTCACTGAAATTAAAAACGCCATTACAACTACGGCTACAAAAGATTCTTTTACAGGAACTACAGATAGCCCGACTTGGGGTAGTGGTAAGGTAGATGTGTTCAAAGCAGCTTCAAGTTTTTCGTATTGTCAACCTCTAGAAAGAACCACATACAATTACGAGCAATCCTATGGAAGTTCAACTAATTATTCGTACAGCTTGTCTTCTAAGAGAGCGGCTTTACGCTTTACTGCTACCTCCAACGGTCAGTTAGGAGGCGTATACTTCAAGACCGTTCGCAACCAAACCCTAAGTCAGTGTACGATTGAAGTACGAACAGTAACAGCCGCTAATCCAGGAACGGTACTTGGGTCGTATGCAGTAACACCTTCCTACATTGCCAAAAATAGTTGGAATTATGTGGATTTAACTAGCCTAAATATTCCTATTACTAATGCTACAGATTATTTTATAGTGCTGGTTGCTGCTGCTACAGATACTTTTGGCTTAGGCCAAGAAGCTACAAACAGTAATCGTTCGGTTGTTTCTAGTGATGGAACCACTTGGACTTCGGTTCCTAATTTAAGAATTCGACCTGTCGTATATGGAACAGCCGCTCCAGGCACACCAACTTTGACAATAAGTTCCGGCACAACGACTAACAACCAAACACTTTGTAGTGGTACCGCTATAACGCCCATCACGTATACCACAACAGGGGTTACTGGAGCTGTTTTCACGGGTTTACCAACAGGAATAAATGGCAATTGGGCTTCTAATGTAGCTACAATTAGCGGGATATCGACCCAGGCCGGCACGTACACTTATTCGGTAAAAATAACTTCAGGTTGTGATACCGTAATTACTACGGGAACAATAACTATTGGTGTTGCACCGAGTATCAGTAGCGTTTCAGTTGCTTCAGGAACATCAGGTACGAATGTTACTATTAATGGAACAAATCTGGTTGCTAATTCGAATTCGTCACTTACAATTGGAGGAATTGTAGCAACAGTTACAAGTGCAACAAGATCCATAATTATTGCGCAACTTCCTTTAGGGAGTAATGGCGGAAATATAGTAGTTACTAATTCATGTGGCCAAAGTTCAGCCCCATTTGCATATCCGTATGTTGCTCCTACGAATATTACGTTAAGCACCACTACAACTAATGAAAACAATGTTGTTGGATCAACAGTAGCTACTTTAACAACAACTGATGCCGATGTAGGAGATACATTTACCTATGTATTAGTGAATGGTACAGGAAGTACAGATAATGCTAGTTTTAGCATAGTAAATGATGTTTTAAAAGCAAATATTGTTTTTCATTCCCAAACGAAATCAAGTTACTCGATACGGGTTCGAGTGACAGATGCTGGAGGATTAAGTTTTGAAAAGGCATTTGTAATAACAATAATTGCCGATACTGATTTAGACGGTGTACGCGATGAAATAGATCTTTGCCCTAATACATCTCCAGGAGTAACCGTTGATTTTAACGGCTGTGAAGTGTTTGTTTTACCATCTAATAACTATGCAGTTATGGCAACGGCTACATCTTGTATTGGGCAACAAAACGGAGCAATTAGTGTGAGCGCCACCAATACAAATTACACTTATACCGTTACGATAAATGGTCAAATAGGTTTTGAGTTAAATTTGGCTAATAATTTCAAAAACCAAGTGCAAAATTTGGCGCCAGGCAATTATGAAGTTTGTATTAGCATTCAAGGTAAAACCAATTATCTCCAATGTTATACGTTAAAAATAATCGAGCCAACGCCGCTATCAGCGACGAACAAAATAAGTACAAATGGTAAACAAATAACCTATAATTTAAGTGATGCTTCAAGTTACATGGTTACACTTAATGGAGTGACTCAGACGTATGTGACGAACAAAATTACTTTGGACTTAGTTTTAGGTTCAAATATCATTAGTATTGCTACTGATTTAGAGTGTCAAGGGAAAATCACAGATATTATTTTTGTGAGTGAAAAGGCAATTTTATATCCTAACCCAGCCCACGATTATGCGTACTTATATGTAGCGGGATTCGACAAAGAAGTTACTGTAACCATTACCAATCTTTCGGGTCAAACGGTATCTGCCGTTTCAAAATCAATTTTAGAAGAAAGAATATTAGAACTGGATTTAAGTTCGTATCCAATAGGCATCTATTTCGTTCATTTAAAAGGCACAACGATTAACGAAACTATTAAAGTAATTAAAAAATAACAGCTCAATGAAACTAGGATACAATATATTAACAGTTTTTACAATTGTGTTTTTAATGTCTTGTGGCGGCGGAGATTCAGGGCCTACTCCTACTCCCGTACCAATAATTAAAACTCCGGGGAAATCGGTTTTAGTAGCGCCAGCAAATGCTAGAACTTGTGAGGAAGGAACCAATATCACAACGACTCAAAGTACGGTTGCTTTCAGTTGGAATAGCGCTTCGGATGCTCAAAGTTATGATTTAAAAATCACCAATTTAAATAACCAAGAGGTTGTAACTCAAACAGGAATTTCAACAACGACTGCTACGGCAACATTAACCCGTGGAATCCCGTATGCATGGACTATAACTGCTAAGAATACAGGAACAACCACCACGGTTAGCGACACATGGAAATTTTATTTAGCAGGTAACGGAGTGACCAATTATGCGCCATTCCCTGCAGCAGCGGTGAGTCCGTTACCAGGAGTTGTTACTACTCCAGTCAATGGTAAAGTAACCCTAACTTGGGAAACCAGTGATGTAGAAGGAAGTGCGTTGACCTATACGCTATACTTTGATACCATTGATGGGAAACAAACTCCGCTAGATGCTAATAAAAATTTGACCGCTAAGTCCAAAGAAGTTTCGGTAAATCCCAACACTATTTACTATTGGAGAGTAGTCACTAGTGACGGAAACAACACGTCTACAAGCGTTGTGTATACTTTTAAAACCAATTAACAAAACCATAGGCCATGAAAAAACACCTATTTTCTTTTCTTTTAATCGCAATAAGTTGCGGGATGTATTCTCAAGAAAAAACAAATGCAAATACATTAACCGAAGCCGAAAAACAGGATGGTTGGCAATTACTTTTTGATGGTCAATCCACTGCGGGTTGGCATTTGTATAACGAAGGAAACATCAAATCGGCTTGGGCAGTTAAAAATGGTGAATTGGTTTGTGATCCCAATACAGAGAAAGTACAACGAGGCGACTTGGTTTCAGACAATCAATATGAGAATTTTGATTTTACCTTTGAATGGAAAATTTCAGAAGCAGGAAACAGCGGCGTGTTTATCAATGTGCAAGAAGCCCCTGAATTTCCAACTGCTTGGACTACAGGTCCCGAATACCAATTATTGGACAATGCCAATATGTCCAAAGACTATCTCCTAGATGGCAAACACGCTGCGGGTTGTGTGTATAGTTTAGCCCCTTTATTAAACGGAGTACAACCAAAACCTTCAGGGCAATGGAATAGTTCTCGAATTCTACAGCAAAATGGAGTAATTACCTTTTGGTTAAACGGAGTTGAAACCGGACACGAAGACATGAAAACCGCGCGTTGGAAACAATTAATTTCAGGAAGCAAATTGGGTAATTTCCCTTCTTTTGGAAAAGCAGTTCGTGGGAAAATTGCCTTTCAAGATTGGGCAAAAGGTGTGGCTTTACGCAATATTAAAATCAAAGAAATCAAA
>CAZOHO010000074.1:5382-10077 GCA_964579755.1 uncultured Flavobacterium sp.
AAATCAAAGAAATCAAATAATTTTCTATTATTTTCTATAATCCAAAGCAGGTCTTCTGTCACCAAGAAGCGGAATGTATTTAAAATCTTTTCCTCTTTTTTCTTCCAATTCTGCTTTGGCTTTTAAAATTTGTGTAGGGTTTAAAAACAAATCAATAGCTGTTAAGGCAATAGTTTTGGCAGCGACCATCATGCCTTTGTTTCCAATATCCGTTCCACCTGCAGCAACAGCTTGCCAACTATGAGCCGGAGTTCCCGGAACCCAAGTAGCACTACCCATTCCTGCCGTTGGAACGGTAAAACTCACATCGCCTACATCTGTTGAACCAAAGCTAGGATCTATTGTTTTGTAGGGTTGAATACTACTCGCTTTTTCCAAACTACCGTTTTCAATTCCTAAGGATTGGATGATTTGGTTTCCAAATTCTTTTTCCACTTGGGTATAAGTAACGCCTCCTACTTTGACTAAATTAGTATACATCATTTTTTGGAGCGTTATATTAGGAAGTAATTCATGTGTACCACCAATGAGTTCGTATTCCATTTTGGTTCCTGTTCCTAGGGCAGCACCTTCGGCCGCCTTAGTAATTCGATCAAAAATTTCTAGTACTGTTTTTCGGTTGCTGTGACGTACATAGTAATAGACTTCAGCAAAATCAGGCACTACATTGGGTGCTTTTCCACCATTGGTAATCACATAATGAATACGTGCATCCGAAGGGATATGTTCGTGCATCATGTTCACCATCATGTCCATCGCTTCTACACCATCTAAGGCGGATCGCCCTTTTTCGGGAGCCATTCCAGCATGAGAGGCTATTCCATAGAATCTAAATTTAGCGGATTTATTAGCCAAAGCCGACCCAGGATTGGCATCATTGGCGTCACTAGGATGCCAATGTAAAGCGGCATCTACATCGTTAAATAAGCCTTCGCGAACTAAATACACTTTTCCCGAACCTCCTTCTTCAGCAGGACAACCAAAAAAGCGAATAGTCCCTTTTTTATGGTTGGTTTTCAACCAATTTTTCACTTCTATTGCCGCAGCTGTAGAGGCTGTTCCAAACAAATGATGCCCACAAGCATGTCCTGCCGCTTTTCCTGCTGATTTTTTCTCCGCCACCGCTTCTTGCGATAGACCAGGTAAAGCATCGTATTCACCTAAAATAGCAATTACGGGCAGTCCTTCTCCGTATTCGGCTGTAAAAGCAGTAGGAATTCCTGCTACACCTTTAGTGATTTTGAATCCTTCGTCACTTAAAGTTTGTTGTAATAATGCCGCACTTTTTTCTTCTTGGTACCCCATTTCGGCAAAGTGCCAAATTTGTTGAGCAATGGTTCCGTAGAAGTCTTTTTTAGCATTTAAATCGGATATAATTTTGTCTGTTTTTTGTGCAAAAACAATTCCTGAAAACAATAAGAAAAACAGTATGTGTTGTACTTTTTTCATAAAAGAGGTTTAATTAAATTGTTTGATATACGTTGAAGGAACTACACCTTTGCGCTCTTTAAAGGCATCAATAAATTTTGATCTTGAAGAAAATCCAACATTTTGCGAAATGCCTTCAACAGTAAGTTTAGTTGCTTTTCCTTCTTCAATTAGTTTGCATGCATAATCAATTCGTTGATTGTTTTTCCATTCGCTAAACGAGATTTTCAATTCAGTGTTAAAATAATTAGACAAGATTCTTTCGGATACTTGTAAATCTAAAGCCATTTTAGACAAACTAAATCCTGGTAAAATAAAAGGAGACGTTATCAAGTAATTTTCTAATAGTTTAGTAATGTTCTGATTGATTTCCACAGTATTTCCTTTTTTTAATTGCGCCGCTCTATTTCTAGCCAAAGAAGCATCTGGATAAGAGATAGAATCAAATAATATCTTTGGGAATAAAAATAAAATTACATTTTGTAGAGAAAAGGCAACGCCTAAAAATCTAAAATAGTTTTTTTGGTTAATGATTCCTTGGTAATCATTTAAAATAAAATCAGCATAAGAATCTAATAAACAATAAGATGCAATAAATAATTGAAGTCCAATTAAAGAATAGATCCATTTTTGAATCATACTATGATGAGTAGGAAGTACACCAACAGATGCGAGTCTCTTTTTGTTAGCTTGTTTAAAGTAAACCCAACTCAGAACACAATATATAAAAAGATGTAGGGGACGTAAAAAAAGCATTTTTTTCAAAGAAAAAAACGAAATTGAAAAATCATAATCTTGAGTTACAGCTTGAATATGATGGGCAATTTCTACTTTTTTAGAAAAAGGGAGTGTAGTATAAGGTAGGCTATAAAGTATCACTACTACTGCAGGAAACAAATGCAAATAATCTTTCGGAGTGATGTTTTTGTTTTCGGCTACAGCATATTTCACATAGTAAAATAAAAGTGGTCCAATCACAAAAGATAGCGGCATAAAATTGATAAAAAACACACCTTCCCAAAAAGGTATTTTACTAAAATGCAACCCAAAATACACCAAAACAATAAGATTGCTGCACAAAAAAAACAGAGCTAAATATAAATTTGAGCGATTGAAGTCCTTTCGGTAATAAAAAAGGATAAACGAGGTAAATATTCCAAAAAAAGGGGTAAGCATTTCCATAAAACGCTGATAAATAGGTTGTGTTACTGCGAATATAGGTCTTTTTTGAAAATCCTCTAATTTTTTCAATTGTTTATTAATACTAAAAAAGTGTTCCAAAATGCTAAAACGGAACAGATTTCACTGACTAATTTAGTCTTACAAACGATTGGGGTTCTACTTTTGAGATCGAACCAAAAACCCCACATCATGAAAAAAATTATTTTAACTATTGCGATAGCAACAGTGTTATTTGCTTGTAACAAAACAACTGAAACCAAACCCCAATTCGATTTGGCAAATGCCAAAAAAGAAATTGAAGCTGCCAATAAAAATGTGGCGGAATTATTAGCGAAAGGTGATTCGGTTGGGTTTGCCAATTCGTATACCGAAGATGCTAAATTTATGGAACACAATTTACCTGCAATTGAAGGCCGCTCCGCTATTCAATCGTTTTGGGCAAAATTTATGAGAACAGGCACCTATGACATTAAATTAACCACACTAGAAGTTTGGGGAGACGCGTCTACAATTGCGGAAGAAGGGTTGTATGAACTTAAATTAAAAGAAGGGACACCTGTAGGAAAAGGAAAATATATTGTTATTTGGAAATTCATAAATGGGAAATGGATGATTCATAGAGATCTTTCAAATTCTGATTTACCAGTTGCTAAATAAAAGTAGAATGAAACAACTTTTCCAACGCCCAAATAATAATTATGCATATATCGATGGTATCAGGGCTATAGCAGTACTCTGGGTTATATTTTTTCACGCGTGGATTTGGCAATCTTTTTTAGCAACAAATACGATAAAAGCCTTATATGATTATAGCTGGTTAAATTGGGTTCCAAAAGGGGATTTAGGCGTTGATTTGTTTTTTGTTATTAGTGGTTTTTTAATTGGGACCATACTTTTCAAGGAAATTGCAACTACAGGCAAAATCAACCTTAAGAAGTTTTATGTCAGACGTTTTTTTCGATTAATGCCGGTATATTTATTTACAATGTTAATTTGTATTTATTTATATAATGATAACATTGATACCTTTTGGTCTAATTTGTTATACATCAATAACTACGTGCCAAATTCATATATGCTACACACTTGGTCATTAGCAATCGAAGAACAGTTTTATATAGTTATCCCTCTTTTACTGTTGTATGTTCTGCCAAAATTTAAAAATAAAATTTGTTTTTTTCTCATTTTAACATTGATTTCTATAGGCTTGTTATGGTATTATGTTTTTGTAAAATATAAATTTAACATTCCTTTCAATCATACCATAGGCACTGAAGATGAAATTACTTGGTTTTGGAAATATTATGTAGTTACTCATTTAAGATATATTGGTTTATTGTCTGGTATTGCAATTGCTTATCTCAATGTTTTTAAACCAGAACAATTAAAAAACGCTTTTCAAAATAACCGTGTTTTATTGAATTTGGTATTAGTAATTTCTTTGATTTTTGTTGTATTTATTTCGTTTACCCCGTTAGGAGAATGGATGCCAATGCCGAGCTCAATTTTTAGCAATCTACATCCTAATATCGGCAGATGGTATGAAATTCTGCATAGACCTGTTTTTTCTTATGCAATAGGTTTTATTATTATTTCTTGTATTTACAACCCAACTAGTGTAATAAAGCCAGTAAAAAAGATCTTGTCATTACAACTATTTTATCCAGTCGCTCAATTGTCATATTCAGCCTATTTATTTCATATGCCGCTCATGTCAAAATTATATCCCTACATGTTCTCTATTATGAAAAATAACTACAGTGAATTTACTATCGTGATAGTTAATGTAATTGCGTCATTATTGATTACACTAATAGTCTCAGTACTTATGTATTATTTTATAGAGCAACCTTTCCAAAAAATTAGAAATAAAATCAATTTTAATTAACTATTAAACACCTAAATAATTAACAATTAACCAAAAACCCCACATTATGAAAAAAGTAATTTTATTTGTAATTCTAGCTTTAGGATTACAACAAGCACAAGCGCAGTACAAATTTTTACAGTACAGAAATGTACCTGAGAAAAATGAAGCCGAA
This sequence comes from uncultured Flavobacterium sp., assembly GCA_964579755.1. Classification (GTDB taxonomy): domain Bacteria; phylum Bacteroidota; class Bacteroidia; order Flavobacteriales; family Flavobacteriaceae; genus Flavobacterium. Next base: position 10,035 of record CAZOHO010000074.1, read on the forward strand.
TTTGTAAAACGAGAAACCCAATATTGGTCAAAAATTGCCAAAG
>CAZOHO010000075.1:0-10044 GCA_964579755.1 uncultured Flavobacterium sp.
CTTTTGAATAAAAAAAATCCCGTTCTAAATCAGAACGGGATTTTTTATGAATTATAGCGAAAATTAACCTAATAAAAATAAGAAAAGTAGAGGGAAAATAATTCCTGCAACGGCTAGTTTCCAACCGCGCTGTTTCCAGCTGAATTTACCTGCTTTGATCATAATAGTTCCAGTTAAGGCAATAATGATTAGGCTTATTGCAAATATATCTGAATAGTAAATCCAAAAATTTGAGGTGTTCTTATGCAATTGCATAGTTTGACTGATAAGTGGAGTTTTTAAGAATGAGATAATTTCACCCTTACCTGTTTTGAGGTCAATTTCTATATCTTGGTTTTCGAAAGACATTCTAAATTCTCCTTTTTTAACCATATGTCGTCTCATCTTACCTTTTATGCCTAGTTGTTTGCCTAAATCTTCGGCATATTTTTCGTTGATGTCACTTTCTGCGGGTAATTTAACTTCAATGGCTTTAGTTTCAATAGTATACTTTTCAGGGTGCCATATTTCACGGTGATTCATTAGAAGTCCAGAAAAGGCAAAGGAAACAATTAGTCCGATATAAAAATAGCCTAAGTCACGGTGTAAGTTTCTCCAATTGATTTTTTTCATGTTGTTTAGTTTTTTGGTTTATATATAGACTAAGCGAATATAAAAAGGTTTAATTAGAATTTGTATTTAATGCTAGTCATAATTTGGCGAGGAGCAATTGGATTAACGCTATAATTTTCGTGAACAGTATAGTTTAGTTCGTTTGTGATATTAGAAAGTTTACATAAGATACTCCATTTTTTCCAAGCGTAACCTGTAGATATATCGATAGTGGTATATCCTTGCAACGGAATATCTCTGTCATTGATGGTTACTGTACCCGTTGTAGCATTTACTACATATTGATCGTTCCAACCACCAAAACGATCTCCAATATAGTTTCCAATAGCTCCAATAGAAAGTCCTTTTAGTTTTCCTGTAGGAATGTTATAAAAGAAACTCAAATTGGCTGTGTTGGCTGGAGTTCTTACCAATCTGTCGCCTTCTATAAAACCACCATTTACCTTGTCAGTCTTGCTGTAACGGCTATCATTATAACTGTAACCTGCAGTGATGTTCAATCCTTCAATAGGTTTTGCGGCAATGTCAATTTCGATTCCTTTACTCTTGGTTTCACCGTTTAAAACTTTTATAGTAGTGTCGGTATTTGGTGTAATTCCATCGGCTTTGAATTCGGCGGTTTGTGCTAAATTACTATTGGTTATTTGATACACCGTAACATTGGTACTCAATATTCCGTTCCAAAAATCTTTTTTAACACCTATTTCATATTGATCAATAATGGATGCGGCGATTGGTTTTAAATCGGCTGTTGTTCCAGTATTTGGCGTAAACGAATTAGAATAACTGGCAAAAACAGACGAATTTTTATCAGGTTGGTAAACGAAACCAATTTTTGGAGAAAAAGCCTTGTCTTTTAGTTTTGTGCCTTTTGTAATAGTAACTGGATTGACAGTTAATTTATGAGTTAAGGCTTCTGCTTCTTGCCAAGACCAACGAATTCCTGCTAATATTTTGAATTTTTCCGTAAACGAAATTAAATCTTGGGTATATATCCCAAAACGGTTGGTAGTAGTAACTACTTTTTGGGTATTCGTAGCATTGGGTTCTGTAGTTGTTTGATTGGTTGGGTCAAAAGTAAATACATTTATTGTGTCGTAATTAGTAGGTGAGAATGCAAAAGTATGAGCTGTAGCAACCGAATTTTCATAATCAATTCCAGAAAAGATTTGGTGTTTAATTGTACCGGTTTTGAAACAACCTTGCAAACTGATTTGTTCCCCTAAAATAGCTTCTACGTTTTTATTTTGACCTAGTGGACGGCTCCAAGTTCCATTAGGATTGGTAATTTGAATACGCTCTGTCCCTTTCCATTCGCGGTCATAATTTTGATATGACGAATTGAAATTCAGTTTCCAATTTTTATTAAACGAATGATTCAATACTGCAGAAGCACTTGCAGTTTTCGTATTTCCGGTAGACCATAATGCTCCGTAATAATTGTTTCTTAGTACATCAAAAATTTGCTTTCCGATGAGAATTGTCCCAAAATCAGGTGTCCAATTATCATTCATCAAATCTCCTTGTACAGTAAGCTGTGTTTTTGCATTCAAATTAAATAAGAAAGAAGGGTTGATGTAATAGCGTTCTCTTTTGACCACATTTCTAAAACTTTCAGAATTTTCATAAGAAGCATTAAATCGGTAAGCAATAGATTTGTTTAAGGGGCCGTAAAAATCGATAGAAGGTTTGTAAAATGCATAACTTCCTATTTGCATAGCAATTTCTCCTCCTTTTCTGAATGAAGGGGTTTTGGTTACCAAATTTAAGATTCCTCCAGGAGCTACGTTTCCGTACAATAATGCTGAACCTCCTTTTAAGAATTCTACTTTTTCAAGAGAAGAAATTTCTGGAATGGAGCCTGAATTGTATCGAAAACCGTTTTTGAACATATTATTGGCCGACATATCATAACCTCTAGACCAAAACGATTCTTGTGCGCCACCCCGAGCAGAACCCACATAGACACCATTTGCATTTTTAATTACTTCGCTCAAGCGAATGGCTTGTTGTTGTACAATAATTTCGTTATCAATAATCTGTATACTCTGTGGAATATCCATTGGCTTCAAGCCAGAACGTACTGCACTTACTTTTCGTTTATTTGGACTTTCTTTTATTACGATTACGATTTCCCTGAGTGTTTCCATTTGCTCTTCTAAAGTAAATGTCACTTTGTTAATTTCATTGGCGACTACTTTTATGTCTTGTGTTTGTTTTTTTAAACCTTCAGCTTCAATGGTAATTGTGTGTAAACCAACAGGAAAGTTGTCAAATCGGAACACACCTTTATCATCGGTTTTAGAGATTGAGGTTTTCTTCCCTAATTTAATGGAAACGCCCGAAAGAGGATAGCCATCTTTAGAAATAATCTTACCTTCAATAGCACCTGTTTCTTGTGCATAGCTACAGAGGCTTGAGATTAATATGATAATTAGGATATTGATTTGCTTTCTCATAATCTTTTATTTGGAATAATTAAAAATAACGATGCAAATATAAAAGCAACATTTGTATTATCAAAGTTTATTTAGATTAAATCTTAATAATATTTTTAAAAGAATTTTTGTAATGTTGAAAATCAGTTTTTTAGGTAATAAAAAACCTTGCTTTTGGAGCAAGGTTTCAAATATTTGATATATAAATGGATTTAATCTATTTTACTTTCGTCATTTTGAATTGCTCCGAAACTACTTTTTTAGCTTGAGTTCCTGAGATAGCAATGGTAATGGCAGTTTTAGAGTTGCGTTGGTATTTGATTTTTTGTGGGTAGTCGTTTTGAAGGTTCTCAAAAACCAATTCATTCTCCGTTTCTGAAATTAATGGGAACAAAATAGTTTTGTCGTTGTTTTGTCCTTTGATAATAGTTTCATATACTAACTCTCCCTTTTTTTCTACTAAACGGATGGTTTCAAAATGTAATGTGTCTTTTTCTTTGATAAAAAATGATCCCGCTGTTAAGGTACTGTCGTTGGGTTTGGTCCAATTTTCAGTTAGGATTCCTTCTTCTGATGTATTTTTCCATTTACCAATAAGCCATTCAGAAGCTTTTATTTTTTCGTTTTTAGAAGTAGTAGTACAAGAAAATAGTAATAAACTAAATAATGAAAAAAGAATGAATTGACGCATTTTGTTGAATTTAAAAGTGTTGTTGAAACGAATACAATATTAGGGAAAAGTCCGTAATTAGATCAATTTTAGGATATGTATTCTCTTTGATTGACGTTATGTGAGAAAGAATAATTATATATTGTAGTAGCTAGAGAATTAATAAATACTTTTGTGTTTTGCATAGGGACTTTCAAATATTTTCCATTTTGTAGTTTTTAATAAACTCCCGTCAGTATTCATAGGGGTAAATCGCACTTTGTATTTCCCACTTTTATTAAAAGAAAATCCTCCAGAACACATTCCGTGTCCAACATTTATTTGTCCTTCCCATTCTGTAATATAAAATATAGTTTTTTCTTTTGTTGTGAGATCAATCATTTCAGTCTTGTACCAAATTTCAGCATTGGAATTATTTTTAATTTCGAAAATTCCATTGGCAGAGGGGCCACAGCCGTATTCAATTACCTCTGTTTTTTTATACTTGATTTCTAAATTGGGATTTAAAAGTTGATCCTTTTTTTTGTCTGTTGTTTTCCAATACACTCTTTCATTCTGTTTAGTATTTGAATTCCATTGTGTCATTTCTCTTGTCTCATTATCCGTTTGATCAGAGTATTTTAATTTGTAAATAGTATTAGATTTTAATTCTTCTGCTGGTTTAAAAATTGCTTGAGTTAAATACATTTGACCTTTTAAAATTTCTAGAAGATTAAGCTTTATAAGTTTACCATCTTCACTTTCTAAAAAAACTGTTCGATTTTTGAAACTATTAATTGTTTTTATGCTTTGTGAATATCCTTGTATTATAAACATTGAATTTAAACTTATATTTCTTTTTTCAGGGAAAAATTGCATTCCATCCATTCCACAATCTGCTTTTGCTGAATGAATTCCAATTGTAAGTAAAAAAAATAAGATGATATTTTTCATATTGATTTGTTTTGATTTTATGGAAAAATTTAAACGTAAAATCTTAAGTATATTTCGATTCGCTCTCGTAATCAAATATACAAAATAATTGATTTTACATTTTTCTTTTAATGCAAATACTTAAAAATGTTCTCAAAATACTTAAACTCTTAGCCCAGATGGTAGCGGCATCCTTTTTATTTTTTTGCAGCGTAGCTTCTCGAAGCTCAAAAAAATAAAAAGATATAGCGTACAGCTGGAACTGGCTCCTAAAAAATCTGATTTTCTAAAATTAATTCTGCAATCTTTTTTGTATTTTTGCCGTCCAAATAAAGGAAAAATAAGATGTTAGATAGACTTCAAATAGTAAAGCAACGTTTTGATGAGATTTCGGATTTGATTATTCAACCCGATGTGATTTCAGATCAGAAGCGTTATGTGCAATTGAATCAAGAATATAAAGGGTTGAAAGCCTTGGCCGAAAAACGCGACGAGTATGTTTTGTTAATGGCTAATATTGATGAAGCCAACGAAATTATTGCAGATGGATCTGATGCTGAAATGGTAGAAATGGCTAAAATGCAATTAGACGAAGCTAAAGAGCGCTTGCCAGAACTAGAAGAAGAAATCAAATTCATGTTGATTCCTAAAGATCCTGAGGATGCTAAGAATGTAATGGTAGAGGTTCGTGCTGGAACAGGTGGAGATGAAGCGAGTATTTTTGCCGGTGATTTGTTCCGTATGTACACTAAATATTGTGAAGGAAGAGGATGGAGAACCTCTGTAGTGGATATGAATGAAGGAACTTCGGGAGGATTTAAAGAGGTTATTTTTGAAGTTACTGGAGAAGATGTATACGGGACTTTGAAGTTTGAAGCGGGAGTGCATCGTGTGCAACGTGTACCACAAACAGAAACACAAGGACGTGTACACACATCGGCAGCAACAGTAATGGTTTTGCCAGAAGCAGAAGAATTTGATGTGCAAATTGATATGAATGATGTTCGTGTGGATTTCTTCTGTTCGTCAGGACCTGGAGGACAATCGGTAAATACGACTAAATCAGCCGTTCGTTTGACACACATTCCAACCGGATTGGTGGCGCAGTGTCAAGATCAGAAATCGCAACATAAGAATAAAGACAAGGCGTTAACGGTTTTACGTTCTCGTTTGTACGAAATGGAATTAGCCAAGAAACAAGAAGAAGATGCGTCTAAACGTACTTCTCAAGTGAGTTCGGGTGACCGTTCAGCTAAAATCCGTACCTATAATTATGCGCAAGGTCGTGTAACAGATCACCGCATTGGGTTGACATTATATGATTTGGGTAACATTATGAATGGTGATATTCAGAAAATTGTTGACGAATTGCAATTGGTTAACAATACGGAGAAACTAAAAGAAGCTAGCGAAGTTTTTTAATTCAATAGTACATGAAAGTATAAAAAAGATGCCCTCCTAAATTCTAGTGTGCGGCATTTTTTTTGAAATAAACACACAACAATGACAACACAACAATTAATTGACCAAATCCAACTTAAAAAATCATTCCTATGTGTAGGCTTGGATGTGGATTTGAATAAGATTCCGCAACATTTATTGGAAACAGAAGATCCAATTTTTGAATTCAACAAAGCTATTATTGATGCTACGCACGATTTAGCAGTTTCCTACAAACCCAATACGGCTTTTTACGAAGCTTACGGAATTAAAGGTTGGTTGTCTTTAGAAAAAACAATTCGTTATATTAACGAAAACTACCCCGCTATTTTTACCATTGCCGATGCTAAAAGAGGCGATATTGGGAATACGTCTTCGATGTATGCTAAAGCATTCTTTGAAGATTTGAATTTTGATTCGGTAACCGTAGCGCCGTATATGGGTAAAGATTCGGTAGAGCCATTTTTAGCTTTTGAAGATAAACATACCATTATGCTGGCGTTGACCTCGAATGAAGGGGCGTTTGATTTTCAAACTTTGAATGTAAATGGAACGGAATTGTACAAGCAAGTTTTGGAGACCTCAAAAACTTGGAAAAACAGTCACAACTTGATGTATGTTGTGGGTGCAACCAAAGCAGAATATTTTACGGAAATTCGGAAAATAGTTACTGATAGTTTTCTATTAGTTCCTGGAGTAGGAGCGCAGGGAGGAAGTTTATCCGAAGTTTGTAAATACGGAATGAATGCCAATGTAGGCTTGTTGATTAATTCGTCAAGAGCCATTATTTATGCTTCTAATGGAACGGATTTTGCCGAAAAAGCAAGAGCTGAAGCTTTGCAAATGCAGCAAGAAATGCAGGCTATTTTGAGCTAACGTAGTTTTAATTTCTATATTTACAAAAAAAAGACCCCTTGATTAATTATACCATTTACGAAAATAAAGACTGCGACCAATGGGTGACTTTTGTTCATGGGGCTGGCGGGAGTTCGTCTATTTGGTTCAAGCAAATTCGTGATTTTCAAAAAGAATACAACGTATTGTTATTGGATTTGCGAGGGCATGGAGAGTCTAAAACCAACTTAAAAAATGCTTTCAAACAAAAATATACTTTTTCGGCTTTAGCCAATGACATTCTAGAAGTGTTGGATTATTTGCAAATTCAGAAATCACATTTTGTAGGGATTTCGTTAGGGACGATTTTAATTCGCCAGTTGGCCGAAATGTACCCGGAACGCGTGCAAAGTATGATTATGGGTGGTGCTATTTTGAAAATGAATTTTCGCTCTCAAATCTTAATGTTTGTGGGGAATGTATTCAAATATGTTTTGCCTTATTTGGTATTGTATCGCTTTTTTGCCTTTGTTATTATGCCTAATAAAAATCACAAGCAATCTCGAATTTTGTTTATCAACGAAGCGAAGAAGTTGTACCAAAAAGAATTCATTAAATGGTTCAAATTGACTGCCGAAATTAATCCTGTTTTGAGATGGTTTCGTCAAGTAGAGTTAAATATTCCTACATTGTATGTAATGGGAGAGGAAGATTATATGTTTTTACCCGCAGTTCGTAAAGTAGTTGAAAGTCATTATCGAAGCTCTAAACTGTGTGTGATACAAAATTCGGGACATGTTGTCAATGTAGAGCAGCCTATTTTGTTTAATACGGAGGTGCTTTCCTTTATTAAAATAAATCATTAAAAAATGCCGATAACTTTTAAAGCTATCGGCATTTTTAAACTAACCAAAACCAAAATAATAAATAACCAGTTTATTATCACTGCAAATATCATAAATGATTGGTAGTAGTAGTGTTAAGGTTTTGTTATTAGTTTGTTGAAGCTTCGTTAAGTTTTTTACAACTAAGAAAAAACTACTGTTTTGTTGTTGTAAACAATCGTTTTACGTTCAGAATGTAGTTTTATGGCTCTAGCCAAAACCATTCGTTCCAAGTCGCGTCCTTTCATGATAAAGTCTTCAATAGAATGGGAGTGAGAAACACGTGTAATGTCTTGTTCTATAATTGGACCTTCATCTAATTCTTCGGTTACATAATGACTCGTTGCTCCAATAATTTTTACGCCACGTTTAAAAGCCGAATGATAGGGTTTAGCCCCTGGAAATGCAGGTAAAAATGAATGGTGAATATTGATGATTTTGTTTTTATAAGCGGCAATCAAATTCGGTGTAATAATTTGCATATAGCGTGCTAGTACTACAAAGTCAATTTGATGCTTGGCTAACAAATCCAATTGTTGTTGTTCTCCTTGAGCTTTAATTTCTTTTGTAAACGGAACGTATTCAAACGGAATTTCAAAACGTTCTGCTACTGATCTTAAATCCTCGTGGTTACTAATAATTAAAGGAATTTCAAGATTCAATTCGCCAGCACTATAACGGCCTAAAATATCATACAAACAGTGGTCGTATTTTGATATAAATAACGCCATACGGGGCTTTTGATCTTGCGAATAAATTTCCCAATTCATATTGAATGGATTGGCTAAATGAGTTTCAAAATGCGATTTAATCGATTCTAAATTCCAATCTTTAGCATTAAACTCACATTCTAAACGCATAAAGAATACATTTTCATCTGCATCTACGTGTTGGTCTAAGTAGGTAATATTTCCGTCAATCGAGGCAATATAATTGGTAACTGTGGCAATAATCGATTTTTGGTCTTCGCAGTGAATAAGTATCGTAATTCGTTGCATATATTTTATTTTGGAACTCGTTGTTAATTGTTAATCTGGTTTCAAATCTAAACTTATTTTTCAATTGAATCACCTCATTTTTAAAACAATCTGAAGTAGAATTGTTTTAGAAAATCGATTTAGATTTTGTCAATCTTTAAATAGCCAATATGAAGTAAATCTTCTTCTAAAGGTGTTTTAGAACGTGTGATTTGTATGGAATGCTTTTCCTTAAAAATTGGAGCTAAAATATCATTAACATTGTAAATATCATCTACATCAATACCGTATTTATCATCAATATGAGAGACGGCTCCTTCAAAACTAAAGTGCTTATAGAAAGTAGTGGCTTTGGCTACTTTGGCGGCTAAACCCAAACTTTCAGCTACTGCCAATGTTTTGTAATGGTACTCTTCAAATTCATTTTTTTTATAGCCTCCTAAATTAATGAAGAATAATTTTTCGTTGTTTTCGATTATGTTTTTAGGCTCGATTGTAATGGAAAAGTTGTCAACTGCGGTTACTTCGCGCCAAGCATCGATATGAAATTTCCCTTTGGCTTCAGGCCAAAAAACATCCATTTGCGGAATTAGTTCTTTTAAAGAATTTCCTATTCCGAAAAAAATATCGTGTTGTTCGGTATATCGGCCTTCGGGAGTACAACCCAACATGACCATATATAGTTTTAGTGTATTTGTCATAGAAACAAAAATAGGGTTTTTATAGGATTTGATAAGAGAGTAGCTAGAAAATTTACCATAAAAAAAAGTGCCTTCTTTTGGAAGGCACTCATTTGATATAATTGGAATTAGATTACAAAGCTGATTTTACAGTTTTGATAATTCTAGCAGCAATTTTGTATGGATCTCCATTTGAAGCTGGTCTTCTGTCTTCCAACCATCCTTTCCATCCTTTTTGAACGGTGATTAATGGAATACGGATTGAAGCTCCTCTATCAGATACTCCGTAAGAGAAATCGTGGATAGATGCAGTTTCGTGTTTACCAGTCAAACGTTGGTCATTGTATGCACCATAAACAGCAATGTGTTCTTTAGTTACAGGGCGGAACGCTTCACAAATTCTTTCGTAAGTAGCTTGGTCTCCACATGTTCTTAACACAGAGTTAGAGAAGTTAGCATGCATACCAGAACCATTCCAGTCAGTATCACCAAGTGGTTTTGGGTGGTATTCAATATAGTAACCATATTTTTCAGTCAAACGGTCTAATAAATATCTAGCAACCCAGATTTCATCACCTGCTTTTTTAGCTCCTTTAG
>CAZOHO010000076.1:0-9400 GCA_964579755.1 uncultured Flavobacterium sp.
GGTAGAACTTTCCAAGTTAAATTTGAAAAACCAATTGATGCTTCTGTAGTTTCAGAAGAATTGTCTAAAGAGTTTGGTACTCCTGTAGAAGCAAAAGTTTTTGGTTCTGACAATCAATTGAAAATTACTACTAAGTATAAAATTACTGAAGAAGGTCTTGATATTGATAAAGAAGTAAATCAGAAACTATTTAATTCATTAAAGAAATATTATACAGCTACAACTTACGATCAATTCATTAATTCGTATGATGGAAAAAAAGTTGGGGTATTACAAGCTTCTAAAGTTGGAGCTTCTATCTCTGAAGATATTAAAACGAACTCGTATTGGGCTGTTTTAGGTGCCATGGCGGTTATCTTCTTATACTTAATGATTTCATTCCGTAAGTGGCAGTATTCATTAGGAGCGATTGCAGCTGTGGCGCATGACGTAATTTTCGTATTGGGAATTTATTCATTGTGTTATAAGTTCATGCCTTTCCACATGGAAATGGACCAGCACTTTATTGCGGCTATCTTAACAGTTATTGGTTACTCAATGAACGATACAGTAATTGTATTTGATAGAATTAGAGAGTTTATTATGGGTAAACGTAAAGGTACTTTTGAAGAAATTGTGAATGCATCTATTAATACTACTTTGTCAAGAACCTTGAATACTTCATTAATGATGATTATTGTTTTATTAACAATGTTTATCTTCGGTGGAGAATCAATCAGAGGATTTATCTTTGCGATGTTAGTTGGTATTGTAGTGGGAACCTATTCTTCATTATTTATCGCAACTCCAGTATTGGTAGACACGATATCTAGATCAGACAAAAATCAAATTGAAAAAGAGCATAAAGAAGCTTAATTTTAATACACTATATTTTAAAAAGGATTCAACGAAAGTTGAATCCTTTTTTTTGCTCTATGTATTCCGTATTTCCATAAGGTGAAAATCTCGAGTAAGTTAGCTAATAAGATCGTTTGTTTATCTAAATTATTGGATTATGCCAAAAGAAAGGATGACTTTAAAATTGTAGTTATTAAGAAATTAAGTCCCATTAAGACTTAATTGATTTGAAGTTTTTTAAGTAAAACATATTGATATGTAGAGTCAAAATAAAAAAGGCTGTCCACACTATGCGGACAGCCTTTTTTATTTTAAATTTCAACCGCAGATTCGCAGATTTTAATTAATTGCTTTTCGTCAGTTTGAATGATTTTTTAGGAGGAAATTGTATCGAGAACAAGTTAGTTATTCTAATTAGACTTTTTTTGCAGTAAACACAAAATAAAAACCAGTCAAAATAAATGGAATACTCAACCATTGTCCTGTTGATAATAGTCCTAAAGCACTTTCAAAGCCGCCTTGACTTTCTTTAACAGATTCGACTACAATTCGAACAGAGAATAATAATACTAAAAACAATCCGAATAAATAGCCTGATTTTTTGCGAGCTTCAGTTTTCCAATACAAGAAAAACAAAATAGCAAAAACAAAAATATAACAGAATGCCTCGTACAATTGCGTAGGGTGTTTGGCAGGAACTTGTTCTAAAAGTGCAGAAAATTTTGGATCCGTAGCAATGGCTTTATAGGCTTCGTTTGGATCAGGGATTTGGGTAGCATTAACAGCATCTCTTGGACTGAAATAATCACGGATGAATTTAATTCCGAAAGATGACGAAGTTTCTTTTCCAATAATTTCTGAATTAAAGAAGTTTCCCATTCGAACAAAAATTGCCCCACTTGCAACTGGAATTACAATTCGGTCTAAAATCCATAATTGAGGTTTTTGCAAAATATTTTTGCTGTAAAAATACATAGCCAATATAATTCCGATAGCCGCACCATGACTCGCTAAACCTTGAAATCCTGTAAAATGAAAGCTAGGCTCGAATTTAACTGGTAAAAAGATTTCCAATAAATTGTTTCTAAAGTATTCCCAATCGTAAAAGAAAACGTGTCCTAAACGTGCGCCAGCCAAAGTAGCCAATACCGTCCAAATGAATAACGAATCTAGTTTTTCAATGGTTTCACCTTCACGCACAAAAATATGTTTCATGATGTACCAACCCAATCCAAACGCAATTACAAACATTAAACTGTAATAACGAATCATGAAAAAACCCAAATCAATTCCTTCTGAAGGATTCCAAACAATGGATAAAGTCTGTGTCATTTTTTATATTTATTTAATGTAAAAATAAAGATTTAATTTATAGTTTGTGTTGGCATTTTTTGGGAGGAACAGGATCATAACCACTTCGTCCCCAAGGATGGCAACTTAAAATTCGTTTAGTGCCTAGAAATAAGCCATAAAATAAACCGTGTGTTTTCAGAGCTTCGATCATATATGAAGAACAAGTAGGCTCAAATCGGCAAGCAGCCGGAGTGAACGGAGAAACTGCCACTTGGTAAAAGCGAACCAACATCAAAAAAGGAAAAATGAGAATATTAGAAAACATAGTTGTATTTTTTGAATGAGTCGCAAAAACTGCAATGCTATTACAAACTAAAAGTGGTTCCTTCTTTACCGTCTTTCAATTGTATACCTAAAGCCAATAATTGATCTCTAATTTGGTCAGACAATGCAAAGTTTTTATTCTCTCTGGCTTGTTTACGCATTTCGATAAGTAGGTTTACCGTACCTTCTAATTTGTCGTTGTTTCCATCAGCAACCTTTTCGTCTTCTAAGCCTAAAACATCAAAAACAAAAGCATTCATTGCGGCAGCAAAAGTTTTCAAATCTTCGGCAGTCAAGGTCTCTTTGCCTTCTTTTAGTACATTCACAAAACGAACACCTTCAAATAATTGTGCAATTAAGATAGGTGTATTGAAATCGTCGTTCATAGCCTTATAGCACAACTGTTTCCATTCGGCAATGTTTAGCGTACTTTGAGCAGCAGCGGGAATTGATTCTAAACCACTCATCGCTTCCATCAAACGTTTGTATCCTTTTTCAGCGGCTACAATAGCATCATCTGAGAAATCCAAGATACTTCGGTAATGCGCTTGTAACATAAAGAAACGCGTTACTGAAGCCGAAAAAGCTTTACTCATAATCGTATTTTCACCGGTCAAAATCTCTCTTGGCAAAATGTTGTTTCCAGTCGATTTGGCCATTTTTTTGCCATTCAGCGTTAACATATTGGCGTGAAGCCAATAATTAACAGGAGTTTGTCCTGTACAAGCTTCATTTTGCGCAATCTCGCATTCGTGATGCGGGAATTTTAAATCCATTCCGCCACCATGAATATCAAAATGATTCCCCAAATATTTAGTACTCATTGCGGTACATTCCAAGTGCCAGCCCGGAAAACCATCGCTCCAAGGCGAAGGCCAACGCATAATATGTTGCGGTTCGGCTTTTTTCCACAAAGCAAAATCTTGCGGATTTCTTTTGTCCGATTGACCGTCTAAATCACGGGTATTGGCTAACATATCTTCAATGTTTCTGCCGCTCAAACGCCCGTAATGATTTGTTTCGTTAAATTTTACCACATCAAAATACACCGATCCATTGGCTTCGTAACCAATTCCAGTTTCGATTATTTTTTTGATGATTTCAATTTGTTCGATAATATGTCCCGTAGCCGTAGGTTCAATACTTGGCGGTAAAAAATTAAAAGCACTCAAAATTTCGTGAAAATCCACCGTGTAGCGTTGTACTACTTCCATGGGTTCCAGTTGTTCCAAACGCGCTTTTTTAGCAATTTTATCTTCGCCTTCATCCACATCGTCCACAATATGCCCCACATCGGTAATGTTACGAACATAGCGCACTTTGTAATCCAAGTGTCGGAAATACCTAAAAATCACATCAAACGACATAAAAGTTCTCAGATTCCCTAAATGTACATTGCTGTACACCGTTGGGCCGCAAACATACATCCCAACATTTCCTTCGTGAATAGGGGTAAAGACTTCTTTTTCTCCCGAAAGAGAATTGTATATTTTTAGTTGTTGACTTTTATATAATGGCATTTCTATTTTTTTTAGGAGCTGTTTCCTGCTGTTCGCTGTATCTTTCCTGCCGAAAATCGGCAGTAAAGGATGCCGCTTCCATCAGGGCTAAGGTTTTATGTTGCTAAAGTCGGTTTTCTTTAAAATCGAGTTTCTAATTTGATGTAATCCAAAAATTCTCTTTTAGTTTGTACCTCTTTGAATTTACCTCCAAATTCCGAAGTTACGGTGCTACTTTCAATATCACCAATTCCTCTTGAATTCACACATAAATGTTTGGCATCAATCACACACGCTACATCTTCTGTGCCTAATGCTTCTTGTAATTCTTGTACAATTTGCATGGTCAAACGCTCTTGCACCTGAGGTCTTTTAGCATAATATTCTACAATTCGGTTCATTTTAGAAAGACCAATTACGGTACCATTTGAAATATACGCCACATGCGCTCTTCCAATAATGGGTAATAAATGGTGTTCGCAAGTGGAGTAGACCGTAATGTTTTTTTCCACTAGCATTTCGCCGTATTTGTAGTTGTTATCAAACGTAGAAGCTTTTGGTTTTCTGGCAGGATTCAATCCTCCAAAAATCTCTTTTACAAACATTTTAGCCACTCGGTTAGGAGTGCCTTTCAAGCTATCATCGGTCAAATCCATACCTAGGGTGGTTAGGATATTCTCTACGTCTTTTTTAATGCGTTCAATTTTTTCGTCGTCAGCAATAGCAAAAGCATCATCCCTTAGCGGATTTTTCGCATTGGTACTAATATGATTGTTTCCTATTTCGTCTTGAAATTCTTCGTTGTTGATCATCTAAGCTATTGTTATAATGGGTATGTCAATTCAAGCGGTAAAGATAATTAATAAAATGCAAAAAAAGGAAGCCCTTTTCGGATTTAATCATTGTTTGCACTAAAAGCAAAAAGCAATACTTTTTGAGTATTGCTTTAGTTTATATCTTAAAGTGAAGTAAGCTTATTTATTTTGCTTTCTACTCGCGTTATAAGCCGAAATCGCTTCTTTCAATACCGCAACGGCACGAATTAAATCTTCTTTGTTTAATACGTAAGCAATGCGCACTTGGTTCAATCCCATACCGGGTGTAGAGTAAAATCCACCAGCAGGGGCTACCATTACGGTTTCGCCATTCAAATTATAGCTTTCTAATAGCCATTGCGCAAAATCATCCGTATTGTCAACGGGTAATTCGGCAATGCAATAAAAAGCAGCTTTAGGAGTACTTACTTTTACTCCTTCAATTTTATTTAATTCGGATACAAGTGTGTCTCGACGATCACGGTATTCTGAAATTACTTCATCAAAATAACTTTGAGGGGTGTCAATAGCCGCTTCGCAGGCAATTTGTTCAATGGTAGGTGGACAAAGTCGCGCTTGTGCAAACTTCATGGCAGCTGCAATTACGTCTTTGTTTTTAGTCACCATACAACCAATTCGAGCGCCACACATGCTGTAACGTTTCGAAACCGAATCAATCATAATGACATTCTGTTCTACACCTTTTAAATTCATTACCGAATAATGAATATCGTCTCCATAAATGAATTCGCGGTACACTTCATCGGCAATCAAGAACAAATCGTGTTTTTTTACTAATTCGCCCAACTGTAGAATTTCGGATTCCGAATACAAATACCCCGTTGGATTATTTGGATTACAAATCAAAATTGCTTTTGATTTGGGTGTAATCAACTTTTCAAAATCAGCAATGGAAGGTAATTCAAAACCCGTTTCAAAACCCGAATTAACTGGAACTACTTTGGCAGCAGATTCGGCAGCAAAAGCACTGTAATTGGCATAAAATGGCTCAGGTATAATCAACTCGTCTTCAGGGTCCATTATACTCCCTAGAGCAAACAACAAGGCTTCAGAACCACCGGTAGTGATTAAAATATCTTCGGTATTTACGTTTACGTTTTGGTTGGTATAGAATTGGGCTAACTTTCTTCGGTAGCTTTCATAACCAGCAGAAGGACCGTATTCGATAATGTCTAAATCAATATTTTTAATAGCGTTAATCGCTATTTCTGGACTTTTGATGTCGGGTTGTCCAATATTTAAATGGTACACTTTGTGTCCTTTTTTCTTTGCCATATCGGCAAAAGGAGCCAATTTTCTAATTGGCGATTCTGGCATGGAGTGTCCTCGGGTGGATAATTTTGGCATGTCTTCAATCTTGAATTGCAAATTTGCAATTTTTTTTCTTAAGTTATTAGAATATATATGTGTATTTGCTCATAAAAAAGCCTTAAAATGTTATATTTTTTAGGTATTTATAGGTAAAATAAAATCTTTGAAGTGAATTGTAAAGTGTTTAAAAATAAAAAACGCCTTTTGAATTTAAAAGGCGTTCTCTAATGTATATAAAGTTTGTTTTATTCAACAACTTCTCCTTTTATTTTTAGAGCAATCCTTCCGCCCTCATAATTGGTGGCATTTGTTTCTACCGTAATCGTTTTACGAATGGGACCAGTGGCCATATTGTATTTTACTTCAATTTTTCCTTTTTTACCAGGTAGAATTGGTGCGTCAGGTTTTGAAGTAATCAAACAACCACAAGTAGAAAGTACATTGGTTATAATTAAAGGAGCATCTCCCGTATTAGTAAACTCAAAAACGCGAATACCTGAATCAGTGGCTTTGGTCACTTTTCCGTAATCAATGGTGTTTTCTTTGGCTGAAAATTCAATTTTAGCACTTTGTGAAAAACTGATGTTACTAAACAAGGTGAATAAAAGGAGGGCGATTATTTTTTGCATTTTCAAAAATGATTTAAATGATTAGTAAAGTTAGTTTCTTTTATTTACACTACAAATTTTTATTTCGTTTTTTATAGTCTACTTAATTAGTTACTTTTGTTGCTTATTTGGCTTACAAAATAAAAGCCAAAGTATAAAGTGTTATTTCTGAATTTGACATTCAATGTCTCATACCTGAAAATAAACACCATATAACGATTAAAAGAATTTACGATACAATGACAATTCCTGCACAATTCGACGCCAAAACGATTGAACAAAAGTGGTACGACTATTGGATGAAAAATAACTATTTTCATTCGGAACCTGACCATAGAACGCCTTATACGATTGTAATTCCACCACCCAATGTAACTGGAGTGTTGCACATGGGGCACATGTTGAACAATACTATTCAAGATGTGCTCATTCGTAGAGCGCGTTTGAAAGGATTGAATGCATGTTGGGTGCCAGGAACTGATCATGCTTCTATCGCTACCGAAGCCAAAGTGGTGGCTAAACTAAAAGCTGAAGGAATCAATAAAAATGATTTGACTCGTGAGGAATTTTTGGCACACGCTTGGGAGTGGACAGATAAATATGGCGGGGTTATTTTGGACCAATTAAAAAAATTGGGTGCTTCTTGTGATTGGGAACGTACCAAATTCACGATGGATCCAGACATGTCGGCATCTGTAATTCGTTCGTTTGTGGATTTGTACAACAAAGGCTTGATTTATCGCGGTTACCGAATGGTGAATTGGGATCCAGAAGCGAAAACGACCTTGTCTGACGAGGAAGTTATTTATGAAGAACAACAAGGGAAATTGTATTTTCTTAACTATACAATTGAAGGAAGTAACGACTTCTTGACTGTGGCAACGACACGTCCAGAAACTATTTTTGGAGATACAGCCATTTGTATTAATCCGAACGACGAGCGTTTTGCCCATTTGAAAGGTAAAAAAGCCATTGTACCAATTTGCGGTAGAGTAGTACCCATCATTGAAGATGAGTATGTCGATGTAGAATTTGGTACTGGTTGTTTGAAAGTGACACCTGCTCACGACATGAACGACAAAACCTTAGGCGAGAAACATAATTTAGAAATTATTGATATCTTCAATGAAGATGCTACTTTAAATAGCTTTGGTTTGCATTACCAAGGACAAGATC
The DNA here is from genome assembly GCA_964579755.1 of uncultured Flavobacterium sp. Lineage (GTDB taxonomy): Bacteria > Bacteroidota > Bacteroidia > Flavobacteriales > Flavobacteriaceae > Flavobacterium. Next base: position 7,885 of record CAZOHO010000076.1, read on the forward strand.
GTTTTGTGGTTCGTGAAGCTATTGCCAAAGAATTAGAAACGGTTGGTGCTTTGGCAAAAACTGAGACACACTTAAATAAAGTAGGAACTTCAGAACGAACCAAAGCAGTAATTGAACCTCGTTTGTCCGATCAATGGTTCTTGAAAATGGAAGATTTGGTAAAACCAGCCATCAAAGCGGTTTTAGAAGATAGCGAAATTAAATTGCATCCAAAACGTTTTGATAATACCTATGCGCATTGGCTGAATAATATTCGCGATTGGAATATTTCACGTCAATTGTGGTGGGGTCAACAAATTCCAGCCTACTATTATGGCGACGGAAAAGAAGATTTTGTAGTTGCCGAAACCATTGAAGCAGCGCTTGAGTTAGCAAAACAAAGAACCAACAACCCACAACTGACAACTGACAACCTAACTCAAGATGTCGATGCTTTAGATACCTGGTTTTCTTCTTGGCTTTGGCCAATGGCGGTTTTTGGCGGTATTATGAATCCTGAAAACGAAGATTTTAAGTATTATTATCCAACGAATGATTTGGTTACGGGACCGGATATTTTGTTTTTCTGGGTAGCGCGAATGATTATTGCAGGTTACGAATACACGGGTAAAAAACCATTTACAAATGTGTATTTAACCGGTTTAGTTCGTGACAAACAACGACGTAAAATGTCAAAATCGTTAGGAAACTCTCCTGATCCTTTAGATTTGATTGATAAGTTTGGTGCAGATGGTGTTCGTGTAGGCTTGTTGTTGAGTGCTTCGGCAGGAAATGACATTATGTTTGACGAAGAATTGTGTAACCAAGGGAAAGCATTTACCAATAAAATTTGGAATGCGTTCAAACTGATTAAAGGTTGGGAAGTATCAGATGCTATTTCGCAACCGGAATCGTCTAAAGTAGCGATTGAATGGTATGAAGCTAAATTACAACAAACCCTTTTAGAAATTGAAGATAATTTTGAAAAATATAGAATTTCAGACGCTTTAATGGGTATTTATAAATTGGTTTGGGACGATTTCTGTTCTTGGTTTTTAGAAATGATTAAACCGGGATACCAACAACCAATTGACAGTCTGACTTTGGCGAAAGCTATTGAAATGTTGGAAAGCAACTTGAAATTATTACACCCATTCATGCCGTTCTTGACGGAAGAAATTTGGCAATTATTAACTGAAAGAACTAAAGAAGAAGCATTGATTGTTTCTACTTGGCCAACAATGAAACCATTTAATGCGAGTTTGATTACTGATTTTGATAACATTATCGAAGTGATTTCGGGTATTAGAACGATTCGTAAAGACAAGAACATTCCGTTCAAAGATACCATTGAATTGAAGGTGGTGAATAATGATAAAGCTTCAACTTATTTTGATGCAGTTGTTAGCAAATTAGGTAATATCACTTCTTTGGACTATGTGTCTGATAAAGTAGATGGTGCTTTGTCTTTCCGTGTGAAATCAAATGAATATTTTATTCCAATTACTGGAAATATCAATGTAGAAGAAGAAATTGC
>CAZOHO010000077.1:0-9300 GCA_964579755.1 uncultured Flavobacterium sp.
GACAAAGCGTAGCTAAAACTAAAAACTTAGCATTTGTTATGGATAAAACAGGAACTATTACGACCAACAAAAAATCAAATATTTCCTATCAAGGTAAGTTACTTTCAGAAAGCGAAATTGTTTTAGTCAAAAATGTACTGCGCGCTTCTAATCATCCACTAAGTAGGATGTTGTATGACTTTTTGCCTGAAACTAAAATTCTTAAAGTGAGTGCTTTTGACGAAATTACTGGAAAAGGAATTCAAGCTCAAATAGATAAAACGATTATACAGTTAGGGTCAGCTTCTTTTGTGGGTTCGATAGAAGAAAATGAGGTTCAACAAACTTCAGTTCATATTAAAATCAACGGAAATTATTTAGGGAAATATGTTTTCAATAATCAATATCGCGAAGGTCTGGCAGCGCTCTTTACTAATTTGAGTCAGCAGTATCAATTGAAAATACTTTCAGGTGATAATGAAGGGGAACGAGATGCTTTGGAACAATTATTACCTAAAGGAACGGAATTAATTTTCAATCAAAAACCAGAACAGAAATTAGAATTCATTAAAAATTTGCAAGAAAAAGGACAAAATGTAATGATGGTAGGGGATGGGTTAAATGATGCGGGTGCTTTGGCACAAAGTAATGTAGGGATTTCCATTTCGGAGAATGTGAATGTTTTCTCTCCAGCTTGTGATGCAATTTTGGACGCAAGTGTGTTTCAGCAACTTCATTCGTTTTTGAAACTTTCTAAAAAAGCGATTACAACTATTAAAATGAGTTTTATATTATCATTATTGTACAATGTGGTTGGACTCTCTTTTGCGGTTACTGGAAACTTGTTACCTCTTGTTGCGGCTATCATTATGCCCTTGAGTACCATTACGATAGTAAGTTTTGTGACTTTAATGAGTAATTACTATGCTAAAAATGTAGAAAGAAAATAAAGATTTTTGTATTCTTTTTTTGATTAATTTTAATTGAATTAGCCTTAGTATGATAAATGTCATATTTTTTGAGAATCACTAAAACTAACTTTGTTAACATAATTTTAAGGTATGAGTGTCATTTATTTATTAATCTCTATTAGTATCATAGTTGCAGTTGGCTTTTTCATTGCTTTTATCAGAGCAGTAAAAACGGGGCAATACGATGATGATTATACACCGTCTGTCAGAATGCTTTTTGACGATGAACTCAAAATAAAACCAAATAAATCAGTACAAACAATAGAAGAAAAACAAATTTAATTATGGAAATGCAACAATTTTATTACGACAACAAAATTGTAAAGAAATTCCTTTATGCCACCATTGTTTTTGGTGTGGTAGGAATGTTAGTTGGACTTATTCTGGCTTTTATGTTTCTTTTTCCAAACGTTACCGACGGAATTTCGTGGTTGAGTTTTGGTAGATTGAGACCTTTACATACTAATGCAGTTATTTTTGCCTTCGTGGGTAATGCTATGTTTGCTGGGGTGTACTATTCACTTCAACGATTATTAAAGGCTAGAATGTTTAGTGACTTCTTGAGTAATCTTAACTTTTGGGGTTGGCAATTGATAATTGTTGCAGCAGCCGTTTCTTTACCATTGGGATTTAGTACTTCAAAAGAATACGCTGAATTAGAATGGCCAATCGATATTGCGATTGCTTTAATTTGGGTTGTCTTTGGTATTAATATGATTGGAACCATCATAAAAAGAAGAGAGCGTCACTTGTACGTTGCGATTTGGTTTTACTTGGCTACATTTGTTACCGTAGCGGTATTGCATATCTTCAATAGTTTAGAGTTACCTATTTCTGCTTTAAAAAGTTATTCTGTATATGCAGGTGTTCAAGATGCTCTAGTACAATGGTGGTATGGACATAATGCAGTAGCGTTCTTTTTGACTACACCATTTTTAGGATTGATGTATTACTTTGTTCCTAAAGCGGCTAATCGTCCTGTATACTCTTATAGACTTTCTATTGTTCACTTTTGGTCTTTAATCTTTATTTATATCTGGGCTGGGCCACACCATTTATTATATTCTGCGTTACCAACTTGGGCGCAAAATTTAGGAGTTGTTTTCTCAGTAATGTTGATTGCTCCATCTTGGGGAGGTATGATTAATGGTTTGTTAACCTTAAGAGGAGTTTGGGACAAAGTACGAGTAGAACCTGTATTGAAATTTTTTGTAGTGGCTATTACAGGTTATGGTATGGCTACTTTTGAAGGACCAATGTTGTCTCTTAAAAACGTAAATGCTATTGCACACTATACGGATTGGATTATTGCTCACGTACACGTTGGTGCTTTAGCATGGAACGGATTTATGGCGTTTGGTATGATTTATTGGTTAATACCGCGAATGACTAAAACTCCTTTGTATTCTACTAAATTAGCTAATTTCCACTTTTGGATTGGTACTTTAGGAATTATATTATATGCACTTCCAATGTATGTTGCAGGTTTCTTACAAGCTTCTATGTGGAAACAATTCAATCCAGACGGAACGTTAACTTACGGTAACTTTTTAGAAACAGTGACTCAATTAATTCCAATGTATTGGATGAGAGCGGTTGGAGGAACGATGTATCTTTCAGGAATGTTAGTGTTGGTATACAACATCATTCAAACGGTAAGAGTAGGTCAATCTATAGAAGATGAATTAGCCGAAGCTCCTGAATTACAACAGATCAGCAGTGGAAGATTAAAAGGAGAGAAATTCCACCCTTGGTTGGAAAGAAAACCAATTCAGTTGACCATTTTGGCTACTGTTGCTATTTTAATTGGAGGGATTATTCAAATCGTACCAACGATTATGGTCAAATCGAATATACCAACAATTACTAGTGTTAAACCGTATACACCTTTGGAGTTAGAAGGACGTGATTTATACATTCGTGAAGGATGTGTGGGATGTCATTCACAATCAGTAAGACCTTTCCGTAGTGAAGTAGAACGTTATGGACCACAATCTAAAGCAGGAGAGTTTGTCTATGACCATCCATTCCTTTGGGGATCAAAACGTACTGGACCTGATTTATTGCGAGTAGGTGGTAAGTATAATGATAACTGGCATTTCAATCACTTTTGGAATCCACAAAGTATTTCTGCAGGTTCAATTATGCCAGGATATAAATGGTTGTTTGACAATGAGGCAATGGATATTTCTATGACTCAAAAGAAAATGGAAGCGATGGTTACTCTTGGAGTGCCTTATACACCAGCGCAAGTGGCGAATGCTCAAAAAGATTTAAGAGCTCAAGCTATTACAATTGAAGAGAGCTTGAAAAATGATCCTGACTTTGTGAAAAGTTATGAAGAAAGTAAGAAAAAAGCAGTAGCTAAAGGTGAAAAATTTGTTCCAATGAATGAAAGAGAAATTATAGCTCTAATAGCTTATATGCAACGTTTAGGAACAGATATTAAAGTAAAAAAATAATATGGTAAGCTATGTTTGAACAAATAAAACACAATATGGAAACCATCGCGGGAGTTGCGATTTATCCAATACTATCATTGTTAATTTTCTTTTTATTTTTTGTAGGATTAGGACTTTGGGTATTCTCATATAAAAAAGAGAAAATAGACGAGTTAAGTCAGATTCCGTTGAATGAGAATCCATCATTATAATTTTTTAAACTTTTTAAAATGAAAAAATTAATCCCTGTATATGTAAGAGTACCTCTTATCTTCTTTGGCGTTTTTGGCGCAATGGAATTTTTTATTGATTCTGGAGATCGACCTGCTTTTGTAAAGTTTCCAATGGTTTCTGTATTCTTGTTTGTTTTTCTATTTCTTTTAATCGCAATAGAAATTACAGTAAGTGCAATTGATAAAATAACATATCAACTATTGACAGAAGAGCAAAAAGCAAAATTAGAATTAGCAGCCCAAGTAAGTTTTAAAGAGAGCCAATGGTATACTAAAATTGTCAAATCTTTGACTAAGTCAGAATCAATTGAAAATGAAAGCCAACTTTTATTGGATCACGATTATGACGGAATAAAAGAATTAGACAATAATTTACCGCCATGGTGGATTTATCTGTTCTATGCTTGTATTGGTTTTGCTGCTATCTATTTAGTTCGTTTTGAAATTTTAGGTGCTGATGACCAAGAAATGGAATTGAAAAAAGAAATGGCACAAGCTAAAATCGAAGTAGCTGAATATATGAAAACGGCTCCTGATTTGATGGATGAAAAAACAGTTACTCTTATCTCAGATGCACCTGCATTAGCAGAAGGTAAAACAATTTTTGAAACCAATTGTGCGGCTTGTCATAGAGCTGATGCTGGAGGGCAAATTGGACCTAATTTGACTGATGAACAGTGGATTTTAGGAGGAGGAATTAAAAACTTATTTCACACTATTACTAATGGTGGTCGTGATGGAAAAGGGATGATTGCTTGGAAAGGTACTTTGAAACCAAAAGAAATTCAAAAAGTGGCGAGTTATATTATTTCTTTGAAAGGAAGTAATCCAAAAGATCCAAAAGCTCCAGAAGGGGAAGTTTGGGTAGAGGAAGTTGCTGCAACATCAGCAAAATAATTACACTAACTAAAAGACCAATTTCGATTTTGAAATTGGTCTTTTAAAATTTCGACCTAATGTCAAATTTGCTAGACGAATCTTTTAGAGACAGTATCGGAACCATAGACGAGGAGGGAAAAAGAAAATTTATTTTTCCTAAAAAGCCTTCAGGTAAGTTGTATGAGTACAGAAAATTAGTTAGTTATTTTTTGTTAGCGATACTGATTGCCAATCCGTTTATTAAAATCAATGGAAATCAATTTATGATGTTCAATGTATTGGAACGCCGATTCAATATTTTTGGTTTTCCATTTTGGCCTCAGGATTTTTATCTGTTTGTTTTATTCATGATTGTTGGGGTTGTTTTTGTTATTCTTTTTACGGTAATTTTTGGGCGTATATTCTGTGGATGGATTTGTCCGCAAACTATTTTTTTAGAAATGGTTTTTCGTCGAATCGAATTTTGGATAGAAGGAGATCGAGGGGCGCAAATTCGTTTGAGCAAACAAGAATGGAACGCCGAGAAAATAGGAAAAAAAGGAATCAAATGGTTTTTGTTTTTGGTTATCTCTTTTTTTATAGCCAATGTCTTTTTAGCGTATTTAATTAGTAGTGATGAACTCTTTAAAATGATTGAAGAAGGACCCGAAAGCCATTTTAGCACTTTAATCGCGTTGTTAATTTTTACTGGAGTTTTCTATTTTGTTTTCGTTTGGTTCAGAGAGCAGGTGTGTATTATTGCATGTCCTTATGGAAGATTGCAAGGGGTACTTTTGGATAACAAATCGATTAACGTAGCGTACGATTTTGTTCGTGGCGAAAAAGAAGCAGGAAGAGCTAAATTCAATAAAAATGAAGATCGTGCTAAAGCCGGAAAAGGAGATTGTATCGATTGCCACCAATGTGTTCACGTTTGTCCAACGGGAATCGATATTCGAAACGGAACGCAATTAGAATGTGTGAACTGTACGGCATGTATTGATGAGTGCGATACTATTATGGAAAGCGTTGGTTTACCCAAAGGTTTAATTCGGTATGCCTCAGAAGACGAAATTGAGAAAAAATCCAAGTTTCAATTCACGGCAAGGATGAAAGGATATTCTGCTGTGTTGATTATTTTGGTAGGTGTTTTGACTGGTTTGTTGTTTTTAAGAACCGATGTAGAAGCGTCTATTTTACGATTGCCAGGTCAGTTATACCAACACAAAGGGGATAACATTAGTAATGTATATACATTCAAAATAATTAACAAAACTAATGATGAATTTAAAGACATTCACTTTAAATTAGTGGGCATTAAAGGAACTTTGAAAGTAGTGGGTCAACAAGATTTTAAAGTGCCTAAACAGGGTATGAATGGCGGGACTTTATTTATTGAAATCAATCAGTTTTTATTAGAAACGGATAAGACTAAATTAGAAATTGAGGTGTATAACGGAAATAAAAAAATTGAAACAGCAACGACTAATTTTTTAAGTCCAAGAAGTTTTGATTAATTACTTTTTAAAATAGTAAAACGATGAAAATCAATTGGGGAACAGGTATTGTAATGGCATTTGGATTATTCATGGCGTTTATTTTGTATTTTGTAATTGAAGTACAATCGAATTCAAAATACGACAATGATTTGGTTATAGAAGAGTATTACAAGCACGATGCGCAATTTGGAAAAGAAATGCAACGCACTCAAAACGCGCAGGATTTGGTCGAAAAACCAAAGGTCATAGTAACTCAGGAAGGAGTTTTGATTACTTTTCCATCAGTGTTTGTTCCAAAGAAAATTAAAGGAACAGTATCCCTTTATAGGCCATCTAACAAAAAAATGGATTTCGAAATTCCGATTTCTATTTCTGAACCAACTTTGCTCATACCTAAAAAAAGTTTGGTAGGTGGCCGTTGGGATATTAATATGGAATGGCAATACGAAGGAAAATCGTATTTAACTAAAGAAACAATCTATATTAATTAGCTGTCTATGTTGTATTCTGCTTTTATCTTTGGTTTAATAAGTAGCCTCCATTGCATTGGGATGTGTGGGCCAATTGCTATGATGATTCCAGTAGATAGAAATAATCCAACGAAAAAAGCGAGTCAAATCATAACCTACCATTTCGGACGTTTGTCTGCCTATGCTATAATTGGTTTGGTTTTTGGTTTGGTAGGAAAAGGTTTTTTTCTTGCAGGAATTCAGCAAAAAATGTCTATCTTTATTGGTGTAGCGATGATTATTACGATCCTAACACCGGAAAGAGTGTTGGCCAATTATAATTTTTCTAAACCCGTATTTCGTCTGATTTCGAAGATTAAAATAGCTTTAGGGAAACAGTTTAAAAATAAAAGTTACCAATCACTATTTACTATTGGTTTATTAAATGGTTTTTTGCCTTGCGGAATGGTATATGTAGCTTTATTTGGCGCCATTGCGATGCAAAGTGTCCCTTTTGGAATAGTGTATATGTTGCTTTTTGGATTGGGTACTATTCCTATGATGAGTAGTGTAACCTATTTGAATTCTTTTATGACACTTTCATTTCGTAATAAAGTTCAAAAAGCGATTCCTTATGTGGGTGTTACCATAGGTATTTTATTCATATTGCGCGGATTGGGATTAGGAATTCCCTACGTTTCACCAGCCAATATGAGTTTATTTATTCAAGAAACTCCAAATTGTCATTAAAAATAGTTTAGAATTTAAAATTTGTAACAATGGAAAGACACGATTTATTACACGAATTACCAGAGTACCACGATAGAATTCATCAATTAAAAATTGAGGATGAACATTTTAGAAAAGTATTTGATGAGTATCACGAATTAGAACACGAAATTCACCGAATCAATATGGGCGTAGAAGTGGCTACCGATGAACATTTACATCAATTAAAAGCTAATTTACTCTTCATGAAAGACGAATTGCTATCGATTATTAAAAGTTAAATGGATTTATTTTAGAATCAAAAAGCACACTTTAAAGTGTGCTTTTTTTATACTGTCATCGAAAATAAAGCTGTGTTTGGCGCTTTTCGTTTTAATAATAAATCAAAAGCCATACAAATATTTCGAACGAAGGGTTTTCCCGCCTCTGTTACTTGAATGCCTTCAGGAATGAAATTAACTAGTCCGTCTTTTTCCATTTCTTTTAATTGAATTACTATTTCAGGAATTTCATTAAAGTAGTTCTCTGGGACAGCCCAAGAGGTTTCAAATTGGCACATCAAATTCAGAATGTGTCTTCTAATAGTTAAATCTTCTTCAGTCAATAGATGGCCTCTAAATACAGGAATAGTATTGGTGTCTAACAATTGGTAATATTCTTCTATAGTTTTTACATTTTGAGCAAAGCTGTACCAACTGTCACTAATAGACGAAACACCTAAACCAATCATCAATTGTGTTTTGGAAGAACTGTATCCCATAAAATTGCGATGCAGTTTGCCTACCTCAAATGATTGAAATAAACTATCGCTTGTCAATGCAAAATGATCCATCCCAATCTCGTGATAGTCGTTTTCGTATAACAATTGTTTACCGGTTTCGTATAACTCTCTTTTTTTATCATCTTTTGGAATGTCTTCGTCGTTAAAACCGCGCTGTCCATTTCCTTTAATCCAAGGCACGTGTGCGTAGCTGTAAAAAGCCAAACGATCAGGTTGTAACGACTTGGTCTTTTCAATAGTGTCAATCACATCTTCTTTTTCTTGAAAAGGCAAACCAAAAATAATGTCATGACCTATTGAAGTATAGCCAATTTCTCTTGCCCACAAAGTTACTTTGGCAACATTAAGAAAAGGTTGAATGCGATGAATTGCTTTTTGTACTTTTTCAGAATAATCTTGAACTCCAAAACTCACCCGTCTAAAACCTAAATCGTATAATTGTTGCAATTGTTCGCGCGTAGTATTATTGGGGTGTCCTTCAAAACTAAATTCATAGTCAGGAGCTTTATCTGCTTTTGCAAAAATGCCATTGATGAGCATTGCTAAATTTTCAGAAGAGAAAAAAGTAGGCGTTCCTCCTCCTAAGTGAATTTCTTTAATGTTAGGCCTTTCGCTAAGAACGTCACAATACAAAGTCCATTCTTTTAAAATTGCTTGAATGTAAGGATTTTCTACTTCGTGATTTTTTGTAATACGCTTGTTACATCCACAAAAAGTACACATGCTTTCGCAAAAAGGCAAATGGATATACAAACTAATTCCTTCTGTTGAATTGCTTTCTACAAATGATTTTTTGAGTGTGTCTAACCAAATTTCATAAGTAAAATCAAGCTCATTCCAATAGGGAACTGTAGGGTAACTAGTGTACCTTGGCCCAGGAACATTGTACTTTTGTATAAGAGAATTAGTCATAACAAAATCATTTGAATATCCAAAAGTAAACCGACTTTCGACCAATTAAAATGATATTTATCATTCCTTCAATTTTTTGTATAAAAAAACCTCAATCTTTTGAATTGAGGTTTTAGCTATAAGGATAAAAATTATTCCTGCTTTAGGTTTCGTAATTGTTTCAGTTTTTCTTTCCAAACTTCTAAACTTTCCTTGTGGATGGCGATGTTTTTTCGAACTTCCAACACAATTGAATTTTCTTTTTTTGCATTTTTAGTATTGGTGAAAAACTGAATATTATTTTCTAATTGGAAAATTTCATTTTGCACTTCTTCAATTTTACGAATTAAGAATATTTTCTCGCTTTCTATCTTACGCGAATCATTGCTTTCAGACAATTGATCCATTCGGTTCGCAAAACGCATCATATCCGAATCTTTTTTACTCAAACTTAATTTTTCAAAAAGAG
>CAZOHO010000078.1:0-9219 GCA_964579755.1 uncultured Flavobacterium sp.
GGGGAGCAAAAAGCAGAAAGCCATCAGAAATGATGGCTTTTTCTTTGTCTATAAGTGAGTTAGGCTAGTTGAATCTTTTTATTTTTCTTTAATTAACTTTAGAACAAATCTCTCTTTCTTGTGATAAAGACAATAGTTCCATCTTCACCAATTCTAAAAAAGTATATTGAATGCTTTTATATGTATGAAGGTAAGCCTAATTCAATCTTTAGGTATGTAGCATTCCCCCATTTCAATACTGGACTTACATTTTTCAAGGGAGCATCTGTTCATAGACAAAATTGGTCTCTTCATATTTCAGGAAATACTGATGTGGGAGTAAAAATCGAACTTCTTGGAAAATACACAACCCCCGTATTTTTAGAATACAAAGGCCAATTAAGGGAAATTTCTATTATATTCAAACCAGCAGGATTGAATCGATTTTTCAAGGATAATTACCTTTCATTGGCACCTAAATTTTCCCAAGAATTAATTAATGATGTATGGAGTCAATTTGGAGAAAGTTTATTTTCTGGCAATGATGATATTAGTAAAATCGAATCATTTTTGCTGTCCCAATTTTGTGACAATCAAGACCTGTCCAGTATTGAAAATTCGTTGACATTATTAGAAAATGGTAATGAAAAAATTTCCATTCCTGACATTGCAAGTAAGGTAGGTCTTAATCTAAAAACATTTCAAAGACATTTTCAAAAACATATGGGTTGTAGTCCGGTGGAATATAGAAGGATTTGTAGATTCAGGAGTTCTTTAAGGAATAAGTTAAATAGTTCTCAATGGAAGAATTTAACGGAATTAACCTATGATGAAGGTTTTTATGACCAATCTTATTTTATTAAAGAGTTCAGAAAAATCACAAACCATAACCCTAAAGACTTTTTTAAGTCAGCAAGTAAAGTGGATGGTGATAAGATTATTTGGGAAATTAAGTAGTGTCTTAAAAGTACAATTTTGAGTTATGGCTATGATTTAATTTTGAAATAAATTAAACGACATCTCAATGAAAACTTCATTTAACAAATTTCTTTATATTGGGTTTATTCTAGTAGGCTTTTTCCAATTGTTTTTTTCCAAAGATTTTATGCAAGCAGCATCCTCTTTTGGAATCGCCTTGGCTTTCGACCCTTTTAATCAGGAACAAAAATGGAATGACAGACCCTCTTGGCAAAAAGCAGTTCTGTTATTTCATCTTATTTTGGTGTTTACTTTGTTTGGATTGGGAATAGACATGAATAGTAAATAAAGGCGTAATTGCTTGTTTACCAAAAGTATGGTGTTGAAAAATATAAAGACAAGATAAATAATTTTACTTTTAAATTTACAGCTATGAACCAATTAATCAATGATATAAAATCACTTGTTATAAATAATTGGAAGACTATTTTATTAATTGTTTTTATTATTTGGCTAATCTCAAGTTATACGGATATTAAATTCGGAATAATGGATGCTTGGGAAGCAAAATAATGGCGACTTGTAAGGACTAGATTGTTTCCAATTTTACCATAAAGAGCATCATTAAATAACCCGACACAAACGTGCTGGGTTTTTTTATTTCTAATTCTGAAAAAGAAAATTTTGTTTACCAATTTTTCAGACTAATAAAATTACAATACATTTACTTCGGTCATCGGGTGAAGTTTTTTACTCATCAATAATAGCAGATCGAAAATGAAAATGAACGTAATCAACACCAATAAAGCCATTATTATTATGGGGGTTTCTGGATCAGGAAAAACCACCATCGGCCAGCTATTGGCACAAAAAACCCAACTTCCCTTTTTTGATGGAGATGATTTTCATTCGAAAGCCAATATTGATAAAATGGCTTCTGGAAATCCGCTCAATGATGAAGACCGTAAAGAATGGCTTTTGAGTTTGAATCAGTTAATACAAGAAAATATAACTCAAAAAGGCTGTATTGTGGCCTGTTCCAGCCTAAAAAAATCCTATCGAGACTTGTTGAGTCTTTCGGTGTCCAATCATGTCAAATTCGTTTTTTTAGAAGGAAGTTATGAGGCAATTTTATCCCGAATGGAAGCGAGAAAAAACCATTTTATTCCGCCTTCGTTATTACAATCACAATTTGACACTTTAGAAATACCTCAAAATGCTTATTCCATATCCATTATGCAAGATCCAGATACAATAGTCGATTCTATTCATAGCGAAGTTTTTAATAAATCTGAAATTGGATTAATTGGGCTTGGTGTTATGGGAAAAAGCCTGTCTAGAAATATTGTTTCCAAAGGGTTTAGTTTGTCCATGTTTAACCGACATATTCCCAATGTAGAAGAAGCTATCGCAACTACTTTTAAAGCCGAACATGAAGTATTAGCTGCCACGCAGGCATTTGACAATCTTCCCCAATTTATTGAATCTTTACAAAGTCCGAAAAAAATAATCGTAATGATTCCGGCGGGTGCTGCAATTGACCAAATGATTCAGGAATTGGCACCCTTATTAGCGCCCAATGACTGTATAATTGACGCAGGAAATTCCTTTTATCAAGACACGAATTTCCGAATTAAAGATTTGGAAACCCAAGGAATTCATTTCATAGGTTGTGGCATTTCTGGTGGTGAAGAAGGCGCGTTACACGGGCCATCTTTAATGCCTAGCGGTTCTTTGGAAGGCTATGAAATTATTGCTCCTTTTCTTGCTGCCATTGCGGCAAAAGACGCTGATGGAAATCCGTGTTGTACGTATATTGGCAAAGAAGGAAGTGGTCATTTTGTAAAAATGGTTCATAACGGAATAGAATATGCCGAGATGCAACTATTGTCTGAAATTTATACAATTGGGGTCGCATCTGGCAAAAACCCAGAGGAAATTGCCAATTTGATTTCTCCTTGGAAACACAATCAAGTAGGAAGTTATTTGTTAGATATTACCATTGCTATTTTGAAAGAAAAAGAGCAAAACAATTGGATTATAGAAGCCATTCTTGATAAAGCAGATAGTAAAGGGACAGGCAATTGGACTACGGTTGAGATGACTAAAGAAGGAATTCCAGCTACGATGATTGCAACTGCTTTGTATGCGCGTTATTTGTCTTCTTTTAAGGAAATTAGAACTAGAATGAGCGCTCTTTATAATCAAAAAAGTAGTTCCAATACGGCAGAAGAATTAGATTGGGAAGTCATCCGTTCGGGCTATGAACTGGCACGAATAATCAACCATTTCCAAGGTTTTTGGTTAATTCAAGGGATTTCAGAAAAATACAATTGGGACATTAATTTAAGCGAAGTAGCACGCATCTGGACCAATGGATGTATTATTCGCTCTCAGTTAATGCAAGAGATTGTTCCCATTTTGAAAGAAGAAAAAAACCTATTGTTTTCAAAAAATTTACTTCCAAAAATTGTTGAATTGAAACCCGCACTTGCCTCTGTTGTAGCCAAGGCTATTCAAGCAGGAATTGCAGTGCCTTGTTGGAGTGAATCCATTAATTTTTTGAATGGCTTGATGACGGACAAATCGGGGGCGAATTTAATTCAAGCTCAAAGAGATTACTTTGGCGCACATACTTTTCAACGTGTTGATGCTGAATCGGGGCAGTTTTTTCACCATCAGTGGGTAAAATAGCGGTTGATCTGAATAAAATTAAAGTAGTGGCAGTATGTAATTCAAAGTCATTACAGCAACTAGTCCAACTATTGATAATAACGATTCCATTAAAGTCCAAGTTCTAAAAGTATCTTTTATAGAAAGCTTGAAATATTCTTTAAAAAGCCAAAATCCAGAATCGTTAACGTGAGAAAACATGATACTTCCTGCTCCAATAGCTAAAACCATTAAACTAGAATCTACTTGAATATGCTGCATCATAGGCGCTACAATGCCCGCTGTTGTTAGTCCTGCCACTGTGGCTGAACCCAAACACACTCGAATAGTAGCTGCAATTAACCAGGCTAAAATTAATGGATGAATGGTTATATGATCAAAAAACAAGGCAATTTGATCGCCGGCACCACTTTGAATTAGCACTTCTTTCAAAGCCCCAGAACCTCCTATAATTAATACTATGAGTACAATTTCTTTGACTGCATTTTCATAAAGATGCATTAATTCGGAAATTGATTTTCCCAATCGAATCCCTAATAAATAGCTACTTACAATTAGGGACAAAAGCATTACTATGGTAGGGTCGCCAATAGCTGAACAGCTACTCGTTACTAGTGATTCTTTTGAAAAGAAAAAAGGAAGAATATGAGCCAATGATATAATTCCGACAGGCAGTAAAGCGGCAACAAAACTAATTCGAACTGAAGGTAATTGTAAGTCATTTTGTTCTGATTTATAAAGGGTTTCTTCAGTTTTGTTTCCTATTGTTTTTATGGTTTTCGAAAACATTGGACCTGCAATTATGATAGCGGGTATTGCACACAGTATTCCTAGAAAAAGAGTTCTACCCAAATCTGCGTTAAAAATAGCAATTAGTGCCACAGGAGAGGGATGAGGTGGCAAAAAAGCATGGGCTGCAGATAAAGAAGCCAACATAGGAAGACCTACTAGCATTGGCGAAATTTTATATTGGTACACCAATGAAAAGATAATTGGAATAACAAGCACAAATCCAATATTATAAAAAAGCGGAATCCCAATTATAAATCCGGTAAGTACCATTCCCCATTGAATATAGTCTTTTCCGAAAAGCTGAATAATTCGGTTAGCAATCACTTTTGCTGCACCACTTTCGGCTACTAATTTTCCAATCATTGCCCCTATACAAATCACAATGACAATCGAAGCCATCATGTCTCCAATCCCTTTTTGTACTGCTGCTGTAATTTGAGAAAATGGAATTCCAAGTGCGAGTCCTGCAAAGATCGAAACAATAATAAAAGCAATAAAAGGATTGATTTTAAACCATGAAATCAAGCAAATTAGCGCAATAACCACTAATAATAAAGTTAAAAATAATGCCATAAGACTATGTAATAAGTTATTGCTAAGGTATTATAATTACGGAATGATTATTCCTTAAATTGCTAATTTCATCATAATATCCGTTTGCTCGTCGTTGCCAAGTGTAAAGATATGTTGGTCAAAAGCCACAAATCCGTTTTTGGTGTAAAACTGAATGGCTCGATGATTTTCTTCCCAAACGCCTAACCATACAAAGGCTACTTTTTTGTTTTTAGCGATTTGAATGGCTTTTTCGTACAGCAATTGTCCTACTTTTTTTCCGTGGAAGTCTTGCAAAACATAAATACGCTCTATTTCAAGAGAATTGCCTTCTTGTACTTCTGTTTGTGCTTGTCCGAAGTTAATTTTTAGGTAACCAATGACCACCTCGTTTAGTGTGGCAAAATAAAATTCAGACTCGGGATTTTGTAACTCAGAAGTGAGTTTATCAGTAGAAAAACCATTTTCTAAATACGTTTTCATATTCTCTTCTGAATTAGTAGAAGAAAAGGTCTCTGTAAAGGTTTTACGACCTATTTCTTGTAATTGAGCTAATTGTTCAAGGGATATTTTGGTAATTTCAATACGATTCATAGTAACAAAGATAGAATTTAATTAATTCCCTATATTTATCGAACTAAATTAAATGGAACAGAAACAATATATGGATATTTTTAGAAAAATGTTAGCAGGAGGAATTATCGACAAAAACGATCCCGATTTGCCGCAACTTTGGAAACAGGTTTCGCAAACCATTGCCTTATCCTCGGCTTTGAATACCGCTACAGATATTAATCAAATTAGAGTACAATTAGGTAAAATTATTGGGAGTTCTATTGACTCAAGCACTATTATTTTTGTGCCTTTTCATACTAATTTTGGGAAACATACCACTATTGGCAAAAACGTTTTTATCAATCATGGCTGTTCTTTTCTAGACTTGGGAGGTATAACTATTGAAGATGATGTGTTAATAGGGCCAAAGGTGAGTTTAATTACTGAAAATCATCCGACTGATCCTAACAATCGCAAATCGTTAGACTTAGCTAAAATTGTGATTAAAAAGAATGCTTGGATTGGTGCTGGAGCTTTTATATTGCCAGGAGTAACCGTTGGCGAAAATGCCATTGTTGCCGCTGGAGCCGTAGTCAATAAAGACGTTGCTGATAATACTATCGTGGCGGGTGTTCCAGCAAAAAAAATTAAAAAACTAAACTAAAATTATATGAAACAGGCGATATCTATTTTTTTGAGTTGGCTTTTTGCAGTGTTATTTTCTGTTATTGGATTGATTAATTGTTTTTTTGGTAACGATCCTGAATTTGGAATTTTTATACTGCTTTTATCCGTAGTATTTTATCCTCCATTCCAGGAGTTGTTCCAAAAAAAGACCAGATGGTCAATTCCCTCTATTGTTTTAATTGTATTGGGAGTGTTTGTTTTTTGGGCTAGTCTAGGAGTTGGTGAACTGTTGGCTAAAATCCAACTGATGTTTCAGTCTTTTTAGCTCTTCTCAAATTAGCAAGTAAATTCTAAAATATCGGGATTTTCCATTAATGCCTGAGATAATTTCATATGCAATTTTTTGTGCGCTTGTATGTCCCATTCTAAATTGATTTTATCTTCAGTTTTATGAGCTCGTACTAACCTATAATTTATTTTATAATTAGAAAAAACCGCTTCTATTTTTTCAATAGAATCTTTTTGGTATGTTACTAAAACCGAATATTTTTTGGCTTGATTTAGAGTGTCAATATATTGCTCTAAATAAGGGAGTATCGCTAATGTCAAAATCATAAAAATACTACTACAAGCAGCAGCAAAATAATAACCGGCACCTATGCCCATTCCTACCGCGGCCACTACCCAAATAGTAGCTGCAGTCGTAATCCCATTGATTCTATTATCTCCTCTAAAAATTACTCCCGCACCTAAAAAACCAATTCCAGAAACAATATTAGACGCGATCCTATCAGGATTGTTTGGCGCACCTATCCATTTTGAAATGATGGTAAAAAAACAAGCACCAAGAGAAATCATAATCATAGTACGAAAGCCCGCCGATTTACTTCTGTATTCTCTTTCGGCACCAATTATCCCGCCCCAAAGGGTTGCGAGTAAAAATTGAATAATTAATTCGTTGTCCATATACTTATTTCTTTTCTTATTTAAAATTGGTTATTCAAAGATAAATGTTTTGTACAGCTTGTATTCAGATCAATTTATAGAAGATTTATTTCTACATAAATTTAGGCTTATTCTGTTAATTAGTTGTTGTTAAATGAAATAAATTTAACTCTAATGAATTTATAAATTCATAAGCCTTTTAAATAAAAGGCACATAAAGCGCCAATAGTTTTTTATTTATATTTGTTTCCGTTACACTAATCTAATAAACCAATTATTTCATGAATACCTCTCCGATAGAATCTAAACCTCATTACCGAATTTTGGACGGACTGCGTGGAGTTGCAGCCTTATTAGTTGTTACTTTTCATGTCTTTGAAGCTCATGCTAAAAGTCACGTAAGTCAAGTGATTAATCATGGCTATCTAGCCGTTGATTTTTTCTTTTTGCTGTCTGGTTTTGTGATTGGATATGCCTATGATGACCGTTGGGAGAAAATGACTATTGGCAATTTTTTCAAGCGTCGTTTGGTACGATTACAGCCTATGGTAGTTATGGGGATGCTTATTGGCGCAGCACTATTTTATTTTCAAGCCTCTAATTTGTTTCCAATGATTGCCGATGTGCCTGTTTGGAAAATGTTGCTCATCATGGTCATTGGGTTTACATTACTTCCGGTACCAATTTCGATGGATATTCGCGGGTGGCAAGAGATGCATCCTTTAAATGGTCCAGGTTGGTCTTTATTTTTTGAATATGTAGCTAATATTTTATACGCGCTTTTTATACGTAAATTTTCAAAAACAGTATTGACTCTTTTGGTTGTCCTGTCTGGAGCTGCTTTAATTCATTTATCGGTAACTACACCCAACGGAGATGTTACAGGAGGTTGGTCCTTGGAGCCTACTCAATTACACATTGGAATTGTTCGTTTAATGTATCCATTCTTTGCTGGATTATTATTGTTCCGTTTAGGGAAGTTGATCCAAGTAAAAAACGCTTTTTTTTGGTGTAGTTTGTTGATTGTGGTCTTGCTTTCTGTTCCAAGAATTGGTGGAGAAGAACATTTTTGGATGAATGGATTGTATGAGTCTTTGACGATTATTTTCTTTTTCCCTTTGGTGGTTTTTTTAGGAGCAAGTGGTGAAGTAAATGGAAAATGGGCAAAACAAGTTTGTAAATTTTTTGGAGATATTTCGTATCCAATATACATCACTCATTACCCAATTATTTATATCTATACCGCTTGGGTTGTGGATAATAAGTTGCCTTTTAGCGAAGCCTTCCCAGTTAGTATTATTACAATAGTAGCTTGTGTGGCGTTAGGCTATGCTTGTTTGAAATGGTATGATGAACCCGTTCGTAAGTGGTTAGGAAAACGAGTGTTTAAAGCAAATTAACGCGTCTCATTTAAAATGGATATTCAAGAAATTCCGATAGATGAAGTGCTGTTGTTGCGTCAAAAAGTCCTCTGGCCCGATAAAAATTTAGAATTTGTAAAAACACTTCAAGATGCCGAAGGTTTTCATTTCGGACTAAAAGTGAATGACAAATGGGTTTCCTGTATTTCTGTTTTTATAACTGAAAACAGGGCGCAATTCAGAAAATTTGCCACCTTATCAGACTATCAAGGAAGGGGTTATGGAAGCCAATTATTGCTACATATTTTTCAATTTTTGAAACAAAAAGGGGTGGAAAATATAAGGTGTAGCGCCCGAATTGAAAAGCAACAATTTTATACAAAATTTGGAATGTATCCTGAAGGGGGCGAGTATCTCAAAAATGGATTACTTTATATTCAAATGGCAAAGCAGTTGGATCATCACAAACTTTGAGTAGTAAACAGTATTTTTTTGGATAAAAAACAGTAATTTTAATGTTGTATTCCGTTGTAATAAAAAGGAATAATAATCATAGCACCTCTCTCCTCATGAAAAAACGAATAGTAATAGTTGTAATTTTTTTGTTAATCACAAATGCTTCATTTGGACAAGATTATGAAAAATTAGCACCTGCTTTTCGGTATTTGAAAGAACGCCAACTTAATAGGAATCAAACGACTGCTATACCTTCTTTATTTAACAAGTCGGAATTTAAAAGAAAAAACCGTGTCACTGGAAGCGATGAATCGGGATACAATTGTATTATTTATACCAAATCACCCGAGGTGCTTCGAGC
>CAZOHO010000079.1:0-4715 GCA_964579755.1 uncultured Flavobacterium sp.
ATTGGTACCGCTACCGAAAGTTGTATTCGTTTACTTTCTGATTTTAATAAACTAGGTTTGATTGAATTATCTGGTAAAAAAATCACCCTAAAAGAAATTGGCAAATTAAAAAAAATGGCAGAGTAGCTCCTACATTTTCTTCGCCTCGTTCCAAAAAACATCCATTTCAGCCAACGTCATATCCATCAATGGCTTTCCAAGTTCTGCTGATTTGCTTTCCAAGTACTGAAATCTACTGATGAATTTTTTATTCGTTCGTTCTAAAGCATCTTCGGGATTGATGTTTAAGAATCGGGCATAATTAATCATTGAGAATAACACGTCTCCAAATTCAGCTTCCATATTATCTTGGTTTCCAGCAGCTACCTCAACTTGCAATTCTTGTAATTCCTCTTGCACTTTGTCCCAAACCTGATGTGGTTCTTCCCAATCAAAACCAACTCCTTTTACTTTATCTTGAATTCGGCTGGCTTTTACCAAAGCAGGCAGGCCTTTTGGCACTCCTTCTAAAACTGATTTTTTTCCTTCTTTCAGTTTGAGTTTTTCCCAGTTCTGTTTCACCTCTTCTTCATCTTTCACTTCCACATCACCATAAATATGAGGATGACGATGAATCAGCTTTTCGCATATGGCATTACATACATCCGCCATATCAAAATCTTGGGTTTCGCTTCCAATTTTCGCATAAAAAACAATGTGTAATAACAAGTCGCCTAATTCTTTTTTGACTTCTTCCAAATCATTTTCTAAAATCGCATCGCCCAACTCATAGGTTTCCTCAATAGTTAGGTGACGCAAACTTTGCAAGGTTTGCTTTTTGTCCCAAGGACATTGAGCACGCAAATCGTCCATAATGGTTAACAATCTATCGAAAGCCTGAAGTTGTGATTCTCTTGAATTCATTGTAAAATTAGGTTTTGGTAAAAATAAAAAAATCCTGCTAAGAAATCGATCTCAGCAGGATTTAAATAATTTTCCAATTAACAATTACGCTTTTGTAGCTTTTGCTTTTTTAGGTTTTTCTTCTGTAACTGATTCTTCTTTACTTGACGCTTTTGGCGCTTCATCAGTAACTAACCCTTTTGATTGCAACAAATTGTACCAATTCAATACTTTTTTGATATCAGAACCGTATACTCTTTCTTCATCATAATCAGGTAGGATTTCTTTGAAGTAAGCGGCTAAAGTAGCTGCATCTTCTTTATGAGAAATAGCAGGCCCATTTTTTTCTTTTTGGGCAATGGTATTCAATATTTCAGCCAATGGTTTCTCAGCTTCATACGTATAAATCGAAATTTCAGATAACAAACTTACGTTTGCTTTTAAATTTACTGTGATTTTTTTACCATCTAATAATGACTCGGCTACAAAACCTGTACGGGTTTGGATTTTTAATTCGTATAAACCTGGTTTCCCAGAAATAGCTAATATTTTTTCGATATTCATTGTATCTGTTTTTATTTAATTATCTTCCTTTTTTACCAAAGAACTTCATTCTATACTCTTGAAATGTTTTTCCTTCAATAATGTTTTTTAATTTTTTCTGAATCAAACGTTTTTTCAAAGACGAAATTTTATCTGTAAATAAAATCCCTTCTATATGATCGTATTCGTGCTGAATTACTCTTGCAATTAAACCATCAAAAACTTCGGTTTTCATTACAAAATCTTCTTCACAATATTCAATTGTTACGGTTGGTTTTCGATAGACATCTTCGCGCACATCAGGAATACTTAAACAACCTTCGTTGAAGCTCCACTCCTCTCCTTCTTCTTTTACAATTTTAGCATTAATAAAAGTACGTTTGAATCCGTTCATCTTTTTTTGATCGGCTTCAGACATATCTTCGTCATCACTAAAAGGAGTTGTATCAATCACAAACAAGCGAATTGCTAAACCAACTTGTGGCGCTGCTAATCCAACTCCGTAAGCATTGTACATCGTATCGTACATATTGGCAATGGTTTCCTTTAAGTTAGGATAATCAGGCGTAATTGCCTCTCCAACTTTTCTTAAAACAGGGTCTCCATAACCTATAATTGGTATAATCATTTTTGTTGCATTAAGTATTAACTACTATTAATTAAGCGATTTTATCTCTTAATTTCGAGTGCAAAAATAGTAAAAATAGACAGCATTAAATAATTAATTTAGTTTAAGTACATTCTAGTTGAATTCAATTACTATTAAAGGTTTAAAATAGTTTGTACATAGAACGAAAAAGCATCGAAATTTTCATTTCGATGCTCTTAATTATAGTATAATTTATTTAGTTCAATTTCAATGTTTCAGCAGTGTTTTTTCTAACTTCAGCTAATAAATCTGCGTTAGAATTCAAAGCTTGTCCATACGAAGGAATCATCACTTTTAATTTAGACTGCCATTCTGTAGTTTTCATTTGGTCCTTGAAACATTTTTGCACTACGTCTAACATTACGGTTACGGCAGTAGAAGCTCCAGGAGAAGCCCCTAACAAAACTGACAAAGTTCCGTCATTAGTAGTAATTACTTCGGTTCCAAATTCCAAAATCCCACCTTCTTTTTCATCTTTTTTAATGACTTGGACACGCTGACCTGCACGCTCTAACTTCCAGTCTTTTGACCTCGCATTAGGCACATATTCTCGTAACGCATTCATTCTATCTTTTGGTTTCTGACGCACTTGCTCAATCAAATATTTAGTCAATGGAATATTTTTAATTCCAGCGATTACCATCGGGATAATATTGTCCGGTTTAATTGATAATGCCAAATCAGAGTAAGAACCATTTTTAAGGAAACGTGTAGAAAATCCTGCAAAAGGACCAAAAAGCAATTGCTTTTCTCCGTTAATCATTCGGGAATCAATATGAGGTACCGACATAGGTGGAGCGCCAACACTAGCTTTACCATATACTTTAGCATCATGCTTTGCGATCACTTCTGGGTTAGTACATTTTAGCCATTGTCCACTTACAGGAAAACCACCATATCCTTTTCCTTCTGGAATATTGGCATTTTCTAATAAAGGTAATGAACCTCCTCCAGCACCAATAAAAATAAATTTTGGATACACTCTTCTCTTCTGTCCTGTAGTCAAGTCACGCACTTTGATTCTCCAAGAACCATCTTTTCGTTGTTTCAATTTTCTAACCTCATTGTTGAAGTGCATACTCACACCATCAAGTGTTTGTAAATAATTGAACATACTTCTTGTTAACTCTCCAAAATTAACATCAGTTCCAATATCCATTTTAGTAGCTGCCATCGGTTCTGAAAGTTCTCTTCCTTCCATTACTAAAGGCATCCATTGTTGCAATGTTGAAAATTCAGTACTGAAATCCATCTCTTTAAATAATGGATTCGATTGCAATACTTCAAATCTCTTCTTTAAATAGGCTACATTTTTATCTCCCCAAACAAAACTTAAATGTGGTACACTTTTAATAAATTTTTCAGGAGAAACCACTTTATTTTGTTGTACTAAATACGCCCAAAATTGTCTTGAAACCTCAAAAGACTCTGCAATACTTATGGCCTTTTTAGGACTTATGGTCCCATCTGCTGCTTCAGGCGTATAGTTCAATTCACAAAAAGCAGAATGTCCCGTCCCGGCGTTGTTCCAAGCATCAGAACTTTCGCAAGCGGCATTATCTAATCTTTCGTATATTTCAACAGTCATATTAGGCTGTAATTCTTTAAGAATCACTCCCAGCGTGGCACTCATAATTCCAGCACCTATAAGGATTACATCAGGATTGGTTCGAATTGTAGTATCGGACATGGTTCAAAATTTTAAGGTGCAAATATACTCCTTAAAATTGCAAAAAACAGCATAAAATTGTAACAAATTCAGGTCGAAACGTAAGAAAACAAACGAATAATTAACTAATCAAAAAAACCAAAACTAATACATTTTCCTGGTCAAATAATCTTGCAGCATAATCGTTGCCGAAATTTCGTCAATTAAGCCTTTATCTTGACGCTTTTTTTTGCTCAATCCACTATCTATCATTGTTTGAAAAGCCATTTTAGAAGTAAACCGTTCATCCACTCGAATTACTTTCATATCAGGAAAATGATTGGTGAAATGTGTCACAAATCCTTTGATAATCGAAGCACTTTCAGAAGGCTGACCATTCATTTGTTTAGGTTCGCCAATAAGTACTGCTTCTACTTTTTCTTTTTGGAAATAGTCTTTCAAAAAATCAATGGCCGTTGCCGAAGGAATCGTTGTTAATCCAGAAGCAATGATTTGCAGCTCATCAGTGACTGCAATTCCGGTGCGTTTTTGGCCGTAATCTATAGCGAGTATTCTTGGCATTAATTTTTCTCTTAAATTGGAGGGGTAAATTTACTTAAAATTCAGCATAAACCTTTCCTGTTATGATGAATTAATTCAGTTAATTGATAACTATGTATCCTAGAGTTCCTCTTTTGACAATTGCACAAAAAAACTATCTTTGTCAAAAATTAATACAAACTACACCATGAATTCATTACAAACAACAATAGAACAAGCTTGGGAGAACAGAGCTTTATTACAAGAAACGGCTACAACCGATGCTATTAGAGAAGTTATTGCATTATTAGATGCTGGAAAATTACGTGTTGCTGAACCAAAAGGAGATACTTCGACTTCGCTCAGTACAGGCTCTTGGCAAGTAAACGAATGGGTAAAGAAAGCCGTAGTAATGTATTTCCCTATCCAAAAAATGGAAACTTGGGAAGCTGG
>CAZOHO010000079.1:4815-8811 GCA_964579755.1 uncultured Flavobacterium sp.
TCAACAAAAATCATCGATGTAACTGGTGACGAACCTAAAGAAATGAAAGGATTTGTACCTGCTCGTTCTGTAGTAATTCCAGGAAGTTACACTAAAAAATTCGCGGCTGGTGAATTTCAAGTGCCTTGTGCTTTAATCATTGGTACTCGCAAACCTTCTACTGATTTGAAAACGTCATTGAACAATGCGTTGAGAGAATACGACGTAGCAGTATAATAAAAAAATCAAATGGTTGATATCACAATTGTCATTGTAAACTATAAAAGCTGGAACGACCTTAAAGAATGTCTTCAGTCTATCGTTTCTATACATAGTAATAGATTTACAATAGAAACAATTGTAATAGACAATCAATCCAATGATGGAAGGATTGAGGATTTTAGAGTACTCTTTCCTTCCATTTTTTTTATAGAGAATTCAGGCAATAACGGTTTTGCTAATGGATGTAATGTAGGAGCATCAGCTGCAAAAGGAAATTATTTATTCTTTTTAAATCCTGATACTATTATTACGGAGGATGCTATTTACGAACTATGGAACACTGCCTCTACAACTCCTGATTTAGGAATTGTTTGCTGTACCCAAATCAATGAATCTGGGAAACACTACAATGAAATTCGATTTTTTCCAAGTCTACGAACTTTATTTGGACCGTTCAGGTCTTTGTTTAAAGTAATCAATAAACAATTGATTAAAGAGAACTACAACCCTGAAAAGCAAATAGTCTTTCCTGAATGGGCAACAGGAGCTGTAATTTTTATGAGTAGAACTTGGTTTAAAAAAGTGAACGGATGGACTGAAAAATATTGGCTTTACTTTGAAGATGTAGACTTATGTAAAAAAGTAAGTAATCAAGGAGGTAGAGTTGGATTAATTAGAAATACTTCAATACTACACAAACACGGGGGAGCTTCAAGAATTAATATTAAAACTAAAGCTTTGACTAAAAACGAAGTTTTAATTTCACAACATGTATATTTTAATGAACATACTAAAGGGTTACACCATTTTTTTATTCAATTAATATTAGTTAGTTCAACTCTAGTAGAAAAAATATTATTAGCAATAATTGGATTATTATTCTTTTTTATACCTAAACTAAAAGTAAATTTGTTAATCCTAAAACACTTAATTCTTTATTATTTTAACTGTATAATTCAATCTACTTGGACTAGTCCTCGCGCTATGAATTATCTTAAAAAGTAAACACCATAAATTTAATATCATGGCGCTATCACAATACGATTATTTAATAGTAGGTTCTGGACTATTTGGAGCTGTTTTTGCACATGAAGCACATAAAAAAGGAAAAAAATGTTTAGTCATTGACAAACGAAATCATAAAGGCGGTAATGTTTATTGCGAACAAATTGAAGATATCAATGTACATAAGTATGGTGCCCATATATTTCACACTAATGATAAAGATATTTGGGATTATGTGAACCAATTTGTTGAATTCAATAGATATACAAATTCCCCCGTAGCCTTCTACAAAGATGAAGTATATAACTTACCATTCAACATGAATACTTTTAACCAATTATGGGGGGTCAAAACTCCTGAAGAGGCCAAAACCAAAATTGAAGAACAAGTAAAATCATCTGGTATTACCAATCCTAAAAATCTTGAAGAACAGGCGATATCCTTAGTAGGAATCGATATTTATGAAAAGTTAATTAAAGGATATACTGAAAAACAATGGGGTAGAAAAGCAACTGAATTACCCGCTTTTATTATTAAACGATTACCTGTTCGATTTACGTATGACAATAATTATTTTAATGACAAATACCAAGGAATCCCAATTGGTGGTTATAACAAATTAATTGATGGGTTATTAGACGGAATTGAAGTTCGATTAAATGTCGATTTTTTTACTCAACGTGAGGAACTTACCCGATTGGCTGATAAAATTGTTTTTACAGGGAAAATTGATGAATATTACAATAATCAATTTGGTAGCTTGGAATATCGTAGCTTGAAATTTGAAACCAAAACTTTGGATCAAACTAATTTTCAAGGAAATGCTGTCATAAATTATACTGAAAGTCAAATTCCTTATACAAGAATTATTGAACATAAGCATTTTGAATTTGGGACACAAAAGAAAACCGTAATTACATATGAATATCCTGACGAGTGGAGTCCTGGCAAAGAATCCTACTACCCAGTCAATGATGATAAAAACAATGCTATTTACAATCAATACAAAAAATTGTCTGAAAAAGACGATTCAGTTATTTTTGGAGGACGATTAGCCGAATATAAATATTATGATATGCACCAAATAATAGCTTCGGCCTTAAAAAAAAGTAATGATTTTTTATAATCTTCATTTATGAGTAGTAAAATTCTAATTTGTACACACAGAGAATTCAATTATATTCAAAACAACTCTTTTTTGCCTATTCATGTTGGGAAAGAAATAAGTTCCTTGAATTTACCTTATCAGTCTGATAATACTGGAAGCAACATCAGTAAAAAAAACAAAAACTATTGCGAACTTACAGCATTGTATTGGGCGTGGAAGAACTTAAATAAAGTTGACACTATTGGTCTTTGCCACTATAGACGATTTTTTAATTTTTCAGAAACTACATCTGCAAATACAATTATAGAAATTACAGAAGAATATTTTTCAACTAATTTTGAAAATTATATCTACAAAGAAAACCTCCTAGACGGGTATGACATTATTTTACCCAATCCATTAGTTAAAACACGATCACTTTACAGCCATTACGCATTATCCCATTTACCAGAAGATTTTGATATTCTCGCTAAAACAGTAGCAAAATTACATCCAGAATATATGAAATCTTTCCAAAAAGTAATGTTTGAGAACAATTCTTTTTCGCCTTTCAATATGCTTGTAGCCAAAAAAGAACTCGTTGATGATTATACAGCTTGGCTATTTTCAATCTTAGAATATGTAGAACAGCAAATAGAAATTTCTACCAATCCGTATCAAGAAAGAGTATTAGGTTTTATGTCTGAACGATTACTCAATGTGTATGTATATCACAATCAGTTAAAAATAAAATACCTCCCAGTACATTTTGTTGCTGACAAATATAAATCAAAGTCTAGGTTAATGAAGAAAGTTGTTGAATACAACAATAATATCATTTTTTGGTTTCGTTCTAAGCTTACTAAAAAAAATCACCTAAAATCAATTAAGTAACGTAATCAAATCTCCCTCCCTTCATGAAAAAATTTTTCGTTATCCTAATCTTTTTCAGTTGTATCATCCATTCAAATGCCCAAACTTATTTAAAAGGGAATGTATTTACAACATTATTGACGATTCCCAATGTGGGTATTGAAACAAGTATTGGTAAGCAATCTACCTTTCAATTTGACATTACCGCTTCATTTTGGAAATCAGTTAAAGGCAATCCTAGAGAATTTTATCTTTTTATTCCCGAATACCGCTACCATTTTAAAGAAAAAAATAATGGATTTTACTTAGGAGCACATGTAGGAGCAACCATTTTCAATTTCCAAAAATGGAATTATTTAAACACTAATAAATACGAAAAAGGATTAGGGTATGTTATGGGAGTAACATTGGGCTATAAAGCAAAAATTAATCAAAAATTACATTTAGACTGTTTTTTAGGAGGTGGATCGCACCAAGGTTTTTATAAAGGATATTACATTGGTACAAACGAACGATACGAGAGTGCCGTAAAATATAATAAAAGTGGTGAATGGCTCCCTTATAGAGGTGGTATTATGCTATCGTATCAACTAAACTAAAATCATGATGAACATCAATCAAGAAATTTTAAATGCTTTTGAAGTCATAAAAAATGGCGGAATCATTCTCTATCCTACTGATACGGTTTGGGGAATTGGTTGTGATGCCACCAATGAAGAGGCGGTACAAAAAATTTATGCTTTAAAACAACGGGAAGAATCAAAAAGTATGATTTGCCTCATGAATGGAGAGAAAATGATGTACAATGTATTTAAAGATATTCCTGAAGT
>CAZOHO010000079.1:8821-9073 GCA_964579755.1 uncultured Flavobacterium sp.
GGCAAATTCTAGATTTATCTGAGAATCCAACCACCTTGATTCTTGACAATCCTAGGAATGTAGCACCCAATTTAATTGCGCCCGACAAAACTTTAGGAATTCGATTAGTCAAAGAACCTTTTTGTTTCAAATTAATGGAGCGCATGAAAAAGCCATTAGTTTCTACCTCGGCCAATATATCGGGACAACCTACTCCAAAATCATTTAAAGAAATTAGTCCCGAAATTATAAAAGGTGTAGACTATGTTGTAA
>CAZOHO010000080.1:0-9051 GCA_964579755.1 uncultured Flavobacterium sp.
AATTATTTCGCTAAATAACTATTGTTTTCCAATTTCACATCCGCCATCAACCCGCTTGGATCAAGGGTAATTTTTTTGATGCTTGCCTTGGGTTTCGCAATGCTAAATTCAAAAGTAGGATACGCCCAAGCCCAGTCGTTTAGGACCGTTCTTTTGATAGCAGGAGTTGGGTTTTCTTTTTCAAAACTCATCAAACGCAACGGGATATAGAAACTTTCTGAAGTACCGTCTGCATATTCTACTAGTACATCGATAGGCATTGGCATTCTTCCTATTCGCTCTAGCGTTACCGTAGTGTTTGCAGCATTGTCTTTTACCTCTTTAATGCCGTAATCGATAGTGTTAGTCGTTTCTGTCCAGTCCAATAAGTACCAATCCAAATTAGCGCCTGTAACACGCTCTGCAGAGCGTTTAATGTCATTAGGAGTTGGGTGTTTGAATTTAAAATCAGTATAGTATCGGTGTAGTGTTTCTTTTAATTTTTCTTCTCCAATCAAGTAACCTAATTGCGATAAAAAGATACTTCCTTTTACATAAGACGAAATGCTGTACGAGCGGTTTTCATCGTAGCGATCGCCATGGGTGCTTTGCGGTTGTTCTTTGCCCGACTCCACTAATTTGGCGTAAGCCATATAACTTCCTTTGAACGGATTGGCAACTTTCTTTTCGGCAAACTCGTTAAGTGCTAAATCTTCAATAAACGAGGTAAAACCTTCGTCCATCCAAGGGTGTTTGGACTCATTAGAAGCTAGAATATGTTGGAACCAAGAATGCCCTAACTCGTGTGCCGCCGTTCCTGAAATACCTTCAAAACTTCCGTTTCCTAACATCAAGGTACACATAGCATATTCCATTCCGCCATCACCTCCTTGAATAAAGGAATATTGTTTGTATGGGTAGTTCCCTACGGTGGTATTGTAAAAGCCCATCACTTTAACCATTAGCGGTTGTAGTTTTTTCCAATTCTCAATAATCGCAGGATTGTTTTTGTATAAAAAGTGAATCGCCACATTATTAGGACCTTCAACCACATCGTGAAGATAGTTTTTATCGGCAGCCCAAGTAAAATCGTGTACCATTGGCGCTATAAAATGCCAAGTTAGGGTTTTTGTTTTCTTGGGTTGTGCTACGGTAATTCCTGCATCTTGGTAACCATAGCCAATTTCGTTTTTGTTTTGCAAATAGCCCGAACCTCCTAAAATATAATTAGAATCAATAGTAATATTCACATCAAAATTTCCCCAAACACCATGAAATTCTCTGGCGATGTAAGGATCGGCGTGCCAACCTTCAAAATCGAATTCGGCTAATTTTGGGTACCATTGCGCCATGGATAACTCCACACCTTCGGCATTATTTCTTCCCGAACGACGAATTTGAACTGGTACTTGACCATCAAAATCCAAACTAAAAGTAGTTTTTGAATGAGGGAGTATTGGTTTTGCTAAAGTCACTTCTAAAACAGTTCCCACTTCTTTTGCCAAAGCAGTTTGTCCGTCTTGTTTGAAATTAGCAATGTGTAAATACCCAATTTCATTGGGTTGCAACGTTTTGATTCGGCTTTCTTTAACTTCGGTTTCGCCCACTTTTATTTTGCGAACCATTCTAGCATCTGGATCTTTGATGCTTTGGATTCTGGCGTCCATTTCGCTTCCCGGTTGAAAAGCATTGTTGTACAAATGATAATACACTTTTCGCAAGGTATCTGGCGAATTATTAGTGTACACCAGTTCTTGTTTTCCTTTGTATTGATAGGTTTTCACATCCATCTTCACGTCCATTTTATAATCGACATGTTGTTGCCAATAATAGGATGTGTTTTGTGCCATTCCGGTTATTCCAAAAGAAAAAGCAGCGATTAGAAAGAGATTTTTCATAGTATAAAATAAAAAAAGGAAGGGCTATTGCCCTTCCAAGTTGGTTTCTAATTTCGAATTATTTTTTTGACATTTTTGCAGCCATTTGCAAAGCGTTGTAGGCATTTACGATTTTTTCTGATTTAGAAAGTGCCGAAAACGGACGTGTATCTGCGGGTTTTCCACCTACAATTACATCGCTTTCAATTGCTACTCCAGAATCCATCAAAATATGTTTCACTTGTTTAGCTGATAATTTTGGGTAGTACGAACGAATCAAAGCGGCTACTCCAGCTACGTTTGGCGATGCCATTGAGGTTCCTTGTAAATAACTATACGTGTTATTTGGCGTAGTTGCGTAGATTTTTACTCCAGGAGCAAAAACGTCTACATTTATTTTTCCAATGTTAGAAAAACGAGCGACAATTTTGTTTCCGTTTTCAAAGTTCAAAGCACCTACTGTGATTAGATTGTCAGCGAATTCCGTTACTTTGTCATCAGAATCATTCGGAAAATTGTCGTTATAATCAATGTCTTTAGCGTCATTTCCAGCAGCGTGAACAATTAAAACGTCTTTCTTTTCGGCATATTTAATAGCGTCGTATACCCATTGTTTTTGTGGAGAAAAAGGTTTTCCAAAACTTCCATTAATAACTTTAGCTCCGTTATCTACTGCATAGCGTATTCCTAATGCAATGTCTTTGTCATATTCGTCTCCATCTGGAACGGCACGCACCGTTAAAATCTGAACGTTATTAGCAATTCCGTCTCCTCCAAGATTGTTATTTCTTACCTGAGCAACAATTCCAGCCACGTGAGTTCCGTGACGCGCTTCTTCTTTATCTGGGCCAATAACATTATTGTTTCCGTATTTAGTATTAGTAATATCGTTAGGATTGTCTCCCAATACTTTACGGTAATTAGTTTTAAGATTGTCTCCATTAAGCAAAGCAACAAATTCGTCTAATTGCTTCTGAATGGCTTCTTTCAATTCAGCAATTGGCATCCCAAAAGACAACATTTTTTGCATATCAGCTTTGCTTTTTAGGATTGCCGGTACTTCAGAGTTAATTGCGTTTACTTCTTCAGCAGTGTAGGTGGTTTTTCCTAAATGTTTACTCAAGGCAGCATCGCCTTCGGTAAGAGTTACCAACATTTGTTCCAAACGCGCTTTCCCTTGAGTGGCTTCGGCTATTTTTTTATCATTCATTGCTTTAGCAGCCAAATAGGTTTTTTCGTCAACTAACGATTTGTCTTTGATGATGCGTTCGTATTCTACATTTTCTTTAGTGATGTCACCCAAAAAGTTCCATCCGTGAACATCATCGATGTATCCGTTTTTATCATCGTCAATTCCGTTTCCAGGAATCTCTTTTTTATTGGTCCAAACTACTGATTTTAAATCTTCGTGTTCAATATCCACACCCGAATCTACAATTCCCACAACAACAGGAACGCCTTTTTTGCCTTTTAATAATTCGGCATACGCCTTATCTACGCTCATTCCCGGAATCGTGTCTTTGGCTAAATCCAAATGACTCCATCGGTTCAATTCAGTTTCTGTTAGTTTCGCTTTTTTAGTAACAGTTTGTGCCGTTGCCGAAAACGACAAACCAGCCATCACAACAAGTGATAAAAGGGATAAGTTTATTTTTTTCATCGGGTTGGTTTTTAATGATTATTCAAAAATACTTTTATTTCTGTAAATTAATCGCAACGATTAACTTTATTTTAATATTTCGTCCGCAGAAAACACATCTTTTAGCCGAACACCTCTTTCTGTTTTTTCCACCGTAATAATTTCGTTATGCGCGTCGTGTTGCAAGAACAAATAGTACTTATTTTCGGCTGCGGCATTCATAAATTTTGTTTTTTCAGGCATAGTCAACAGCGGTCGTGTGTCATAACCCATCACATACGGAATAGGAATGTGTCCGGCTGTCGCCAATAAATCAGCACAAAAAACAATGGTTTTGTCTTGGTATTGTAGGTGCGGAATCATTTGCTTTTCGGTGTGACCGTCTACAAATAAAATTCCAAAACCCAATTCGGATTTCACTAAATAGTCTTCTTCAGGACGTTGAATAAAGCGCAATTGCCCACTTTCTTGCATGGGGATAATATTTTCTTTCAAGAAAGATGCTTTTTCTCTCACATTGGGTTCGGTTGCCCATTGCCAATGGTTTTCATTGCTCCAAAAGATAGCATTTTTAAAAGCGGGTTCGTAGCCGGTTCGGTCTTTGTTCCATTGAATACTTCCGCCACAATGGTCAAAATGCAAATGCGTCATAAACACATCCGTAATATCATCGCGATGAAAACCGTATTTTGCTAAAGATTTGTCCAAAGAATGACTACCCCAAAGGGAATAATAGCCAAAAAACTTGTCCGATTGTTTGTTGCCCATTCCGGTATCAATCAAAATCAACCGATTTCCGTCTTCAATCAGCAAACAACGGGCTGCAATGTCAATCAAATTGTTGTCGTCCGCAGGATTGGTTTTGTTCCAAATGGTTTTTGGCACCACGCCAAACATAGCGCCACCATCGAGTTTAAAATTTCCAGTTTCTATAGGGTATAGTTTCATAAATTTTATTTGAGTATAAAATTAATTTTTATTGGTATTAAAAATAAATATCATTCAAAAAAAACACCTATTTCTAAAATTTTAGAATAGGTGTTTTTTAAATAGTATGGTTTGAAGCTTATTCTTCGTCTTTTATTTTATTAAATAAATCGGTTAATTTTGAATTTTTAACAGATCTGAAAGAGTTAGTTTTTATCATTTTATTAATGTATGAAATTCTATCTTTTGTAACGGGGTGGGAGCTTAAAAATTCAGGGATTTCAATTTTATTTTCTGTTTGTAATTTTTTAAAAAGCCTCAGCATTCCCTCAGGGTTTACTCTGTTTTCTGTTACAATTTTTAATCCTTCAGCATCGGCTTCATGTTCGAATTCTCTAGAAAAAGAAAGGGATTGTAATGTGTTTACATTCTCTCCAAGCACCGCCATGATTCCATTAGCGTCCCCTAAAACAGTTGAAATAAACAGATAACCAGATAAGTTTCTACAAAGCATTTTCATAGAGTGTCTTTGGTTAATATGAGCAACCTCATGACCAATTAATCCTGCTAATTCTTCGTAATTGTCCATCAAGTTAATAATCCCAGTATATACTACAATTGTTCCGTCAGGAAGAGCAAACGCGTTTTCTATATTTGAATCGATAACAATAAAATGTAAAGGTCTACTGTTTTTCAACTTTAATTTTTTAGTAAACTCATTTAAATGATTGGTTTTTGATGAATCAACAGTACTTAACAGTGTGTTGTTTTCAAAAAACACACTTCCTAATTTTGTATCATAACTCTCTGGAATTAATATTGTTGATTTTTCTCCCGCCCATGGTATGACATATAAATAACACAATGCAATCAAACCAAGAATAAATAGAGAGATTCCAAAATGAATTTTTAAATCTAAATTTATCATTTTTTGATACCAGCCAATATGTCCATTAGATGCTAAAAAAGCTTTTATATTATCGATAAACGTTTTGTTTTCGATTTTTACAATCATTATTGGACTATCTCCATATTGGAGTTCAATCCAATCTTTTTTCTTAATGAAATTTATTTTTGTGACTTCCCAAGAATAAAAGCTTTCATGAGATTTAAAATGAAAAGTTTCTTTTTTAACATCAAAAATCAATATTATTTCTTGAGCAACAGAGGAAATTCCATCATAAAAAATAGCGGTTGTTTCAAGTGTCATTACATTACAAAATCTAAATCCAGGAAGTCGCTGATATCTTCTCCTGTTGCATCTTTGAAATCTTCTTCTGTTTGATTAATAGTGCCTAAGTCAATAGATCCCTCTAGCTCAATATTATCAAATAAATATTTCAAAGTTCTACTAACAGCCCATGCATATCCCAACCCAAGAGTAAATATAACCAGTAATAAATTTACTATTCCTAATTTTAAAAATCCTCCCCCAGTTACTGTTGAATTGAGATTGATTTCTTTTCCATCTTTGTTTAGAGTTAAATTGTCTATATAGTATTCAAAAAGATCTTTTTGCCACCAAAAAAGATAAATTCCAAGGGTAAAAATGGTTAAAAAATACCCTTTTAAATTGAGAACAAAATAGTCTGCACCGTCTCCGTTATATTCAAATTCAACATCTCCGAAACGAATATTGCTTAACACGTATTTTCTAACATTTATAGACATCCATGAACCATAAATACCGAATGTTATTATAGTCAAGAAAAGCCATTTTAAAAAATTCACGGTTAGCTCTTTCTTATTACCCCTATATCCAAATCGAATGCCACGCCAAGAAGTTCTAGACATTCTATATCTGTAAGATCCATGGATGGCTAAAGGGAAAATAGCCAAGAAGCCTAAATAAAATAAAAGAATTCCAATAACCGCAAGTTTTAAATATAGAAATAGAAACAGTAAACCATATAGTGTAAGAAAAATGAGAATAGCTTTAATAAAGCCTTTAAACATTTCTTTTCCTGTTCCATGAAAA
The DNA here is from genome assembly GCA_964579755.1 of uncultured Flavobacterium sp. Lineage (GTDB taxonomy): Bacteria > Bacteroidota > Bacteroidia > Flavobacteriales > Flavobacteriaceae > Flavobacterium. The sequence goes on from CAZOHO010000080.1 coordinate 6,401, forward strand.
GAAAAAGAGTCTCCATTTAGAGAAGTTGAATTATATAAAAATTGTAGTTTTTTTGCTTTGGCCCAAGGATAATAAAATCCCAGAGTAATAATAGTTAAAATCCAATTGACTATTGTTACCGCAAAAAAATCTTTACCACTTCCGTGAAATTCTAGTTTGTAAGTTTGGTTTTTTTCTGAAAGGTTTTCCATAATTGTAATAGTTTGGGGGTTGATTAATAAATAGTTAAAGGGTTATGATTACAAAACAGCCTATTGTATTGAAATATTAATAACAAAATACTGTCTACTATAATTTATAGTAAAAACAAATATATATATTTTTTCAATCACTGTATATTTTTAAGTATTTTAATACAAAAACAAAAAACAGCTAATGGTTTAATAAACAATCATGAAATTCTGTTTTAAACAATAGTTTTAAAACGAGGCCTTTGAGAGGTTAAACACGAATCAATTTTTTCTATGCTAACATTAGTTATAAAAATCCTATTGCGTATGGCAATTCCTTTAAAAGGTATTATCTTTGTCCTTTATTTAGAAAAAATAAAAATAACAACATTCAGCACATGATAAAAGTTTCAGATACTGCCAGCAAAAGGATCATCGATATGATGCGAGAAGACGGTTTTGATGCTACCCAAGATTACGTTCGAGTGGGCGTGAAAAGTGGTGGTTGTTCGGGCTTGTCTTATGAATTGAAATTCGACAAAGAACTCACCGAAAACGACAAAGTTTTTGAAGATAATAACGTGAAAATTGCCGTAGAGAAAAAATCATTTTTGTATTTAGCAGGAACGGTTTTGGAATTTTCAGGAGGATTAAACGGAAAAGGATTTGTGTTCAACAATCCCAACGCAAGCAGAACTTGTGGGTGTGGGGAATCTTTTTCTTTGTAAAACCATTCAATGGTTTCAACCCTTGTAAGGGTTAAACAATAAAAATTATGAGCAAATATACTGAAGACGATTTAAAAATTGAACTCGAAAACAAGGAGTACGAGTACGGGTTTTATACTGAACTTGATTCGGAGACCTTTCCTATTGGGTTAAATGAAGATATTGTACGCGCTATTTCTAAGAAAAAAGAAGAGCCACAATGGATGACCGATTGGCGTATTGAGGCGTTTCGTGCTTGGGAACAAATGGAAGAACCAGAATGGGCCAATGTTCATTATGAAAAACCCGATTTTCAAGCCATTTCGTATTATTCGGCACCCAAAAAAGTCGATCCAAACAAAACGCTAGACGATGTAGATCCGGAACTTTTAGCGATGTACAAAAAGTTAGGAATTTCTGTCGATGAGCAAAAAATGATGAATAATGTGGCGATGGATATTGTGGTGGATTCCGTTTCGGTAGCTACAACTTTCAAGAAAACATTGGCCGAAAAAGGCATCATTTTTATGAGTATTTCCGAAGCTATTCGCGAATACCCAGAATTAGTTCAAAAATATTTGGGCACCATAGTGCCACAAAAAGATAATTTTTATGCTGCTTTAAACTCAGCGGTATTTTCAGATGGTTCGTTCTGTTACATTCCAAAAGGAGTCAAATGCCCAATGGAATTATCCACTTATTTCCGAATTAATCAAGCAGGAACGGGTCAATTTGAACGCACGCTTTTAATTGCTGATGAAGGCAGTTATGTGAGTTACTTGGAAGGTTGTACAGCGCCAAGTCGTGACGAAAACCAATTGCACGCTGCAGTGGTAGAATTAATTGCGATGGAAGATGCTGAAATTAAATATTCTACGGTTCAAAACTGGTATCCTGGAAATAAGGAAGGAAAAGGCGGGGTTTTTAATTTTGTAACCAAAAGAGGTTTGTGCGAGAAAAACGCCAAAATTTCGTGGACACAGGTAGAAACGGGTTCGGCTGTAACGTGGAAATACCCTTCAGTTGTGTTGAAAGGAGATAATGCAGTGGGCGAATTTTATTCGATTGCCGTAACTAATAATTTCCAACAAGCAGACACAGGAACGAAGATGATTCATTTGGGTAAAAACACCAAATCGACGATTATTTCCAAAGGAATCTCAGCAGGAAAATCACAAAACAGTTACCGTGGATTGGTTCAAATTAGTGCTAGAGCCGATAACGCTCGTAACTTTTCTCAATGCGATTCGTTGTTGATGGGGAATAGTTGTGGAGCCCATACGTTTCCGTATATCGAAAGCAAAAATCCAACAGCTAAAATAGAACACGAAGCCACAACGAGTAAAATTGGCGAAGACCAAGTATTTTATTGCAATCAGCGTGGTATTCCAACCGAGAAAGCCATTGCCTTAATCGTAAACGGATTTAGCAAAGACGTTTTGAACAAGTTACCAATGGAATTTGCCGTTGAAGCACAAAAACTACTAGAAATTTCGCTTGAAGGAAGCGTCGGCTAATTTGAAAATGGGCTAATTTGAAAATTTGAAAATGGAAGTTAAAGAAAACGTAATTATTAAACTAACTTTTCAGTTTGCATTAGATGTAATAAAATATTCTGAAGGGCTACAGGAAGGTAAAAAGTTTGTAATTGCAAATCAACTTCTAAAATCAGGCACGTCGATTGGAGCTAATATTAGAGAAGCTCAAAATGCAGAAAGTAAAGCTGATTTTATACATAAATTTAAAATTGCAGCGAAAGAAATAGAAGAAACAA
>CAZOHO010000081.1:0-8954 GCA_964579755.1 uncultured Flavobacterium sp.
CAGTGAAATTAGACAAACCAAAATCTACAATTTTCCCGTCAGATTTTAATTTTGCTATCGCTTCGGCAATTTCATCTGCTTGCATTAGCGGACTTGGGCGGTGCAATAAAAGCACGTCTAAATAATCTGTTGCTAAGTTTTTCAATGAATTCTCTACAGACCAAATAATGTAGTCTTTCGAATATTCGTAATGCTTAATTGTATTATTTCGGTTTTTGGTTACCATTTGGATACCGCATTTCGAAATCAATTGGATTTTAGATCGGTCAATTTTACTAGAAGTAAATGCTTTTCCAAAATCGGCTTCGGTAGTATAATCGCCATAAATATCGGCATGATCAAAAGTGGTAATCTTGTTCTCTAAACAAAGATGAATGATGTTGTCCATTTCTTTGGTGTTGAGATTTTTGTCCCAAATTCCCCAATTCATTGCTCCTGCTATAATAGGAGATAAAGTTGTTTTACTCATGGTAATATGAAGTATTTATAATTTGTAAATCTAGTATTTTTAACCGAATTGAATCGAGTTCTTAAAAATAGGTAAATTTGATCACAATTCGTCCTTAAAATTAGGCTTTTCGCCGAAGTTTTAACCATTCTTTAACATCTTACTTCTAAAAAAAAATTCAATTTGCACTCGCAAAAGAAAACCGTATCAATATTGGTTTAAAAAATATCACAATGGAAGAGAATACAGCGACTTTAGACATTAGAGCAATTAATGAGAAAATAGAAAGAGAAAGTGCCTTTATCGATCTCCTTACTATGGAAATGAACAAGGTAATTGTGGGTCAAAAGCACATGGTAGAACGATTGTTAATTGGACTTTTGGGCCAAGGACATATTCTATTAGAAGGGGTTCCTGGACTGGCTAAAACCTTAGCGATTAATACGCTTTCGCAAGCCGTTGCAGGTTCGTTTAGCCGAATCCAGTTTACACCTGACTTATTGCCTGCGGATGTAGTGGGAACGATGATTTACAACATCAAGCAAAATGAATTTTCTATAAAAAAGGGGCCTATTTTTGCCAATTTCGTCTTAGCCGATGAGATTAACCGTGCACCAGCCAAAGTACAATCGGCTTTGTTAGAGGCGATGCAAGAAAAACAAGTGACTATTGGCGATACGACTTTCAAATTAGACAAGCCTTTTTTGGTTTTGGCTACCCAAAACCCAATTGAACAAGAAGGAACGTATCAATTGCCTGAAGCACAAGTCGATCGTTTTATGTTGAAAACGGTGATTGATTATCCAAAAATGGATGAAGAACGATTGGTTATTCGTCAGAATTTGAGCGGAAGCTACGAAAAAGTAAACCAAGTGGTTTCTATCGATCAAATTTTGCGCGCGCAAGAAGCCGTTCGTGAAGTATATATGGACGAGAAAATTGAGAAATATATTCTAGATATTATTTTCGCTACGCGTTACCCCGAAAAATACAAATTAGCCGACTTGAAGCCGTTGATTAGTTTTGGTTCTTCGCCACGTGGAAGCATCAATTTGGCGAATGCCGCTAAATGTTATGCCTTCATCAAGCGTCGTGGGTATGTAATTCCAGAAGATGTTCGTGCCGTAGTTCATGATGTATTGCGTCATAGAATTGGCGTTACGTATGAAGCAGAAGCCGAAAACATCACTTCTGTTGATATCATCAACAAAATCGTAAACGAAGTTGAAGTTCCTTAAATTTTAGAAATACAAACTTTGTGACTTTGCGCCTTTGTGGCAGTAAAAAAAATGGATACAAAAGACCTACTCAAAAAAGTCCGAAAAATAGAAATCAAAACCCGTAGATTGAGTGATCATATCTTTTCGGGAGAATATCATACGTCTTTTAAGGGACGCGGGATGACTTTTAGCGAAGTACGTCAATACCAATATGGAGACGATATCCGAGCCATTGACTGGAATGTAACCGCGCGTTATAACGAGGCACATGTCAAGGTTTTTGAAGAAGAACGCGAATTGACGATGATGTTAATGGTTGATATTTCGGGTTCGGAGAGTTTTGGTTCCAAGAATCAGTTTAAAAAAGACATTGTGACTGAAATTGCCGCCACGATGGCTTTTTCGGCAACGCAAAACAACGATAAGATTGGATTGATTTTGTTTTCAGATGAAATCGAATTGTACATTCCACCCAAAAAAGGACGATCGCATGTGTTGCGAATCATTCGCGAACTCATCGAGTTTGAACCTAAAAGCAACAAGACCGATTTGGCGCAAGCCCTAAAATTCTTGTCGGGAACGCAGAAAAAGAAAGCCATTGTTTTTGTTATTTCTGATTTTATGACACAGGAATACGAACAAACATTAAAAATTGCTTCTAAAAAACACGACATTACGGGAATTCGAGTGTACGATATTCGCGAAGAAAAAATGCCGAATCTAGGAATGGTGCCTATGTTAGACGCCGAAACAGGAGCAGTACAATTAGTAGATACAGGTTCTAAATCAGTTCGTATGGATTATGAAAAATACTATCACGATCGCGTGGCGTATTTTAAAGAAACCTTTAGTAAATCAGGTTCTGGAGTAGTAAATACCAGAGTTGATGAAAGTTATGTAACCAAATTATTAGGGTATTTTAAATCGAGATAAAGATTGTATTAAAAGGCATCAATGAAAAAAATAGCATACATAGTATTTTTTCTTCTTTCCACCGCACTTTTTGCACAAAAGGTGACCACGGCGATTGATACGACCCGCATTAAAATTGGAGCCGAGTTCAAGTTGACTTTGAAAACTTCGGTGGACACTTCGGCCAGAGTAGTTTTTCCTAATTTGAAAAACATGGGTGCTTTAGAAGTAATCCGTTCCTATCCAATAGATACAATTCGCAACAATGATCGCTACGAATTGATTAAAAAATACGGTCTAACCCAATTTGATTCTGGGAAATATACGATTCCAAGAGTATCCATCTTGATTAACAAAAAACCAGTTTTCACCGATTCTATTTTGGTTGAGGTGGCCAATGTGAAAGTGGATACATTACAACAAAAAATGTACGATATCAAGGATATTGTTGCGGCTGAAAGTCATTGGGGCAATTGGTGGAAATACCTATTGGCAATTATCCTATTAGCAGGATTGGGGGCTTTGGGCTATTGGTACTTCAAGAAAAGACAAAAGAAAGATAGTGCAGAAGAAGTCTATAAAACCCCTATCGAAAAAGCGACTTCATTGCTAACAATTTTGGAAAAAAAAGAATTGTGGCAACAAGGCGAAATCAAAGAATACTACAGTCAGTTGACTGATATTGCTAGAAATTATATCGAAGAAGCTATTGAAATTCCAGCGATGGAAAGTACTACTTCGGAATTGATTACGGCTTTGAAAGCCGCTTCGGTCAAAAAGAAAATGACGCTTTCGAAAGAGACTATCGAAAATTTAGAACGGGTTTTAAAACAAGCCGACTTGGTAAAGTTTGCGAAGTCTAAGCCAATGGATTTTGAAATCACTGAAGACAGAAATAAAATTCAAAAAGCGATTTTGACTTTGGACAAAGCCATTCCTGTGGAAGTCCCTGAAGAAGAAGATTTGCTTTTAAACGAAGCGCAAAGACAACATCAAATGCAATTGCAGCTGAAGAAAAAGAAAGCCAAACAAATTCGCACGGCGATTCTTTCGGCCCTGCTTTTACTTGTTTTAGTAACTGGATTTTTTGTGGTAACAAGAGGCTTTGGCTATGTTATAGACACTGTATTTGGACGCGAAACTAAAGAGTTGTTAGAAGGAGAATGGGTAAAAAGTGAATACGGAAATCCAGGAATTTTAATTGAAACACCACAAGTATTAAAAAGAGTAGACGCCGAAAAAGTGTTGCCAAAAAACACCATGGCACTGATCAAAGAAATGCAATTGTTTCAGTATGGCGACATGATGAATGGGTTTTATATCATGGTATCTACCAGTCAATTCAAACAACCTACCGATATTGATTTGGCGAAAGCCATGGAAGGCAATTTAAAAATAATTGAAGCTCAAGGCGGTCAAAATATCATTGTCAAACAAGAAGATTTTGAAACCGAAAGCGGTGTTCAAGGATTAAAAGGCTACGGAACGATGTCGATGTTAAATCCGTTAACCAAGTCGAGCGAAAAAGTATATTATGAAATTTTATATTTCAAACAAAATCAAGGATTACAACAAATTATGATTGTATTTCCTGAAGGCGATCAATACGGAAGCGCCATTGCAGACCGAATGTTACAATCAGTTGAACTAAGACAAGTAGGTAATTAATGGAAAAATTAAGCTTTTTAAATCCAGAATTTTTTTGGTTGTTGCTGTTGATTCCAGCAGCAGGCACTTGGTTGTATTTGAAAAGAAATCAACAAACGGCTACTTTAAAGATAAGTTCGACTGCTGGTTTTAAGGGGTCAAAATCGTTTTTTGTAAAGCTGTATCCGTTTTTAGGCGTTCTTCGATTATTGGCATTAACAGCTTTAATTGTAGCTATGGCAAGACCTAGAACGGTTGATGTTAGTAACAAAACAAAGACCACTAAAGGGATTGATATTGTGATGGCAATTGACGTTTCTGGGAGTATGTTAGCCAAGGATTTGAAACCGAACCGAATGGAAGCTTTGAAAAAAGTTGCTGCTAGTTTTGTTGACGAAAGACCCAATGACAGAATCGGATTAGTGGTGTATGCTTCTGAAGCGTATACTAAAACTCCGGTAACAAGTGATAAAGCCATTATTCAGCAAGCGATAGAAAGTATCAAATACGATAATGTACTACAAGACGGAACGGGAATCGGAATGGGATTGGCAACCGCCGTCAACCGTTTGAAAGATAGCAAAGCCAAAAGTAAAGTCATTATTCTGTTGACCGACGGTGTAAATAACGCCGGATTTATTGAGCCCGAAACGGCTTCGGATATTGCTAAACAATACGGAATCAAGGTATACACAGTGGGTATTGGTACCAATGGAATGGCAGAGTTTCCGTATGCAATTGCACCCAACGGACAATTTTTATTTCGTATGATGCAAGTAGAAATTGACGAACAGTTGATGAAAAATATTGCGCGCAAAACAGACGGAAAATATTTTAGAGCGACTAGTAATTCTAAGTTAGAAGAAATATACGCCGCCATCAATAAACTAGAAACCACTGAAATTCAGGAGTTGAAATTTTATGATTATGACGAGAAATTTCGCCCGTTTGTTTGGTTAGCAGGTTTCTTTTTGTTGATAGAAATTGGATTGCGAAATACAGTGTACCGATCATTTATTTAAAATGGAATTAGACGAAAAAATATATTTGTACTTATTACTGCTTTTGCCACTATTGGTTCTGGTTTTTCTTTTCAATATGTATTGGAAAAGAAAAAAACAGCGTGAATTTGGTGATTTGGAACTGGTGCAGCGATTGAGTCCCGACAGTTCTGTTTTTAAACCTATTTTAAAATTAGTGGTGTTGCTTTTGGCTTTAACAGGTTTGATTTTAGGCTTGGTCAATCCAAAAATTGGCACTAAAATGGAAACCGTAAAACGAGAAGGAATCGACATTGTTTTTGCCATAGACGTTTCTAAAAGTATGCTGTGCGAAGATGTAGCACCAAGTCGTTTGGAAAAAAGTAAGCAATTGGTTTCCCAAATTATCAATCAATTGGGTAACGACAGAATTGGAATTGTAGCTTATGCGGGCAGTTCGTTTCCAGTTTTACCCATTACAACTGATTATAGCGTAGCCAAAATGTTTCTGCAAAGTATGAACACCGAAATGGTTTCTTCTGTAGGAACGTCTTTAGATGAAGCGATAAAATTGTCGGCCACTTATTTTGATGATAAAAAAACCAGCAAGTTGTTGATTTTAGTTTCCGATGGAGAAGACCATTCAGAAGGTGCCGAAGCCGCTGCGGAAGAATCCAATAAACTAGGCATTAAAATTATTACGATAGGGGTGGGAACTCCAAATGGCGGAACTATTCCTTTACGACGTAATGGGGTTTTAGAAGGTTTGAAAAGAGACAATAACAACGAAGTGGTAATCACGAAATTGAATTCTGAAAGTTTGACTGCTATCGCCAAAGCTACCAAAGGAGGCTATGTGAATGGTGCCAACACCAAACAGGTAATTGACTATGTGAAAAACGCCCTGAATAATATTGAAAAAACCGAATTTGAGGCGACTCAAATGGCCGATTTTCAGTCGCAATTTCAGTGGTTTTTGGGATTTGCATTCGTTTTGTTGTTTGCTGATGTTTTTCTATTGGAACGCAAAACCAAATGGGTGAATCAACTCAATTTGTTTAATGAAAAGGAACAATAAAATGATTAAAAAGGTATTTTTATCTATTTTGCTCATGTTTTCTTTGGCGATTACAGCCCAAGAGAAAGATGCTCTTTTGCCCAAAGCAAATGAAGATTTTGCAGCAAAAAAGTATGCTGATGCCGAAGCCAATTATAGAATTTCACATTCTAAATTCCCAAGAAGAACGGTAGCTTCGTACAATTTAGGAAATGCAATTTACCGTCAAAACCAATTTTCGGAATCTAAAATTGCATTTGCCAATGCATTAAAAAACATTAAAACGCGTCCGCAAAAACACAAAGCCTTTCACAATTTGGGAAATGTGTTTATGAAAGAGAAAAACTATTCACAGGCGGTCGAAGCTTATAAAAATGCGCTTCGCAACAATCCTGAAGACGAAGAAACGCGTTACAACTATGCTTTGGCTAAAAAAATGTTGAAAGACAATCCACCAAAAGACGATAAGAATAAAGATAAAAATAAGGACAAGAACAAAGATAAAGATAAAAAGGACGACAAGAAAGACGGAGAGAATAAAGATAAGAACAAGGATAAAGGCGACCAAAATAAAGACAAAAAGGACGACAAAGGCGATAAGGATAAAAATAAGTCGGATAAAAAAGATGATCCGTCTAAAAATCAAGGACAACCAAAACCCAATCCAGGTGGAATTTCGCAGCAGCGAGTTCAGAATTTGTTGGATGCCGTGAATAACGAAGAAAAGAAAGTTCAGAATAAAGTTAATGCTCAAAAAGTAAAAGGAAAACCAGTTCAAACAGAAAAAGATTGGTAAGTAATTTGAAATAAGAATACCATTTTAACAACAAATGAAAAAATACATACTGCTATTATTAATCAGTTTTCAAGGACTATTGGCTCAAGTACAATTTGAGGCAAAAGTCAGCAGAAACACGCTCGGTTTGAACGAAAGACTTCGAGTAGATTTTATAATGAATGTAGACGGAGATAATTTTGTTCAGCCTAATTTTGAAGGCTTCCGAGTGATTGCAGGACCAAGCCAGCAAATCAGTCAATCGTGGATTAACGGACGAAGTTCTTTTGAGAAAATATACTCTTATTTTTTGTTGCCTTTGCAAAAAGGGAATTTGGTGATCAAACAAGCGGTGATTGAGTTCAATGGCCAATTGTATAAAACAGCCCCAATCAGAGTAACGGTTACTAATCCGGTGCAACAACAAGCTGATCCAAACGATCCGAATGCACCACAAATCTCAGCCGATAATAACATTTACCTTGTAGCCGATATTTCTAAAACCAATCCGTACATCAACGAACCGATTACGGTGGTGTATAAATTGTATTTCAGTTACAATATTGGAATTACCAATTGGCGCGAGTTGAATAAGCCTAAATACAATGATTTTTGGAGTCAGAACATTGACATCAAACAATTAGTTGCCGAAGAAGGGATGTTCAAAGGACAACGCTATCGCTTTGTAACCTTGCGTAAAACGGTATTGTATCCTCAAAAATCAGGGCGCCTAAAGATTGAACCATTAGCATTAGATATTGATGTGCAATTGCCAACTAATCGTAGAGATATGTTTGGTCGTGTAATGATTACCGAAGGCAATAAACGCGTTTCGGCAGGAACCAAAACGATAACGGTAAAAGCACTTCCTGAAGCAGGTAAACCAGAAGGTTTTACAGGAGCGGTGGGTAACTTTGATTTTAAAGTAACGCCAACCAAAACCAATTTAAAAAACGGAGAAAGTTTGGATTTAGTGGTGAGTGTAAGCGGGAAAGGAAATTTAAAATTATTCGATTTGCCCAAACCAGTAGCTCCGAATGCGCTCGAAATGTATGATGCGGTTCATAAAGAGAATGTTGATACAGGCTTGTCAGGAATGTTAGGGAAAATTTCAGATAGTTACACGATTGTTCCGCAATACAAAGGAAAATATCCAATTAAACCGATGCAGTTTAGCTATTTTGATTTGAGTTCTGGAACTTACAAAACGCTAACATCAGAAGAAATACTAATTAATGTATTGGACGGACCTACAGCAACACAAGCTGTCGTGTCAAATACAGGTGCGAATAAAAACAAAATTGAAAAATCAGAACAATTCAAATTCATTAAATTAAAAACAAAATTAGCGCCTTTACAACCTAATGATTTCTTCGGATCCTTATGGTATTATGTATTGTTGTTCTTACCATTTATTGCGTTGCCAATAGTAGTACTTCTTAGAAGAAGAAAAGAAGCATTAGATGGCGATGTGACTGGAAACAGAATCCGAATGAACAACCGATTGGCTAAAAAATATTTGTCAGAAGCTAAAAAACAAATCAATAACAAAGAGCCGTTTTATGTGGCTTTGGAAAAAGCAATGCACAATTTCTTGAAAGCCAAATTACACATTGAAACTTCGGAAATGAGTAAAGATAATATTCAAGAATTGTTGTTGTCTCGCAACGCCAATCCAGAAGTGGTTACTGATTTTATTGCCTTAACTGAAAATTGTGAGTTGGCTCGTTATGCACCCGCCTCAAGCACGTCTATTCAGAATGATTTTGATAAAGCAGTGTTGATTATTTCAGAATTGGAAAAACAGATATAACAATTGATAATTCAAAATTAACAATTGATAATTCAAACAAAATGAAACATTTAGTTTATATATTTTTATTCATTACTTCTTTTGTATTCGCTCAAAGCGGAT
>CAZOHO010000082.1:0-8928 GCA_964579755.1 uncultured Flavobacterium sp.
GTAGCATGGAACAAAGAAACAGGTGTAGCTAGTTTTGAATACGAACCGAAATTTATTGCAACTAAATCGGATTTGGCTCCATTAAAAATGCCAATTGCAAATAGCACCAAGCGTATTTTTTCGTTCCCGGAACTACGGGATGTAAAAACATTCAAAGGATTACCCGGTTTATTAGCCGATGTATTACCCGATGATTATGGAAACCAATTAATAAACAGTTGGTTAGCGCAAAACGGTCGGCCAGAAAACAGCATGAATCCAGTTGAACTCTTATGTTTTATTGGAACACGAGGTATGGGTGCATTAGAGTTCGAACCTTCTCAATTCAAAAGCACCAAAAAAGCATTTGATATTGAAGTAGATAGTTTGGTTAGCATTACTCAAAAAATGCTTACCAAAAGAGAAGGGTTTCAAACTAACCTGAACGAAGACGAGCAACAAGCCATGTTAGACATTCTTAAAATAGGAACCTCAGCAGGAGGAGCGCGTCCCAAAGCAATTATTGCCTATAATGAAAAAACAGGTCAAGTAAAATCCGGACAAACTAATGCTCCTAGAGATTTTGAACACTGGTTAATTAAATTAGATACAGTAAGTGATGTTCAATTTGGTGAAAGTACTGGCTATGGTAGAATTGAAATGGCGTATTACCTAATGGCAAAAGCTTGTGAAATAGAAATGATGGAATGTCGATTAATGGAAGAAAATGGTAGAGCCCATTTCATGACCAAACGTTTTGATCGTGAAGGGGCTGAACAAAAACACCACATCCAAACATTATGTGCCATGCAGCATTATGATTTCAACCAAATTACAAGTTTTAGCTACGAACAAGTATTCCAAACCATGCGATTACTTAAACTACCTTATAAACAAGCCGAACAGTTGTTTAGAAGAATGGCTTTTAATGTAATAGCCAGAAATTGTGATGACCACACCAAAAACTTTGCATTTCGACTAAAAAAAGAGGGGAATTGGGAATTAGCCCCAGCTTATGATATTTGTTTTGCTTATCGCCCTGATAGTAATTGGGTTAGCCAACACAATCTGAGCATAAATGGAAAAAGAACCAATATTACAAAAGAAGATTTATTGACATTAGCAAAATCAATGAATATAAAAAAAGCAAATACCATAATTCAGCAAATTAGTGAAACGGTTACTAAATGGTATGAATTTGCTGAAATAGCCAAAGTAGAAAAGAATTTTAAAGAAACAATTGGCAACTCACATTTAATCTTATAAAAATGTTTACAAATAAAGTAATACAAACAATAGCGAAAAGCGATAAAAATTTATCTTCTTATTCGATAGTATTGCTTCAAAGAAAGCCGTTTTTTATTCAGTTTTTTTATCTTAAAAATGTCTTCGCTTCGTCTATTTTATAGATTTTTTAATCTAAAAAACATGCGGTGATTACAAAACTTTATCACCGCAAAATTGCGGTAATAATTCAAATAATTACTTAAAAATTTGAAAAGAAATTCTATTGTAGGTTTAGATTTTCCACATTCGTTTTTTGCCTAATAACTTTGCAATAAGTTCGGTCTCTATGTTTATTGATTTAATATTGAGTCATTTTTACAAAAGACTCATTTTACAATCCTAACCAAACTATACCCGATAAGGTATAATTTAAAAAAAAACAGTATATTTATACCCGATAAGGTATAAATTTAAAAATATTTGTATATTTATACCCGAAAAGGTATAAAACATGAAACTAGGTGAATTTGTAAAAGACAAAAGGAATAAGGTAAACCTTACCCAAACTGAACTTGCAGAAAAAGCAGGCGTTGGACTTCGTTTTGTTAGAGATTTAGAACAAGGAAAAGAAACTGTACGCTTGGATAAAGTAAATCAGGTATTAAAATTATTTGGATACCAGGTAGGAGCTATTCCCATAAATGAATAAACTATGAGATTAGCAGAGATAAGAATACACGATACCATTGCTGGCTGGCTAAAACAAGATGAAGAAGGATATCATTTTAAATATGATGCCAACTATTTAGCTAGCTCAGATCCTGAAGCAATTAGTTTAACATTACCTATCCAAGAAAGTGAATATCATAGCAATATACTATTCCCTTTTTTTGATGGATTAATTCCTGAAGGTTGGTTGTTAGATATCGCAGAAAAAAACTGGAAATTAAACTCTAGAGATAGAATGGGATTATTACTCACGTGTTGTAGAAATTGTATAGGAGCTGTAAGTGTTTTTCCGGTAAATGAAATTGAATAACTATGAGTAAATGTTTATACTGTTATGAGTCTTTAGAAGCTAATGAAGTTGATTTTCATGCTAGATGTAGTAAAAAAATATTTGGAGAACCCATTCCTCCGCTACTGGAATATTCTGAGCAAGAAATGGAAGAATTAGCTTTACAAGTAATTAAAAGTCAAATCACTGTTACTGGTGTACAACCAAAACTTTCTTTAAATCTAATTCATAATAATAAAGAAAAAAAAGAAACTAATAGATTTACAATAGTAGGACTTTGGGGAAATTATATACTAAAACCACCAACAAAACAATTTTCACAACTTCCAGAAGTAGAAGACCTGACCATGCATTTAGCTTCTATTGCCAAAATCAATGTTGTTCCACATTCTTTAATTAGATTAAAATCTGGAAATTTAGCATATATAACAAAACGAATTGATAGAACAAAGAATGAAATACTTCACATGGAGGATATGTGTCAATTAACAGAACGATTGACAGAGAATAAATACCATGGTTCTTATGAACAAATTGCAAAGGCAATCTCAAAATATTCTAAAACTCCTGGATTAGATGTTGTGAACTTCTTTGAGCAAGTGTTATTTTCATTTTTAACTGGAAATGCTGATATGCATCTTAAGAATTTTTCACTCATAAGTCAAACTCCAGGAATACCTACATTAGCTCCAGCTTATGATATGGTAGCAACTGCAATTGTACATCCTGCAGATGATGAAGATTTAGCCTTAACACTTAACGCAAAAAAGAAGAAAATTAAAAAAAATGATTTTGTTGTAGCTTTTTCAAATTTGAAACTAGACCCAAAACAAATTGAAAATATCTTCAAAAAAATGCAAAAAAGTAAATCTAAATGGTTTGAATGTATCGATAAAAGTTTTATCTCCGAAGATTTCAAAGAGAAATATAAAGAACTTATTCAAGATCGTTTTGACAGGTTAGAAAAGTTGTAAATCGAATGGTTTAAAAATGAATTTTTAAGTCTAAATAAATATGTTAAAATTCAACCAAAATTTTACCATTTAAATTATTTTTTGTTCATTTACGTAAGTACAATTGATATGTATAAAAAATCAGTTACCCTATGAGTTACCCTGTGTGATTTCAAAAATGGGAAGCCCTGATTTCACTGATACTAAATAAAGGGTTCGAATACCTCTTTCTCCGCTGGTTTTTTCAAAAACCCAAGCAAAACCCTCTAAATCCTATGATTTAGAGGGTTTTTTCTTGTACCTATTGACAACATTTTTTTTATTTTTATCTTTGTATAATGACAAAATTGAGACGTTTATATAGTAATCCAACCTTAGAATTCTATACCCCTGATTATTCAACAACTTTGGAACTTCCTTTTATTGATGGAATACCAGGGGCGGTCTTTCCTGGACTTACTGATAATTTTCTTGGGGTCAAAATTGATATTGTTAATGAATTAATAAAGAACAAAGAGGCTACAATCTACGCAAAAGTAAAGGATAACTCGATGAAAAACATGGGTATTTATAATGGAGATTTGCTGATTATCGATAGAAGTTTAGAACCCGAAAATAATAAAACTGCTCTATGTTATGTTGATGGTAAATTTACTGCTAAGCGCGTCAAGATAGAACAAAATGTAATTTGGTTGATTACAGAGAATGACGATTTTGAACCCATCAAGGTAACTCAGGATAACGAATTTATCATTTGGGGTATCCTTATAGCCTCAATAAAAAAAATATAAGATTTATTATAAGTATTGACAATTAGTCAATCACCACGTTTTATTAAATTAAATCACAAATTGACATTCAACTCTTGTCCCTTGCTCTAGCGAACTATGTATAGTAAAATCCGCTTTAACCGCTCGAGCTCGAGTACTCATGTTTTTTAGACCTATTCCTTTAGTAGTTTGATTCATATCAAATCCTTTTCCGTTATCGATAACAGTCAAACGTAAGGAGGTAGCGTCTAGTTGAGTAATCGTTACAAAACATTGCGAAGCCTCAGCATATTTAGACACATTAGATAAGGCTTCTTGAACAATTCGATAAATAGTTATTTTGACCAAGCCCGAAATAGATTCCCAATCAATACGCTCATCACAGTCTAAATAAAATTCAGTAGTAGCAGTAGCTTGTTGCACACAACTGACCAATAATTCGGAAAAATCAAAATGAGAAACCACATCCGAATATAAATCATGAGCAATGGATCGAATATCCTGTTCAATTAATTGAAGATTATCAATTTGTTTGGATCGTTTTTCTTCAGCTTCAAGACTTGTCATCGGGTTGAGCATCCCTAATTGTAATCGGGCGCCATAAATTTTATTCATCACATTATCGTGTAATTCCCTCGAAATCCGATTCTGCTCCTCTTCCCTAGCTCTATTCAACTCAATTTGAGAAGAACGCATCAAATCAAACAACTCCAACTCGGCCGCTTGCAATTGCTTTCTGTAGGCAATCTCTTTCCGTTGTCCCAACACATAACGAATTCCTAAAGCTCCTGCCAAAACCACCACCCCAACAATCAAATACAAATTCTTGCTATTCAATTCTTTATTAGCATCTTCCACAACCGATGTTTCGTATTCAATACGAGCATATTTATTTCGGTTTTTGCGTTGTACTTTAGTAAGACTATCTGTAAGTCGTGTAATCTTTCCTTTGTAATAAGAATCTCGTTGAGGTTCTGCTTTAGAGAGTAATTTTAAGGTCTTTACAACCTCATTATTTGAATTTAACTTTTTACCTAATGATAAAGCTCTATTCAAAAACCTTAAAGAAGTAATTGTATCTTTTGTTGTTAAATAGTATTCCCCTAAATTTATAATTTTATATAAAACATTAGTTTCTGTTCCACTTTTTAATGAAATACTATATGCTTTTGATAGCAAAGGCTTAGCCCTTTTTAAATCACCACTTTTCATTTTTGAGTAACCTAAATTTCCTAACACATTTGCATAGTCACTTGGCCATTTTGATTCTATATCATCACTTATAACAGCCGTCAATTCTTTTATTGATTTGTTAAATTCATTTCTTTTGTCATAAACATTAGAAATATTTACAGATAAGGAGAGATTATATTTTAAAGTGTTTACACTAGGATTTAATAGTTTTAATTCATCTTTGGCATAACCAAAATATTTAAGTGCATTTTCATTATCTTCTAATCTTTCAAGTACACATCCCATTAAATTATAAACAGTGTATAATAATTCATGATTAGAGCTGTATTTTAAAAATTGAAGAGATTTTGAAAATTCAATTTCACTTTCAACATAATTTCCTTCATAAAATAAAATATACCCTTTATTAAAAAGCATCTTACCTCTTAATTCATCATTACCTAGTATTTGATATAATTTTTCTGCTTTTTTATAATAATAATAAGCGCTATCTCTATGATTTTGTTCGTATGCATCTCCAATGTAATAATAAGCTTTAGCTAAATTTAAGGTGTCATAAGATTTTTTTGACATACCATAAATCCGTCTAGATATATATAAAGTTTTTTGATAATCATTTAAATAATAATATTCTGCTGCTAGATTAAAGAGAAATTCTATTGAATTTAAATCATTAGTAAATTTTATTGTTAAAGTAGATAACGAATCTAGAAATCGTATTTTACTATTATAATTCTTTTGAAGATAGTAATCCGAATTAAATATATTCTTTTCTATTTTGATATTTTTCCGATTACAATATGGCAACAAGAAGATACAAAAAAATAGAGTTATTATGGTTATACTCTTCCTCAATGGTTCTTTTTTTTCAAAAGTAAAAAAATATGGTCATATAACTATGACCATATTGACTATTTTAATTTTGGCGTATTGGGCTCCCAATCAGGTGAAACATCCGCACTCACATTCGTCGGCTTGACCACCGTCTTATCAGGGCTAGCTGCCGGGTCTCCAGGTAAGGCATCTGCAGTACACGATTGAAGAACAATACTAAAAACAAACAACAAAACAAATTTTGATACAAGTGGGGTTTTCATAATAAATCATTTAAGGATTAGAAATAATATCCTAGCCATGCCTTCTGGACACAGCGGTTCAATTGATTGTTCTGAAAAGAAGGGTGGTCTTTCTCAGAGTCGTTTTTAGCATCTTTACCCTACACTAAAAACAACCATTAAAGCTTTAATTCCATTGATTGGACAAGCCAAAAGTAGCAAGGAGAAATAGCAAATCACACCCAAAAAAGCCTTGATTAGTCAAAGACAAAGCAGGTATAGTAAGTCAACTACTTTTGCGAGTAAGTCACAAAAAAAGTGTTACGAAATTCGTATGATAATAGTCGCAATATTGTCCTTATAGGTTCTAGAAAAAGGTAAGGCAAGCTCGTTATTCAACAGGTAACACCTACTTTTCCCTAAGTTAATCCGACTCACATAGTCCACATTAATCACATACCCATGATGAATTCTAAAAAAATAGAACGGTAATAACTTCTCAAAATGTTTTAAGGTTTTGAAAGCGGTAATCACCTTGCCGGATTGCAAATAGAAATCGGTAGTATTGTTATCTGCTTTCAAATACACAATATCACGAGTCTTAATAAAATGGTAATCGCCATTAGACTTAATCGAAATTTTATCCGCATATAAAGAGGTATGCGTCTTTTGGTAGCGCATCAAACATTTGCGCAATTCATTGGCATCAATAGGATGCAATAAATAGCCAGACACCCCTCGTTGATAGGCATCAAAAGCTATATCTTTAGACGTACTTAACACAATAATAGTAGGTAAAACATCTAAAAATTCATGTAATTCACTTAATAACGAAAGTTGTATACCATCCTGCGATGATGCATTAGCATCATTAATATTCATAAAGACTACATCGGGTTTCAACTCTAATATTTTATTGATTCCTTCCGTTCGGTTGGTACAAACAGCCACACACAAAAAAGCATCGTGAACTTTTATCAATTCTAATGTTGACTCAACGACTTGGGATCCATCGATAAGTACATAAGAAAACTGCATTTTTGCTTGCAATTTAGAAAGAGTCAAAAATCAAATTTTACGGTAAAACCGTAGTCTTTTAACTATATTTTGATTAGGTTTGGCGTGTTCCCGTTCCCAATTCGAAATGTTTATTCAACTAAAAAAAATAAAATGAACTTTCTTATTGTTGACGACCATCCTCTAATTGTAGATAGTTATGTAGCACTATTATCCACTATTGAAGCTAACAAAAATGCTGACTTTCATTTAGCCTACAATTGCGAACAAGCTTACAATACAATTATAAGACTTAAGGCTAGCGAAACTCAATTAGATGTCGCTTTCATTGATGTAAGCCTTCCGAAATATGAAAAAATGAATTTGCGCTCCGGAGACGAAATAGGCAGTTTAG
This sequence comes from uncultured Flavobacterium sp., assembly GCA_964579755.1. GTDB lineage: Bacteria > Bacteroidota > Bacteroidia > Flavobacteriales > Flavobacteriaceae > Flavobacterium. Next base: position 7,608 of record CAZOHO010000082.1, read on the forward strand.
TGCAGCGCTATTTTCCTAATTGCAGCATCATTATCATCTCTATGCACAACGAACCGGTTTGGGTAAACCGAATCATAAAAACACTAAACCCTCAAGGATTTATATCAAAAAACGACATCAATTACAAAAGCTTTCTTCCTATAATGGAATCAATTACAAAAAAAGATGCTTATTACAGTAAAACTATTATGGAAGCACAAAAAGAGTTTGTCATTAAAAATATCAATTGGGATGAACACGATAGTAAAATACTACAGCTCATTGCCGAAGGAATAAAGACAAAAAACTTACCACGTTACATTCCGCTTTCATTAAGTACTATTGAAAAACGAAAAGCCAATCTAAAAAAACAACTTGTATTTCAAGGAGGATCAGATGCAGATCTAATTGAACGAGTGAAGAAAATGGGGCTATTTAGCAATATTAAATAAGTATAAACCCGTAAAAAATAGCGTTAAAAAACCGTAATTAAATAATGGTATTATTTTGTTAATTTATCATTAAGAAATTTAAAGTAAGATTGCCCTCACTTTTATGAATTGATTTCTAGTAAATTCTGTTATTTAGAAATGATACATTAAAAGAAATAACATGACAATTATAATAATAAAAAAATTGTTTGAATTATGGGAGCGATAATACTAATTTCTAATTCGGCAAACAAGGGTAAATCAAGTACATTAGTCGAATTAGCTAATTTAATACTGAACAAATATGTTGATGCCCAAATAGTCTACACTTATAAGTACAAAACAACTATAGATTTTACTTTAGTAATTAGAGTAAAAGGAAAAATTGTTGCTTTCGAAAGCAAAGAAACTTCAAATAATCAACCCGAAAATAGGCTCGAAAAAGTCATAACAACTTATAATCCAGATATTCTATTTTGTACTTCAAAAACTATGGGAGCAACTTTAAATGCAGTCAATCGAATTACCTCTGAGTTCGACTACAACTGCATAAAAACATCTACTTACCAAGTCAACAAAGACTTTGAAAAAGCAAATCAAACCAAAGCTAAACACTTGTTTTACTTGGCAATTCAATTGGAATTATTTTAATATACTATCTCGTTTTCCGCATCTTTAGCTCTTCTAATTCGAGGAGTTGTATCTATTTTTAATGAGCTGCTAAAAAACGACAATCACTCGTCTTAGATAAACAGAATTAACTTCCGAAATCCGTTTCGCTTATTTTTTGTCACTCCATAAAAAAGCGATAAATTAGCGCCATCAAAAAATCACTTCAATCACCATGAAAAATACCGCTTTAACGCACATTCACGAAAGTTTGGGAGCCAAAATGCTTCCGTTTGCCGGAT
>CAZOHO010000083.1:0-8903 GCA_964579755.1 uncultured Flavobacterium sp.
TTATAGAATCTTCAGGAAAACCTTTTTTACCTTTCCAATCGAAAGAAGTATTTGCAGAAGCGTATACTAATTTCTATAAAAATGGAGTTCTTTAAAAATTAAACTTTAAAACAAAACATGTACAATACTTCTTTTTTTAAGAAAATACTTTTAGTAGTTGGCGTCCTTTTTTTATATTCTTGTGATAAAGATTACAATGAGATTGGTGCAGATTTACTAGGAGATAATCATTTTGATTTTTTACAATATACTTCAGATGTAGTTGCCTATAATCAGAAAATAGGACCAGTTGACGCGAGTAATCTCGCTGTAAATGCACTAGGGATTTATAATGACCCTGCTTTTGGTAAAACAACGGCTCATTTTGCGACACAATTAAATTTGGGGACTTTAGCTCCTACTATTGGCGCGAATGCAGTTGTAGATAGTGTGTATTTATCAGTACCTTATTTCAGCACTTTAAAATCAACCAATACTGATGGTAGTCATGTGTATGAATTGGATTCTATTTATGGAGCACAAGCACCCATAAAATTGAGTATATACGAATCGAATTATTATATGCGAGATTTAGATCCAGCGAGTGGATTTCAAGAAGCACAATCCTTTTATACAGATCAGACGGCTATTTTTGAAAATGCCAAAGTAGGTTCTCGTTTGAATAATTCAAATAGTGTGTCTCAGAATGATGCTTTCTTTTTTGACCCTAAAGAAATTGTGCAAAAAACAACGGCAACTGACGGAAAAGTTACTACTACACGTTCTGTGCCAGCCATGCGTTTGAAATTAAGCAATAGTTTTTTTGCTTCTAAAATACTGGCTGCTCCTGCAACTAAGTTAACCACAAATGAGGTTTTCAAAGATTATTTTAGAGGGTTGTATTTTAAAATAGAAAGTGTTTCGGGAAGTTCAGGCAGTATGGCGTTGATGAATTTTAAAGCGGGAAAAATTACAATAAGCTATACGGAAGATTTAGTTACCAATGGAGTAACAACAAGAGTTCCTAAAACAATTGATCTCAATTTAACAGGCAACTCAGTGAATCTATTAGATCAAACAGATGTAAATTCATCCTATACAAATGCAGTAAATAATCCTAATACAACTTCAGGAGATGCTAGTCTGTATTTGAAGGGAGGAGAAGGGGCTATGGCTGTCATTGATCTTTTTAAAACCCCAGGAGAGTTAGATTTAATACGAAGTAAAGGCTGGTTGATTAATGAAGCTAATCTGATTTTCCATATCGATGCAACTAAAATGGCATCAAGTAGTGAACCCAATCGTGTTTATTTATATGATTTAACCAATAACCGCCCAGTAGTTGATTATTATTTAGATGTAACAAATTCTTCTGATGCTAAAAAATCTAAATCTGTTTTTAGTGGATTAATCAATAAAGAGACCGTTACCAATGGAAGAGGCCAGACCTATAAAATTAGAATTACAAACCAGATTAGAAATTTAGTAAAATATGCCGATTCGACGAATGTTAAATTAGGCTTAGTGATTACTGAAAATATTGCAGACGCCTCTTTCTCAAAATTGAAAACAGCAAATGCATTTTCTTCAAAAGTGGCAAAATCATCTGTTATGAATCCGCTTGGAACAATTCTTTATGGAAGTCACCCTTCTGTTCCTGAAGATAAAAGATTGAAACTTCAAATTTATTATACAAAACCTAATTAGACTCAGATTATGTGTGGAATAGTTGGATACATTGGTTATAGAGAAGCTTATCCTATTGTAATTAAAGGATTGAAAAGATTAGAATACCGTGGCTATGATAGTGCAGGTGTTATGTTGTATGATGGAGAAGAATTGAAACTGTGTAAAACTAAAGGTAAAGTATCAGATCTTGAAGCAAAAGCCGCTAAAGAGATAACAACTAATGGGACTATTGGAATTGGTCATACAAGATGGGCTACTCATGGAGTTCCCAATGATGTTAACTCACATCCACACCTTTCTAACTCGGGGGATTTAGCCATAATCCATAATGGAATTATTGAAAATTATGCTCCATTAAAGGAAGAGTTAATTAAAAGAGGATATGTTTTCTATTCGGATACTGATTCAGAGGTATTAGTAAATCTGATCGAGGAAATTCAAGTTAAAGAAAAATTAAAATTGGGTAAAGCTATTCAAGTAGCTCTTAATCAAGTAGTTGGAGCTTATGCTATTGCGGTTTTTGATAAAAAAAATCCAGATGAAATTGTTGCGGCTCGTTTAGGGAGTCCATTAGCGATTGGTGTAGGAGAAGGAGAGTATTTTGTTGCTTCAGACGCCTCTCCATTTATTGAGTATACTTCAAACGCTATCTATTTAGAAGATGGCGAAATGGCTAATATTAGGTTGCACAAACCAATGAAAATTAGAAAAATCAAAGACGATTCTTTGGTTGATCCTTATATTCAAGAACTTCAAATGAATTTGGAACAAATTGAAAAAGGGGGTTATGATCATTTTATGTTGAAAGAGATTTATGAACAACCTAGTGTAATCAAAGATACCTACAGAGGAAGATTACACGCCAATGAGGGAATAATTCAAATGGCTGGTGTCGAAGATAATTTGGAAAAATTTCTTAATGCCGACCGAATCATAATTGTTGCTTGCGGAACTTCATGGCACGCAGGATTGGTTGCAGAATATGTTTTTGAAGAATTTACAAGAATACCAGTTGAAGTAGAATATGCTTCAGAATTCAGATATAGGAATCCAATTATTAGCAGTAAAGATGTAGTTGTTGCAATTTCTCAATCAGGAGAAACTGCTGATACGATGGCAGCTATTAAACTGGCAAAAGAACATGGAGCTTTTGTGTTTGGAGTTTGTAATGTGGTTGGTTCTTCAATCTCAAGAGAAAGTCATGCAGGAGCTTATACGCATGCAGGACCTGAGATTGGGGTAGCTTCAACGAAAGCATTTACTACTCAAATTACAGTATTGACAATGATTGCGTTGCGTTTGGCTAAAGCCAAAGGAACTTTGTCAAACTCTGATTTTCATATGTACCTGCAAGAATTAGAAATAATTCCTGAGAAAGTAAAAGAAGCTTTGGAAACAAATGAGAGTACAAAAGAAATTGCAGCTACATTTAAGGAAGCACATAATTGCTTGTACTTAGGAAGAGGTTATAATTTTCCAGTTGCTTTAGAAGGAGCCTTAAAATTAAAAGAAATATCTTATATTCATGCTGAAGGGTACCCTGCAGCCGAAATGAAACATGGGCCAATTGCTTTGATTGATGAGCAAATGCCTGTAATTGTCATTGCTCCAAAACAAGGTCATTACGATAAAATTGTAAGTAACATTCAGGAAATTAAATCAAGAAGTGGCCGAATTATAGCTGTTGTGACTAAAGGGGATACTCAAGTGCGAGAACTAGCTGATTATGTGATTGAAATTCCGGAAACTTCAGATGCTTTGTCTCCATTAATTACTACAATTCCTTTACAGTTGTTGTCATATCACATCGCGGTTATGAGAGGCTGTAATGTAGATCAACCAAGAAATTTGGCAAAATCAGTTACGGTGGAGTAATATTATTAAATCTATAAATTAATAAACAAAAAAAGCAAGATATTTCTTGCTTTTTTTGTTTTGATGTTACTGTAAATTCTATTTTTGTTTTTTTTCTACTATTTATTCGTTTTTTGTTCGCATAACTGGGATTTTTTATTAAGTAAGAAACAATTTGTTATTAATTGTTTAATTAAGTAGGCTGTCGATTAATTATAATTGGTAAGAATCGTTATTAAATATGAAATTTTCACCATATAATTTTAATAATAGCCAAAAATATTTGTATTTTGGTCGCATAAACCAACAAAATTTTAACCAATGAGAGTATACTTGCTTTTTTTGACCTTGTTTTTTTGTAGCATTTCATTTGCTCAAAATTCAATTTCAGGTTCTGTTTCAGACAGTAACAATCAACCCATTCCAGGAGCCAATATTAAAGTTGTTGGAGACAATTCAGGAACAATTAGTGATGTTGACGGAAAATTTATTTTAAGTACATCAAAAAAATTTCCATACCAAATAGAAATTACAGCTCTAGGGTTTGGTGCTAAAAAAATTATAGTTTCGGGGGCAAATCAAAAAGTAATTGTGAAGCTTCTAGATGAAGAAACTAAATTAAATGAAATTGTTGTTTCTGCATCAAGAACACCAGAGCGTGTATTAGAATCTCCGGTAACGATTGAAAGAATGGGGATTGCTGATATTAAGAAAACAGCTTCTGCCACTTTTTATGAGGGATTAGAAAACTTGAAAGAAGTTCAAATGAACACTAGTAGTATGTCGTTCAAATCGATCAATACTAGAGGTTTTGCTACAGTTGCAAATGTTCGTTTCATGCAATTAGTAGATGGAATGGATAACTCCTCTCCGTTATTAAACTTCGTGATTGGAAATATGATTGGTGTTTCCGAAATCGATGTTCAGAGTGTTGAGTTGTTGCCTGGAGCGTCATCAGCTTTATATGGAGCGAATGCATTTAATGGGATTTTATTTATGAACAGTAAAAGCCCTTTTACAAGCCAAGGAATTAGAGCTTATGCAAAATATGGTCAAACAAGTCAGCAAGCTGCAGGCGTTAATGATTATGTTGATTATGGAATACGTATGGCAAAAGCATTCAATCCTTATTTTGCTGCCAAAGCCAATTTTACTTATATGAAAGCGACCGATTGGTATGCAACTAATTATGATGATAAAACAACTTTAGGAAGAGATCGAAGTCATATCAATTATGACGGAATTAATGTATACGGTGATGAAGCAACCACTAACATAAAAGGGGTGGGTAATGCTTTGGTTTCATTGGGAAGAATTCCTGCTGGAGCAGTTAATTTATTACCAAATACTAACGTAAGTAGAACGGGTTATAACGAAGTTGATTTGACAGATAATAAAGCGTCTAATACAAAAATTGATTTTTCTTTACATTTAAGACCTTTTGGAAATGAAAATTTAGAAGTGATTTGGCAAAGTAAATTTGGTTTTGGAAATGCAGTATATCAAGGAGCTAATAGATATTATTTGAATGACTTCTTTATGCAACAACATAAATTAGAGTTCAAAGGTAAAAATTTCTTCTTAAGAGGTTATACTACCACAGAAGATGGAGGTAAGTCGTATGATATGTTGTTTACAGGGATAAACATAAACCGTAAGTGGAAGGCTGATAGTCAGTGGTTTGGGGAATATGCGGGAGCCTATATTCAATCTACTTTAGGAGGGATGACTCCAGAAAATGCACACAAAATAGCAAGAACAGTTGCAGATACAGGAAGATTATTGCCTGGAACAGCTGGTTTTAAAAGTGCATTTGATCAAGTTACTAATGAAGCAAGTGTATTGTCAGGATCAAAATTAGTTGATAATTCTCGAATTTATCATTCAGATGCCAATTATAACTTTAAAGATATTGTCAAATTTGCAGAAATTCAAGTTGGAGGTTCATATAGAGCATATCAATTGAATTCTCACGGTAGAATTTATACAGATGCTGATGGGCCAATTAATTACAATGAATATGGTGCTTACACTCAGTTAACTAAAAAATTAATGGACGATAGATTGAAATTTACAGGTTCTGTTCGTTATGATAAATCGAAAAATTTCGATGGTAATGTTTCACCAAGAGTTTCTTTTGTGTATTCAGGAGGCGAAAGCAGAAAGCATAATTTTAGAGCCTCTTTTCAAACAGGTTTTAGAAATCCATCAACTCAAGATCAATACATTGGGTTTAATGTAGGTAGCGCAATATTGTTGGGGTCAGCACCAGACAATTTGACTAGATATAAAGAAACATTACCTGTTTCGACTACAACAGGTCAGTTTTTTGCAGGAGGAACTTCAGTTAATATTACAGGTTTGAATGCTTACAATAACTCATATACCGCAGCTTCAGTTGGAGCTCTTACAGCAACAGGTAATCCAGCTTTATTAAAAAAGACAAATTTAGCGTTTGTAAAGCCAGAGGAAGTAAAAGCTTTTGAGTTGGGATACCGTTCATTTATCAAAGACATGTCGGTTGATATCAATGGATATTATAACACCTATAATAACTTTATTGGAAACTTAAATGTAGTAGCACCTTTATATGGTAAGGCACAAGATGCTCCAAATCCTGTAGGTGGTGCGACTGATTTAGGGACACAGTCTTTACATGCCTTACAAAATGGAAATTATAGAGCATTTCAGTTGTATACTAATACAGGTGTAGAAATTAAATCTCTTGGTTTTGGTTTAGGATTAGCTAAAAAAGTCTATAAAGATTTTGAAGTAGGTGTTAATTATAATTATGCTGAATTTAATTTTGATCAATCTCAAGATCCTAGTTTTGAAGCGGGGTTTAATACTCCAAAACATAGAGTGAAGGCATCTTTCGGAAACGAAAAATTATTCGATAATTTTGGATTTAATGTAAGTGGTAGATGGAATAGTGAATACTTATGGCAATCTACAATGGTAGATGGAATAATTAAATCGGCTACAGTAATTGATGCGCAAGTGAATTACAATATGCCAAAACTGAAGTCTACGCTTAAAATTGGAGCGGCAAACATTGGTGGTAAAGAATATACTCAAGTATTAGGTGCGGGAGCTATTGGACAACAATATTTTGCTTCTTGGACAATCAATCCATAATTTGACTACTAATTAAAAAAATACAATCATGATAAAAAATTTCAAATGGCTATTTTTGGTTTCATTGACCTTTGTAGCTTGTAATAATGATGACGAGATAATTGTTGAAGAACCGGTTTCTGCAGGTACGGCTAATTTTGCCAAATATGTAGCTTTAGGGGATTCATTCGCAGCTGGATATAGTGATGGTGCGTTGTTTATTGAAGGGCAAAAAGGAGCTTATCCTAATATTCTTTCACAACAATTTGTGGCAGCTGGCGGTGGGGCTTTTGCAACACCATTAATGGCAGACAACGTTGGGGGTTTACTTTTAGGGGGTAATGTAATTGCAGCGCAACGTTTGTATTTCAATGGAGCAGCTCCTGCAGCGGTTTCTGGAGCTCCATCCACAAATGTAACTACAAAAGTTACTGGGCCTTTTAATAATTTAGGAGTTCCTGGAGCTAAAAGTTATCACTTAGTGGCAGCAGGTTACGGTAATCCAGCAGGTGTTGCTGCAGGATTAGCTAATCCATATTACGCTCGATTTTCAACTTCATCTACATCAACTGTTCTTGCTGATGCGGTAGCTCAATCGCCTACTTTCTTTTCTTTATGGATTGGAGGGAATGATGTTTTAGGATATGCAACTTCAGGAGGAATTGGTGTAAACCAAACAGGAAATTTAAACCCTGCAACTTATGGGTCAAATGACATTACAGACCCAACGGTTTTTGCAAGCGTTTACAATTCTTTGGTTTCTGGTTTAACAACTAATAGCGCTAAAGGAGTTGTGGCTAATTTGCCGTATGTAAGTACATTGCCTTATTTTACTACTGTGCCTATCAATCCATTGTCTACATCTGTACTTGGTGGTGGGAATGTAGCTGTAGGTCAGGCAACAATTACCGCATTGAATACTCAATTATACGGGCCTTTAAAACAAGTATTGACTGCTTTTGGAGCTGGAGATAGAATTAATTTACTTTCTGCTACAGTGGCAAATCCATTACTTATTAAAGATGAATCGTTACCAAATTTATCAGCACAATTGACAGCTGCTTTTACACCTTCATTAGGTGCCCAAACAGCTGCTTTTTATGGCGCTGTTTTTGGTCAAGCACGTCAAGCAAAAGCTACGGATTTAGTTTTATTACCAACACAATCTGTAATAGGAGCAACTCCTACAGCTGCTAATTCTGGAATTGGAATGGCGCCACCAGCACCATTAAATAAATTTGGGATCACGTATCCATTGCAAGATGCGCATGTGTTAATTCCGGCCGAAATTGACGCTATTAAAGTTGCAACAGATGCATACAATACAAGTATTAAAGCTATTGCTGATTCAAAAGGATTAGCTTTTGTTGATGCTAAAGCAATAATGGACAAATTATCAACCACAGGAATAGTGGGTAATAATTTTACAATGACTTCAACTTATGTTTTTGGAGGTTCATTTTCTTTAGATGGAGTTCATCCAAGTCCAAGGGGATATGCGCTTATCGCAAATGCTTTTATCGACGCAATAAATGCTAAATATTCTTCTACACTTAAGAAAGTTGATTTAGGAAATTACCGTATTTTATTTCCAGCAAGCCTGTAATAAAAATAAAATAGAATACTACTTCGAAAAACCACTACAATTATGTAGTGGTTTTTTGTTTTAAAGGAAAAATTATCCTGATTTTTTACAAAAAAATTATTGATTTTATATTTTAAAAATTATCTTTGCACTCTGAAAAAAAGCATTTAATCGATAACTTTCGGTTAAGTCAATTTCATAAACCTAAATAGCTATTTAATAAATACATAAGTAATGTCTAAAGTAATAGGAAAAGTTGCCCAAATCATTGGTCCAGTAGTTGATGTTGTTTTCAACGGTAAAGATGTTGAACTTCCAAAAATTTATGATTCGTTAGAAATCACAAGAAAAGATGGAACAGTTTTAGTTCTAGAAGTACAATCACACATCGGTGAAAATACCGTTCGTACAATTTCGATGGATTCAACAGATGGTTTGAGTAGAGGTTATGAAGTAGTAGGTACAGGGAATCCAATCCAAATGCCAATTGGTCCAGATGTTTACGGACGTTTATTCAACGTAATTGGAGATGCAATTGATGGTTTAGGAAACTTACCAAAAACAGGAGAGAATGGATTGTCAATTCACAGATCGGCTCCAAAATTCGAAGATTTATCAACTTCTTCTGAAGTTTTATTTACAGGTATTAAAGTAATCGATTTGATTGAGCCTTATGCAA
>CAZOHO010000084.1:0-8876 GCA_964579755.1 uncultured Flavobacterium sp.
ATGCTAGTGAAGCCGATTGGTTTCATATTGATATCATGGACGGTGTTTTTGTTCCGAATATTTCTTTTGGAATGCCCGTTTTAGAAGCAATTTCGAAACATGCTAAAAAAACTATCGACGTCCATTTGATGATTGTAGATCCAGATCGCTACATCAAAACCTTTGCTGATTTAGGTGCAAATGTATTAACGGTTCACTACGAAGCCTGTACGCATTTACACAGAACACTTCAAGCGATTAAAGCAGCAGGAATGAAAGCAGGTGTTGCTTTGAATCCACACACTAGTACCAATTTATTAGAAGATGTGATTAACGATGTTGATTTAGTTTGTATCATGAGTGTGAATCCTGGTTTTGGCGGACAATCTTTTATCGAAAACACCTATTCAAAAGTTGAAAAATTAAAAGCATTAATCAATAGAAAAAATGCAGCAACTATTATTGAAATCGACGGTGGTGTAACCAATAAAAATGCGAAACAATTAGCTGAGGCGGGAGCTGATGTTTTGGTAGCCGGCAGTTTTGTTTTTGGCGCCCAAGATCCAATTGCTACCGTAGCGGATTTGAAAAAAATAACCGCTTTCTAACTTTATAATACAAATAGATTAAGGGCTTAAATTAACTTTTAAGCCCTTTTATTTTTATAAATATTAGTTCTATTTTTGTTTCAAACGAAAAGATATGAGAGATTTACTTACTGCCAGTTACGGATTTGTTTTTGAAGACCAACTTATCGATGAAATTATTGCCGTAGCGACTTTGGTCGAATTCAAAGAAGGAGATATTTTAATTGATTTTGGCGATTATATCAAAAAAATGCCTCTGCTAATTGAAGGTGCAATTAAGATATTACGAGAAGATTTTGATGAAGGCGAAATGCTTTTATATTTCATTGAAAAAGGCGATACTTGTGCCATGACTATGGCCTGTTGTATAGGCGAAGCTAAAAGTGAAATTAGAGCAGTAGCCGAGACCGATGGTAAAATCATCATGATTCCCGTAACTAAAATGGAAGAATGGTTGGGTAAATACAAAAGTTGGCGAAACTATGTTTTCAACAATTACAACAACCGTTTAAAGGAAATGCTTTCGGCTATTGACAGCTTAGCATTTATGAATATGGAAGAACGTTTACTCAATTACCTTTTTGAAAAATGCAAAATCAATAACTCTCGTGAAATTTTTAGTACCCACAAAGAAATCGCTTACGACCTGCATTCATCAAGAGAAGTGATTTCGAGATTGTTAAAAGCATTGGAAATCAAAGGCCGAATCAAATTGAATCGCGCTTCGGTTGAAGTTTTAATATAAAAAAACCAGAACAGTTGTTCTGGTTTTTCGTTTTTAACGTGGGGACAAATTAGTCTTTTACGCCTAATTTGGTTAAAATATCTTCCATCAAACACCATTTAGTGATAGATGATTGCAATAAATTAGCGCCAACAAAAGCCGTAAACCACAGCCAATTTTGGCTTACATAAATAGATAATAACAAACTGATTAGTACAAAACTTCCAGCGATAGCTCTAATAATTCTATTTTTCATTTTGATCTATTTTTAAGTTAATTTGATTTTTCAATATTGACTACTGCTACATGTATTTTTGACAGTGTTTCTTGTTTTTCATTGAAAGCAGACACTAAATCAAATACTACATCAACATTTTCTTTCTTAACAAAGGCATAGAAAAGAAAAGAGTCTGTTTCATTCATTTCACTACCGAACCAATTCGTTTCAGCTTCAACTTTGGAATTATCCTGAAATCCTTTGACCTCTCGGTAGGAAAAAGTAGTTACTTCAGCTTGTTGAAGCATTTCTTTAATGTCTTTTTCAAAAGCTGCGACTGCGGTGATTATTAATAATTTCATTTTTATATAAGTTTAAAAAGGTTAAAAGTTTATGAGTTTAAATAGCTTCAGGATTCAAAAAAAGCAACCTGAAACAACCCTTTTATTTTTCCCATTTTTTACGCTCGGTGATGTAGTAAATCAAAGGCACAACAATTAATGTCAAGATGGTTGAAACAATAGCTCCTGCCACTAACGAAATCGCTAAGCCTTGGAAAATTGGATCAAATAAAATAATCGATGCTCCAATTACTACTGCACCTGTCGTTAATAAAATTGGTGTAGTTCTAACAGCTCCCGCTTCTATAATTGCTTGTTTTAATGCAACGCCATCGTTCAAACGGATTTCGATAAAATCAATCAGCAAAACCGAATTTCGCACCATAACTCCTGCCAAAGCAATCATTCCAATGAATGAAGTAGCCGTAAAATAGGCGTTCAACAACCAGTGTCCTAACACAATTCCGATTAACGAAAGTGGAATCGCCAACATCATTACCATTGGGGTTTTAAAGTTTTGGAACCAGCCCACAATCAACATGTAGATAATTACAATCACTACCATAAATGCGACTCCTAAATCACGGAAAACTTCTAACGTAATTTGCCATTCTCCATCCCATTTAACGGTAAAATCGCTTTCATCTGTGGGTTGCTCCATGTACAATTCATTTACTTTGTAACCCGCTGGCACTTTTATTTTGGCTAATTTTTCATTCATCCCCAAAATAGCATATACTGGACTTTCTAAAGTTCCCGCCATATCTGCAGTAACATATACCACACGTTTTTGATCTTTTCTGTAAATAGTTTTTGGTAGGGTATCTTGTACCACTTTAACCAAATCACTTACCGCCACCATATTACCTTGACTACCTTTGATTTTCAAATTCTGAATCTCTTTCAAGCTGGTTTTGTCTTTGTCATCAAGCGAAAGCACAATTCCTACATTATCATTCGAATTTTCGTCATACAAATTAGAGACTGGATATTCTTTCATCAAATACGTTAGATTACCCACCACTTGCTGTGGAGCAATTCCGTTTAACATAGCTTTTTCTTTGTCCACTTGTAAACGGTATTCGGTTTGGTTGTCTTCTACCATCCAATCGGTGTCGACCACGTCTGAGTTATTTTTCAAAATGGTTTTCACTTGGTCTGCCACTTTGATTTGTTCTTGGTAATTAGGCCCATAAATTTCGGCTACCAAAGTGGACAATACCGGTGGTCCAGGTGGCACTTCGATTAGTTTTACATTGGCTCCGTATTTTTTAGCAATTTTCTGAATTTCAGGACGCATTGCTTTAGCAATATCATGACTTTGTAAATCACGTTCTTCTTTATGCAATAAATTCACTTGAATATCCGCCATATTACTTCCGCCACGCAAATCGTAATGGCGTACTAATCCATTGAAAGTAATTGGTGCCGAAGTTCCAATGTAGTTTTGGTAATTTACCACTTCTGGTTTGGTTGCCAAATACTGTGCAATCTCTCTTGTTACTGCCGAAGTTCGTTCTAAAGTAGTTCCCTCTGGCATATCAATCACCACTTGGAATTCATTTTTGTTATCAAAAGGCAGCATTTTAACTACTACCGATTTGGTAAAAAACATCAAAACCGAACCAAACAACAATACCACAGTAAGAGCCAAAAGCATTCTTCTTTTTGGACTGCTATCTAAAAACGGACGCTCAAATTTATTGTACATTTTATAAATCCAACTGGTATCCATCCCTGCGGCTTCTTTGTGCTCTTGCTCCTCTTTTTCTTGCAACAAATGGTATCCTAAATATGGTGTAACCGTCAACGCTACAAACAGCGATAACAACATTGCGATGGAAGCTCCAATGGGCATCGGACTCATATACGGCCCCATCATTCCAGATACGAAAGCCATTGGTAAAATCGCAGCAATTACCGTGAAAGTGGCCAAAATAGTTGGATTTCCCACTTCGTTAATGGCATAAATCGCCGCTTGTTTGAAAGGCAGTCGCTTCATTTTAAAATGGCGGTGCATGTTCTCTGCAATGATAATACTATCATCTACTACAATTCCCACCACAAAAACCAAGGCAAAAAGTGTAATTCTGTTTAGTGTATAACCCAATAAATAATAGGCAAATAAGGTCAAGGCAAATGTAAGCGGTACGGAGAAAAACACGACCAATCCACCACGCCAGCCCATCGCTAACATTACTAAAACCGTTACAGCGATAATGGCAATTCCAAGGTGCATTAATAATTCACCCACTTTATCTGAGGCTGTTTCTCCATAATTACGCGTTACTTCTACATGAACATCATCTGTAATAATGGTTTGTTTTAAACGATCTATTTTTTCAATAATTTTCTCCGAAATTTTCATCGCATCAGCACCTTTCACTTTTCCAACCGCAATAGTTACCGCAGGATATTCTGAAGGAGCTGTTTTGAATTTTTCATTGGCTTTGCCAAAACCTAAAGACACATAACTTCGAGGCGTAGCGGCTCCGTCTTGTACTTTGGCCACTTGTTTCAAATAAACCGGCATGTTGCGATTGACACCAACTACCAAATTCTCAACATCGTCTGCATTTTCTAGAAATTGCCCCGTTTTCAACAAATATTCCTGGTCGTTTTCTACAAAAGCTCCTGATTGTGAACTACCATTATTGGCTTGAATCATTTGCATGATTCCCAAAGCATCCACGCCATTTTCGGCCATTTTATCTTTGTCCAAAATCACTTTTAGTTCGCGATTGCTTCCACCTATTTCTTTGGTAATTGCAACATCTTTTACTTTTTCGATTTCTGAAGTAACCTCCTCAGCTATTTGACGTAACTGAAAATCGTCTTGTTTATCACTCCAAAGCGTGATACCCAACATCGGCACATCATCAATAGAACGGGTCTTTACCATGGGTTTGTACACCCCTTGCGGAAACATATTTTCGTGTTTCGCTAATTCGTCGTACAATTTTACATACGAACGCTCCACATCTTGACCTACATAAAACTGTACAATCAACATTGCTTGACCGTTCATTGCCATCGTGTGAACGTGTTCTACTCCTTTGATATTCGAAATTATTTTTTCTAATGGCTTGGCTACACGGCTTTCTACTTCGGCAGGAGTAGCCCCTGGATACCCCACCATAATGTCGGCCATTGGCACATTAATTTGCGGTTCTTCTTCCCTTGGAATTAAAAACGAACTGTAAACCCCAATAATCATCAACGCCACCATCAACAAAATGGTCAATTTTGAGTTGATGAAAAAATGGGCTATTTTACCTGATATACCTTCTTGCATAATATTAATTTATAAATGTGAAAATGGAATAATTTGAAAATGAATTACATACAATGAAATTTTTCAAATTGTTGAATTGTTTAATTAGACCATTGAATTTTAGCGCCATTAAATAGTTTCCCTTCTGCCGAAACAATGTATTGCTCGTTAGTCGAAAGGCCTGAAAAAACTTCTACTTGGTCACCCATAACTTTTCCTATGCGTAACCATCTTAGAATAGCCACATTTCCTGTCCCAACGGTATAAATCCCTGTCAATTGACCTTGGTGTACCAAAGCCGATTGAGGCACCAAAACCGCCGTTGTTTTTTCAGTCGATTGCGTTTTATTCTCGATTGGGAATTGTACATTCACAAACATGCCCGAAAGAATCTTACTTGACGTTTTGGCTAAATTGATTTTTACCAAATACTGTCCCCCTGTATTTTTAGCAGACAAGCTCAGTTCGGCAACTTCACCATTCAATGTTGTGTTAGTTGATTTTACCAAAACCGTAACCGGCATTCCTTTATGAATACTATTAATGTCACTCTCAGCCACCATCGCCGTTACTTGCAAACGCGAAGCGCCTTCAACACTTACTAATGGCATTCCAGGATTGGCCATATCGCCTTCTTTAACGAACGTATTCGTCACTTCTCCCGAAAAAGGTGCTGTTATATTCGAGTATGAAAATTGCGCTTGTACTTCGTTACGCATTTGTTTAGCCCCTTCTAAACCTGCTTTCGCCATTTCGTAACGTGCCGTCATATCGTCTAATTCTTTTTGAGATGCACTTTGTTGTTTGAACAAATTGGTAAAACGATCGTAGTCTTTTTTAGCATTGTTATAGCCTGCCGTAGCTTGCAAAACCGCTGCTTCTACTTGGGCTCTTTTTGCTTGTAAATCCGAACTATTGATGCTTACCAAAAGTTGTCCTGCATTAACGTGTTGTCCCACTTTGACATGAACTTTGGTTACATATCCCATCATTCGGGTACTTAAATTAGCACTGTTTTCGGCTTCAATTTTTCCGCTTGCGGTTACGAATTGACCACTGTTTGTGGCACCAACTGCACTTAATTGTACTGCTATAGCAGGTTCATTATTGGTTACTGCTTGTTTTTCTTTTCCGCAGGATAGAAATGCGAAGGTCGAAAGGGTTAGGATCGCTATTGTCTTTTTCATGTTTTGATGGTTTTATTTATTCATGCAACACCGACTGAAGAAATTTTGAAAATTTTAAAAATCGTGTTACTTCTATTAATTACTTTTTATTTCGTTAAAAACTGTAGATATTCTTTCGTGAAATTATACTCGAATACGGCTTGTAAAAACTCCAATTCTTTTTGAGCCATTAAGGTTTCTGATTGCAACAAATCGGTTGTTTTTTCTAATCCTTGTGTAAAACGATTGGAACGAATACGATACGCTTCTTGCGATTGGTCAAAAGCCAATTTGGATAAGTTTACTTTGTTCTCGGCATCTTTCAATTGGCGATTGGTTTTGTTGAGTTCTAGCTGACTTTGGGCTTTGTATTGTTGACTTTCTAAAGTTGACTTTTGAAAATCGGCTTGGGCTTTTTCTAATTTTCCAATGCTTTTGAAACCGTCAAAAACTGACCAAGACAATTGCGCACCCACTACATATCCTTTGGCTTTGGTACCTAACAAAGCTGTATCGTACAATTCGTAGCTTCCAAAAGCATTCAATCTAGGCAAGAAACTCATTTTGTTAGACAATACCATTTTTTCATAAGCCTGAGTTGCTTTGTCTAGGGCTAGAATGTCTTTTCTGTTGCCAGAAAGAGTTGTATTTACCGTTTCAATCGCAATGCTGTTGTCCAACGTTTCTATAGGTTTGTAAACTTTGTTGGTATTATTTTCATTCAACAAAAAAGCCAAATAATCCGATGCGTTTTGCACATTAGTTTTGGCATATTGCAATTGGTTTTTAATTTCGTTCACACGTACTTGTACCGATAACAAATCGGTTTTTTGTAAAATACCCTGATTGAAATAATTGGTAATCAATTTTAAATTGGCATCTGCTGTTTGATTCGCTTTGGTCAAAACCGCCACCGCTTTGTACGCCAGTTGCAACTGCATGAAAGTTTTATTGACTTCCAATGTTAAATAGTCTTGGGTTCTTTCTGTTTGTAATTGAAAGGCTTCCATTTTAGATTTGGCGGCCTGTCTGCCGTACATTCCATCTACATTAATTAAAGGTTGCAGCACCTCAATTTTGGTAGCAAAATTTTTAGTTGTAGCGGGATTGTTCAATAGATTGGGGTCAAAATCAGAAGGTGTCAAAATTTCCTGATTCAATTTAGATCCAAAAGCCATCAAAGGATTGGTAGTTGAAATGGCCGTGTGCGAAGCCGAAACACTCGGTAAAAACAACGCATTCGATTGTCTAAAATCAGCCTGAGCCGATTTATAATTTTGATGGGCAATTTGGATTTGCAAGTTCTTCTCCAGTGCTTTTTGCCCAATTTCTTTTTTAGAAATAGCTAAGGTATCTTGACTAAATCCTAAACCGGAAAAAGCCAAACTCCCTACTAATGCTAGTACCTGTACTGTCTTCATAATTATTTTCTAATTGATGAAGCAAAAGTAGAAGGGATATCCTAGCCAGTCAGTAACAATTGTCACAGTGATTCAAAACTTATTTAGGAGCAGTTGTTTTTAATTTCTCCACCCGTGCTGTCCCGCTATCCGCGCTACAAGGTAGCTTGCTACTATCGGGGCTAGAATACGCGTTTATTTTTCAGTACAAAAAAAGCAACCGAAGTTGCTTTTTAAAATTTGATTGTCATCACTAATTTTTATAAATTAGCAGTATACGAGATATCCTTTTTTTAGTAGGGAACTTTATATTGCATAAAAAGTTGTTATCAATTTACCTCAAACCATAAATAAATGAGAAAATTAGTTCTATTGACTTTATTTTTTGTAAATCTTAATATTTACTCACAAAGTATTCTTACAGCACTAAACTTTGGTAAAATAGATAATTTTAATTCAGACAAATTAGTAACTGAAACTATTACCAATATTACCTTTTACAATTCAAAAGGAATAGAGAAAGTAAAAAATATTACTCAATACAATAACCAGAATAAGGACTTATTGGAACTTAGATATGATGAAAATAGTGTTTTAAAACAGCGGTTAACAAGAATATATGATAGCACAGGGGTGAGAAATATTGCTAGAAAATTTGAAAATTGGCATCCATTAATAGGTCATACAATGGAAATCACTACGTATGAATATGATATAAATGGTTTTTTGACAAAGATCATTGATAAAAATCAGAGTGGAAATAATATTCGACAAACAAATATTTTAAATAACGAAAAAGGCAATCCAATTGAACTTACCGGTATAGTTAGAAATGAAATAATTGGAAAAGAAACCGCTGTGATGACTATAATAAGAACGAAGTAACTATTAGCTATTTTAATAACTTGGGCGAAATTTTGAATTCTCAAATTACCAAAATTGAATCAACTAAAGGTGAAAATGGAGATATTATAAATGAACATGGAGACATAATTCAATCATCTAAATATAAGGTGGAAATTAAATATGATAAATTTGGTAATTGGGTCAGGAAAGTTTTTTTTGATATTTCCCAAGGTAAATTTTTAAAGAGTTCTGAAGAAACCAGAACAATCAAATATGTATCAAATAACTAACCCGCTATCCGCGCTACAAGGTAGCTTGCTACTATCGGGGCTAGAATACCCG
>CAZOHO010000085.1:0-8825 GCA_964579755.1 uncultured Flavobacterium sp.
TCATTTGACATGTCTTTAAAAGCAACTAATCTGTAATTTTCTGGGTGTACACCTTTTTTCATCGTAATTCTTTTTTATTAGTTTCAATTATAATCGTGCTTTGAAGCTTTTCTTCTAACAGAAAAGGTATAAACCAATTATAACTTTTTGTTTTTACATTATTATTTTGAGTTTGCAAATTTACACTTATTTTTCAATAAACAAATCTTTGAATGACTTTTTTTATCCATCGCTAAATCGCGATTTTTAGCAGCAAATAAATTGGGAATTGCTATATTTGTAGATTAATTTTAAAACTTCTATATCATGATAAACGAAATTATTAAAAGAAATGGAGTAACTTATGGGATACTAACCGGTGTTTTTTCAGCAGTATTTACAGCCACCATTTATGCTGTCAACATAAATCTATTTACGTCGCTGTGGTTAGGATTATCGAGTATCGCTTTTTATTTAATCATATCTATTGTTTTACTTTCAAAAACAAAAAAGGAATTAAATGGTCATTTTAGCTTTAAAGAAGCATTTACTACCTATTTCATCTGTAGTTTGATTGGAATATTAATTGGAACTACATTTAACATTTTGTTGTTCAATGTAATCGACCCATCAGCTCAAGACACTGTAAAAGAACTAACAATTAAAAGTGCAGTAGAAACAATGCAAAAATTTAACACTCCTGCCGCAGCAATCAATGAAGCTATTGCAAACATGAAAGAAAACAACCCATATTCAACAACAGGTTTAATTAAAGGTTCTCTTTCAAGTCTTGTTTTTAGTTCGATTATTGGTTTAATAATAGCTGCATTTTTCAAAAGCAAATCTCAAGAATAATTTTAAATGAATCTATCCATACTTATCCCGCTTCTGAACGAAGAGGAATCACTGAACGAATTGTACGCTTGGATTATCAAAGTGATGCAAACGCACAATTACACTTACGAAATTATCTTTCTTGACGATGGAAGTACCGATAATTCTTGGCAGTGTATTGAACAATTTGCTCACGAAAATCCACACGTAAAGGGCATTCGTTTCATGAAAAACTTCGGTAAATCGCAAGCCTTGCATGCTGGTTTTGCCAAAGCCCAAGGCGATGTTATTATTACTATGGATGCTGATTTACAAGACAGCCCAGAAGAAATTCCAGGATTGTATGATATGATTACCAATGGTAATTTTGATTTGGTTTCAGGTTGGAAAAAGAAGCGCTACGATTCGGTAATGGCTAAAAATTTACCATCCAAATTATTCAACTGGGCCGCCCGAAAAACTTCAGGCGTGTATTTGAATGATTTTAATTGCGGTCTAAAAGCCTACAAAAATGTGGTGGTGAAAAACGTGGAAGTTTCGGGCGAAATGCATCGCTACATACCTGTTTTAGCTAAAAATGCAGGTTTCAATAAAATTGGCGAAAAAGTAGTACAACACCAAGCCAGAAAATACGGCGAATCTAAATTTGGCATGAGCCGATTCATTAATGGATTCTTGGATTTAATTACGATTTGGTTTTTATCTCGTTACGGAAAACGCCCTATGCACTTTTTTGGTGCGGCAGGTGTATTGATGTTCATCATCGGGTTTTTGTCTACTGGATTAATCATTGGTATCAAATTATACCGTTTGTATGCTGGTTTTCATCCTATGTTGGTAACTGAAAATCCCCTGTTTTATATCGCGTTGACTACTATGATTATTGGTACACAATTATTCCTTGCTGGCTTTTTAGGCGAAATTATTTTACGAACCAAAAGCAATGAAGGACGTTATAAAGTCGCAAGTGAACTAAATTTTTTATAAGAGTAAACCATGCCCAAATCCCAAATCATTACCCAAAAAATTATCGAAATTAGAGGTCACAAAGTACTATTTGATTTTGATTTAGCTGAATTGTACGAAACGAGTACTAAAGTTTTAAAACAAGCGGTACGAAGGAATAGCAATAGATTTCCTGAGGATTTTATGTTTGAATTAACCGAAGAAGAATGGATTTCTTTAAGGTCACAAATTGTGACCTTAAAAGTCGGAAGAGGCCAACATTCAAAATATTTACCCTTCGTTTTTACAGAGCAAGGTGTCGCTATGCTTTCAAGCGTATTGAATAATGAAAGAGCTATTGAGATTAACATTGCCATCATGCGAAGTTTTGTTTCACTTCGAAAATTCGCACTAACGTATGAAGAATTAACAAAAAGAGTAACGGAAATTGAACAACAATTTGCTACGACTGTTCGCCTTAAGGCTCGGGTCCAGATATTTATAAAGCATTAAATCATTTGATGGATTCCAAGCAACAAAATCAAATGCAACAAGAACGAAAAAAGATTGGTTATACCAAATAATAGACAAAATGGAAATTAAACAAACTATTTTAGACAAAGTAAACGAATGGCTTTCGCCAAATTTTGACTCAGCAACTCAAAGCACTATCCGAGAAATGATGACCTCAGCTCCAAAGGAGTTAGAAGAAAGTTTCTATAAGAATTTAGAATTTGGAACAGGCGGAATGCGTGGTGTTATGGGTGTAGGAACTAACCGTATTAACCAATACACTTTAGGAAAGAACACTCAAGGTTTGTCTAATTATTTGAAAAAAGTATTTCCTGGCGAAAATTTACGTGTAGCTATTGCTTACGATTGCCGTCACAACAGCGATACTTTAGCCAAAGTGGTGGCTGATGTATTTTCTGCCAATGGAATTCAAGTATTCTTATTTTCAGAATTACGCACAACTCCTGAATTATCATTCACAGTAAAACACTTAAATTGTCACGCAGGAATTGTGTTAACTGCTTCTCACAATCCACCGGAATACAACGGATACAAAGTATATTGGCAAGATGGCGGACAATTAGTACCACCACAAGACGGCGAAATTATCCAGTTAATTGAAGCGTTGAATTATGACGAAATTAAATTTGAAGCGAACCAAAGCTTAATTCAATATATAGGCGAAGAAGTCGATGCTGCTTTTCATCAATCGACTATTGAAAACGCCAGTTTTAAAACAACACCTGCGGTTGCCAAAGAAAATTTAAAAATCGTGTACACCTCATTGCACGGTACTTCGATCAAATCGATTCCAACCGTTTTGGCACAAGCCGGATACACACAAGTAAATATTGTAAAAGAACAAGCAGAACCTAATGGTGATTTTCCAACCGTAAAATCTCCCAACCCAGAAGAACCTGAGGCGTTGACAATGGCAATGCAATTAGCAGAGGCTACTCAGGCAGATATTGTAATTGGAACTGACCCTGATTCAGATCGTTTAGGAGTAGCTGTTAGAAATACTGAAGGTAAAATGATATTATTGAATGGTAATCAAACAATGATTATCATGACGGCATTTTTATTGGAACAATGGAAACGCGCCGATAAGATTACAGGAACTGAATTCGTAGGTTCGACTATTGTTTCTACTCCTATGATGCTCGAATTAGCATCCGCTTATGGAATTGAGTGCAAAGTAGGTTTGACTGGTTTCAAATGGATTGCTAAAATGATTAAAGACTTCCCTAACCAGAAATTCATTGGTGGTGGAGAAGAAAGTTTCGGGTTTATGGTAGGCGATGCAGTTCGTGATAAAGATGCAGTAGGCGCTTCACTTTTGGTTTGCGAAATTGCTGCTTTGGCAAAAGCCTCAGGAAGTTCGCTTTATCAAGAATTATTGAATTTGTATGTTGACTTTGGTTGCTACAAAGAGCATTTAATTTCGTTAACCAAAAAAGGAATTGATGGTTTAGCCGAAATCAACCAAATGATGATTGACTTGCGCGAAAATCCTGTAGATGAGATCAATGGACAACGTGTAGTAGGTATCGATGATTATGAAAATTCAACTTCATTAAACCGAATCACTAACGAAATCGAGCCAATTGCAATTCCAAAATCGAATGTGTTAATCTACTATTTAGAAGACGGCTCTAAAATTTGTGCCCGTCCAAGTGGAACAGAACCAAAAATAAAATTCTACTTTAGTGTCAATACCACTTTGGATAAAGTCGAAAATTTCAAAGCAGTAGAAGCTGAACTAGATCAAAAAATTAAAAATATAATCGCAGCAATGCAGTTGAACTAAATGGATCAAAATCTAACCAAATTAATTCCTTATACCAAACCTTATAAATCGCATATCATCTGGAATGTGATTTATAACATTTTGTATGCTTTATTTAGTACGCTCTCTATGATAACGATGTTTCCGTTGTTAGAGGTGTTGTTCAAAAAAAGTGCTGCTGTTAGTACAGAACCTACTTATACAGGAATTCAAGACATAGGACAATTCGGAAAAGATTGGTTGTTCTTCACTATATCCGATTTGAACCAAAAGCAAGGACCTCAGTTTGCCTTGTTGCTGGCTGTCGTTTTGGTTATTGTAACCTTTTTATTGAAAAACCTTTTCAATTATCTCGCTTCTTATCATATTACTCATCTAAAAAATGGGGTGTTGCGCGATTTAAGACAAAAGATGTACTACAAAATCATCGACTTGCCTATCTCCTACTATTCTGAAAAAAGAAAAGGCGATATCATGGCACGTATGCTTGGGGATGTAAATGAGGTACAAAACTCCTTTTTTTCCATTTTAGAACTCATTGTAAAAGAGCCTTTAACAATTGTGTTTACCATAATTGCCATGCTCAATATTAGCGTAAATCTAACGCTATTTGTTTTTGTATTTATTCCTGTTTCGGGATTCATTATTTCAAAAATTGGAAAAAGTTTAAAATCAAAATCTACGCGCGCGCAACAAGAAAGTGGTTATTTCATTTCATTGGTCGAAGAAAGTTTAGGCGGACTGAAAGTCGTTAAAAGCTACAATGCCGAGAGTCAATTCAAAAAACGTTTTGATGATTCTATCAATAGATTACTAAAACTTTCCAACAGCATAGGTAACAAAAATAACTTGGCTTCACCCATGAGTGAGTTCATGGGAATTGTAACCATTGCTACTCTATTATGGTACGGTGGTAACTTAGTTCTAGTTGACAAAACATTAGAAGGTTCTTTGTTCTTAGTATACATGCTACTTTCTTACAACATCTTGACTCCTGCAAAAAACATTTCCAAAGCGTCTTATGCAGTAAAAAATGGATTAGCTGCTGCTAAACGTGTTTTTGAAGTATTGGAAATTGACAATGCAATTACCAATCATAACGAAGCCGTTGTAAAAGACACATTCGACTCTAAAATTGAAATCGCCAACATCAACTTCAAATACGAAGACGAAAATGTATTAAAAGATTTTTCTTTGGAAGTAGTCAAAGGACAAACCGTAGCGCTAGTAGGTCAATCCGGCAGCGGAAAAAGTACGATTGCTAATTTACTAACTCGTTTTTATGATGTAAACGAAGGTACCATCCAAATTGACGGAACTGATATTAAACAATTGAATTTACAGTCGCTTCGAGGATTAATCGGATTGGTTACTCAGGATAGTATCTTATTTAATGATAGCATCAGAGCTAATATCGCTTTAGGCAAAGAAGATGCTACCGATGAAGAAATTGTCGAAGCACTTAAAATTGCCAATGCTTACGAATTTGTAAAAGAGTTACCCAACGGCATTCATACCAATATTGGCGATAGCGGAAATAAATTATCCGGTGGTCAAAAACAACGTCTTTCGATTGCACGAGCGGTGTTGAAAAACCCACCGATTATGATTTTGGACGAAGCCACTTCGGCATTGGATACCGAAAGTGAAAAATTTGTACAAGTAGCTCTCGAAAACATGATGCAAAACCGAACTTCGATTGTGATTGCTCACCGTCTTTCTACCATCCAAAAAGCCAACAAAATTGTGGTAATGCAAAAAGGTAGAATTGTAGAACAAGGCACACACGAAGAATTAATTGCCTTGAACGGAACGTACAATAAGCTCGTTAGTATGCAATCGCTAGAATAAACATGTACCTCAACAATCCAAATATCAAACTCCCTGAAGATCCAGATACTATCGTTTGGAAATACTTGGATTTGTCTAAATTCTTGGATTTGCTGCTGTCACAAAAATTATTCATGTCGCGTTCCGATAAATTTGAAGATCAATACGAAGGTACTTTTAGCGAACCTACTTATGAAGAAATTAAAAAATTAGCGATTAACAATCCTGAGTTTTTAAATTACTACAAAACCCATCGCGAAAAAGTAGCTATCAGCAGTTGGCACATCAACGAATACGAATCGTTTGCTATGTGGCAAATTTTTACACAAAATAGCGAAGGTTTGGCTATACAATCTACTATTGGACGATTGCAAAAAGCATTGGAACCCGAAAAAAACTTAAAGCAATACATCGGGCAAGTCAATTATATTGATTACAAAAAAGAATACATTCCGTTTGACGATATGTTTTTCCCCTTTTTATTCAAACGAAAAAGTTTTCAATACGAACGTGAAGTCCGTATCATCTCTGACACTTCTGATACTAAAATCAACATCAATGATGGCATTAAAATCAATGTGGATATCAGCCAACTGATTGATAAAATCTACATTCACCCTAAATCAGAAAACTGGTACAAAAACTTAGTGATCCAATTGGTTTCCAAATTAGGTTTTGATATTGAAATTGAAAAATCGGATTTAGAAAGCGATATCCTAATTTAATTCAGGCTACAACTTAGTCGTCAATTTAATATTAAATACGCGTGTAGTCATATAATTCGGAATAGCGTATTGATTTTTCGAATACACATCGCGAACCCAAGTATTGGTAATAGCATTTTGATTATTAAAAAGATTAAATAGCTCTACACCCACAGCCAATTCTTTGAAATTTCCCAACCAATTATTTTTAATTGAATTATTTTTATTGCCAATCAAAATTTTAGAAAATCCAACATCGGCACGTCGATAATCTCGTAATCTATTTTGGTAAAAATACGGGTCGGCATAGGAAGGAGAACCTCCTGGCAATCCTGTATTATAGACTAAATTCAAATACACTTTCATACTGGGAATAGTGGGCATATAATCTTGAAATAACAATCCGAATTTCAATAGTTGATCCGTTGGTCGAGCGATATAGCCTTTATTTTCGCTGTTCTCTTCTGTTTTCAAATAGCCAAAACTAAACCATGATTCTGCCCCAGGCACAAATTCTCCATTCAAACGAATATCGAATCCCTGAGCATAGGCTTTCGCCAAATTATTCGCTGCATACCGAATCCGGACATTATCAATCGTATACGTATTCACATCCGACATGGATTTATAATAGAGTTCAGAAAGCAATTTAAAGGGACGATTCCACATCTTAAAATTGTAATCATTTGCCAAAACTAAATGAAAAGATTGCTGTGCTTTTACATTCGGTTGTACTGCGCCATCGGTACCACGCAATTCTCTATAAAAAGGAGGCTGGTAGTACAGTCCGCTTGAAAGTCGGAACACCATATCTTTTTCCCAATTGGGTTGAATGGAAATTTGCGCACGCGGACTCCAAACGAACTGCGATTTACCTAATTCGTTAGTTCCTGACACTTCCCAAGTATGAAAACGCAATCCTGCATTGTACCACACCTTAGTCGCTCCTATGGTACTTTTTGAATTCCATTGAACAAAACCCGAAAATCTATTAATGGTAGTAAAATTAGTCGCACGCACATTTTGATACGGAACAAGTGGGCCAGTATAAACCGAATACGGCTCGTTTTTTTGAGGTAAGACAATAGGTGGCGGAATAGAAAACCCAGCCGAGTCGATTACCTCCCACTCCACTACTCGATCTCGAATAGATTCGCGAGTGTATTTAACACCCCAATCCAATTGGCTTTTCTTCCAATCGTGAAACCCTTTCAATTCGATATTGGCAATTAAAGCATCCAGATTATTTCGGGCGTGATTCAACTGCGAACCGATACCTTGGGTATAGGATACCTTTCCGTAAGTTTCAGAGGCAACATTGGCATCCACTTCACCCAAACGGTATTGTGCCAAAATATCAAAATTCTCTTGTTCAGTTGTATGATACAATGAACCAATAAATTTCAAATTAAAATTGTCGTTCGGTCTAAAAGTGGTTTTTAAAGCTCCAAAATAAGTAGCATACTGATCTTTTTCTTGCCCTTCATAATACACCAAAAGTGCCATGGGTTGGGATAAAGTTCCAAAATTAGTTTGGCGGGTCAAGGGTTGATATTGGTAGTTGTTTTTCGAAATGTTACCTAAAAAACTCCATTGCCATTTGGCGGAAGCCTGATAATTAATATTGGTTTGAATATCGGCAAAGGTAGGTGTGTAATTCGTTTGAGTTTCTTGACTTTTCACCAAAAGACTATTATTTCGGTAACGCACCCCTGTAACGGCAGACCATTTTTTATTTTTGGAAATGGCATCAAAAGCCATACTGCCACCCAGAAAACTTCCTTCGAAATTGGCTCCGAAAGCAGTTGGTTTTCGGTAGGTAATATCCAAAACCGAAGACAATTTATCTCCGTATTTGGCTTGAAATCCTCCCGCAGAAAAATCTACATTTTGAACCAAATCGGTATTCGTAAAACTCAATCCTTCTTGCTGTCCTGAACGAATTAAAAAAGGACGATAGACTTCAATTTCGTTAACATAGACCAAATTCTCATCATAATTTCCACCGCGAACAGCATATTGCGTACTCAATTCACTATTGGAATTGACTCCTGCTAAGGTTTTTAAAATATTTTCAACTCCTGCATTAGCACCTGGAATTTTACGTAATACTTCAGGTGTAATTGAGGTAATCCCTTGAATTCGTTTGTTATCCTTAGCCGTCACAACTACTTCACCCATTTGTTCTTGGCGGGTATTCATCACCGGATTGAATTCAAAATTTTCATTGG
>CAZOHO010000086.1:0-8712 GCA_964579755.1 uncultured Flavobacterium sp.
CGCTATGAAGAAAGTCTTCTTTTTATTACTAACATCCATTGCTTTTGGGCAGGTACCGAAAGTGAATATAGGTACTATACAACGACTTGAAAACTTCAAATCCAACTATGTGGATTCGAGAAATGTTGATGTTTGGCTACCGGATGGGTATTCCAATACTCAAAAATATGCGGTCTTATACATGCACGATGGTAATATGTTATACGACGCAGCAACAACTTGGAACAAGCAATCTTGGGAAGTGGATGAAGTAGCTGGTAAATTGATCCAAGAAGGAAAAACCAAACCTTTTATTGTGGTGGGTATTTGGAATAATGGACAAAAACGGCATCCCGAATATTTTCCGCAAAAGCCCTATGAAAGTTTGAATCCAACTCAAAAAGACACGATAACGGCTCAATTACAAAAAACAGGAAGAACGAAAGAAATCTTTCAACCCATTTCTGATTTGTATTTGAAATTCTTAGTAACTGAATTAAAACCCTACATCGACAACCATTTTTCTACTTTTAAAAACAGAGAAAATACTGTAATTGCGGGTTCAAGTATGGGCGGACTAATCTCCATGTATGCTATCTGCGAATATCCGGAAGTTTTTGGAGGGGCAGCTTGTATTTCTACCCATTGGCCGGGAACATTTAGCACTCAAAACAATCCTATTCCAGATGCTTTCATCAACTATATGGATTTACATTTACCTAACCCAAAAACACATACAATCTATTTTGATTACGGTAACAAAACACTAGATGCTTTGTACCCCGATTTACAGAAAAAAGTAGATGCACTGATGCAGAAAAAAAATTTTACCAACGCCAATTGGTCTACCCAATTTTTTGAAGGGAAAGACCATTCTGAGAAATCGTGGGCAGAACGGTTACATATTCCTTTGCAATTTTTATTAAAAAAATAAATGTTACTTCTATGAAAAAATTACTCTTTTTATTATTGACTACAACATTTGCATTTGCTCAAATAGACCGAGTTGAACCTCCTTTTTGGTATGCCGACATGAATCTATCAGAAGTGCAAATTATGTTCTATGGGAAAAATATTGCTCAAAACGAGGTAACGGTTTCCAATGGAGTAATCATTAAAACCATTCAAAAAACGGAAAACCCAAACTATCTTTTTGTAACTATTGATACCAAAAATATAGCGGCGCAAGAACTTATTTTTTCTTTTTCAAAAAATAAAAAAGTAGGGTTTACAAAGCCTTATAGCTTGAAATCCAGAAGAGAAAATTCACGCTTTCGCAAAGGTTTTGACAGTTCGGATATGATTTATTTATTGATGCCAGATCGTTTTGCTAATGGCAATTCCAACAATGACAGTACCCAAGAAACGATTGAAAAAGCCAATCGTGCTAATAAAGACGGACGCCACGGAGGTGATATAGAAGGAATTATCAAAAACCTGGACTACATCAAGTCATTGGGGGCTACCGCACTTTGGCCTACCCCACTTTGCGAAGACAATGACGAAAGAGGATCGTATCATACTTACGGTCAATCCGATGTGTACAAAATCGATTCCCGTTTTGGAACCAATGAAGATTATGTTCGATTGAGTGGCGAATTACACCAACGCGGCATGAAAAATATCATGGATTATGTGACCAACCATTGGGGATACCAACATTGGATGATGAATGATTTGCCTACTTACGATTGGATTCATCAATTCCCTGGTTTTAAACAAACCAATTACCGAATGACTTCTCAATTTGATCCAAATGCTTCCAAAACAGATGCTACAATGTGTATGGATGGATGGTTTGTCAAATCCATGCCTGATTTGAACCAAACGAATCCTTTGGTGTTAAATTATTTAATTCAAAATGCGATTTGGTGGATTGAATATGCCGACTTAGATGGTTTTCGAGTGGACACCTATTCATATTGTGACAAAAAAGGAATTGCAACTTGGACCAAAGCCATTACAGACGAATATCCACATTTCAATATCGTAGGAGAAGTTTGGATGCACGATCAAGCTCAAATGGCCTATTGGCAAAAAGACAGTAAAATTGGTGCCATTCAAAGCTACAATTCTAACCTTCCTTCCGTAATGGATTTTACGCTACACGATGCTATTGGCGGAGGCGTTTTCAACGAAAGTAAAGCCAATTGGGACAAAGGAATAATAAAAGTGTATGAAAATTTCACCAATGATTTCTTGTATCCAAATACAAACAACATCTTAGTTTTTGCCGAAAATCATGATACCAACCGCTTCAACCAAATCTACCAAGGGGATTTCAAAAAATACCAAATGGCGATGAGTTTAGTGGCTACCATTCGAGGAATTCCACAATTGTATTATGGTTCTGAAATTGGAATGAAAGGGGATAAAAATGTTGGGGATGGTGATATTCGTAGGGATTTCCCAGGCGGATGGAAAGGCGATTCCAACAATGCTTTTTCTAATGAAGGTCGTACCAAAGAGCAACAACAATTTTTTGATTTTACTGCCAAATTATTCAATTGGAGAAAAGAAAAATCAGTCATTCACACTGGAAAAACTACTCATTATGTGCCAGAAAACAACGTCTATACTTACTTTAGATACAATGATTCTGAAAGTGTAATGGTAATCATCAACAATTCGGATGAAAAACAAGACATTAACGTTTCTCGTTTTAAAGAAAATACGCAACACTATTCAACTGGAAAAGATGTAATTTCCGGACAAACCATCAACATCAAAAACAACATTAGTATCGAGGCTAAATCAGCGTTGATATTGGAACTTAAATAATCAACACTATGAGAAAAAATATTATATTACTAGCTCTTTTGGCTGTTTTCATTTCGACAAATGAAACACAAGCTCAAAATAAAGAAACGACTACCACTCCTTTTGTATGGGAAGGCGCCAATTTGTACTTCTTATTGACTGATCGTTTTAATAACGGAGATCCGAGCAATGACATCCATTACAATCGAAATAAAGAAACGGGTAAACTCCGCGGATTTATGGGTGGCGATGTTAAAGGAATCACGCAAAAAATTGAGGAAGGCTATTTTGACCAATTGGGAATCAATGCCATTTGGATGACACCTTTAGTTGAACAAATTCACGATGGAACGGATGAAGGAACTGGTTTCAGTTATGGATTTCATGGCTATTGGACAAAAGATTGGACAGCTTTCGATCCTAACTTTGGAACTGCTGAAGAGGTGAAAAATATGGTTGAAAAAGCACACCAACATGGAATTCGTATTGTCTTTGACGGAGTAATAAATCACACCGGTCCTATTACACCACAAGATGCCGTTTGGCCAGAAAATTGGGTAAGAACTACTCCTGCTTGTGATTATAAAAATTACAAAAACACAACCGCTTGTACCTTAGTAGCCAATCTTCCAGATATTCTAACTGAGAGTGAACAAAACGTGGGTTTGCCTGCTGCTTTAGTAGAGAAATGGAAAAAAGAAGGTCGTTACGAACAAGAAGTAAAAGAATTAGATGCTTTCTTTGCCCGTACAGGCTACCCAAGAGCGCCCAAATATTACATCATCAAATGGCTGACAGATTACATTACTGAATATGGAATTGATGGATATCGCGCTGATACAACAAAACATCTTGAAGAAGGTGTTTGGGCTGAATTCAAAAAACAATGTGATTATACCTTTACGGATTGGAAGAAAAACAATCCAAGAAAAGTTTTGGACAACAATGCGTTTTACACCACAGGTGAAGTGTCTGGTTACAACATTAGCGGTGGTTTATACTATGATTTTGGTGACAAAAAAGTAAATTATTTTGACAATGGATTCAATAGTTTAATCAATTTCGAATTTAAAAATGAAGCTAAAAAAGACTATGAAAGTTTGTTCTCATACTACTCAAATACATTGCAAAAAGAATTAAAAGGATTTGGCGTATTAAATTATGTTTCATCTCATGATGACTCGACACCTTTTGATGGTAAGAGAGAAAAAACCTTTGAAAGCGCTACAAAATTATTACTGACTCCAGGTACGGCACAAGTATATTATGGAGATGAATCGGCTAGAAACTTAGTAATTGATGGCACAAAAGGCGATGCAACTTTGCGTTCATTCATGAATTGGGACGATATTAAAAATGACCCATCTACTCAAAAAACACTAGCACACTGGCAAAAATTAGGTCAGTTTAGAAAAAATCATCCATCAGTTGGCGCTGGAGTTCACCAAAAAATAACTGCTAAACCGTATGTATTTAGTCGTAGTTATTCTAAAGAAAATTACAGCGATCAAGTAGTTATTGGACTGGATTTAGCCAAAGGCAAAAAAACAATTTCGACTGGAATTATCTTCCAAAACGGAGCCAAAGTAAAAGATGCTTATTCTGGAAAAGAAACGGTTGTTGTTAATGGAAAAGTAACAATTGATTCGGAATTTGATTTGGTTCTTTTGGAATTGAAAAAATAATATCCGTTCAAATTATAGCAACGCCTTTAGCAATAAAGGCGTTTTTTTATTCTTAACTTTGTCATTCAAATACAAAAAATGAATCAAGACTTTGACATACTAATTGTGGGAGGTGGTGCTGCTGGATTTTTTTCGGCTATCAACATTGTTGAGCGCAATCCAAAACTTAAAGTCGCGATTTTAGAACGGGGAAAAGAAGTGCTTTCCAAAGTTCGTATCTCAGGAGGAGGACGTTGCAATGTTACCCACGCTTGTTTTGAACCCAACGAATTGGTCAAATTCTATCCTAGGGGCGAAAAAGAATTGCGTGGTCCATTTCATCAATTTTGCTCTGGGGACACAATTGAATGGTTTGAAAAACACGGAGTCGAACTGAAAATTGAGGACGATGGCAGAATGTTTCCCGTTTCCAATTCTTCTCAAACCATCATCGATTGTTTTTTAAATGCCAGTCATCAATTAGGCATAACCATTTTAACGGGACAAAGTGTTCAATCAATTTTCAATACCGAAGGCTCGGTAGGAAATTATTGGAAAATAGATACTCAATCCGAAAGCTTCTTAGCCGAAAAACTCATTTTAGCTACAGGAAGCAATCCGAAAATTTGGGATTTATTACATACGTTTGGACACGCCATTGTCCCCCCTGTCCCTTCCCTATTTACCTTTAATATCAAAGATTCTAGAATTAAGGAATTGCCTGGTATTGCGACTCAAGCAACTGTCAAAGTTAAAGACACAAAACTAGAATCGACAGGACCTTTATTAATTACCCATTGGGGAATGAGTGGTCCAGCTATATTAAAATTATCTGCTTGGGGAGCGCGAATCTTACACGATAAAAACTACCAATTTAGAATAGAAGTCAATTGGCTTAATGAAATCGAATCTGAGGAAGCAGAAATGCTTTTGAAAGAGCTCAAACAAGAACATGCTAAGAAAACGGTCTCCAAAAAATCACCATTTGAATTACAAAATAGATTATGGGAAAGTTTAGTTTTAGCCTCAGGAATTAGCAACGAAACCAAATGGGCTGATTTATCGAAAATCCAATTGCAAAACTTGACAAACCAACTCACAAAAGGTCTATTTCACGTCAATGGCAAAAGTACTTTTAAAGAAGAATTTGTCACTGCGGGCGGAATTGATTTAAAAGAAATCAATTTCAAAACTATGGAAAGCAAATTGCACCCTAACCTCTATTTTGCAGGTGAAATTGTCAATATTGATGCTATAACTGGAGGATTCAATTTCCAAAATGCCTGGACCAGTGGTTTTATAGTTGCAAGCGCCATTATATAATTATTTTTTTACTTATAATTTAAAATTAAAACCTATTAATTTAAAATTATTTTGATTTAAACTAAAAGGTTTGTAGTTTTGAAAAAACTAATCCAATGAAAAAAACTATTACGTTATTAACTTTATTTTTTTCTTTAATTTCTATTGGTCAAAATGAAAAAATCAACAAATTCAATAAGGAAAATCAAAAAACAGGCGTTTGGAAATTAACTAGTAAAAATAAGGACATTGAAATAGTAACGGAATTTTTAGACGGAAAATATGTGTCTGAAACTAAATACTATAAAGACAAAAAATTAGTCGCTTCATACAACAATCAATTAAATGAACTATTAATAATCACAGATTCTATCTCAACTAAAGCAAAATTCTTAATAAATGAAGATGCTAGCAGAACCTTAGTTGGTATCGACGGAACTGAAATTGATGAGGCCCTTTCGAATTATTTTAATTCCTTTTCAGATATTCAGCCCTTATATGAAGGAGGTATAGAAAAATTTTATGCTTTTGTAGCCAAAAATCTTTCCCTTGGAAATTTTCACGGAAGATTAAAAATTCAATTTAATGTTGATTCAAATGGTTTTGTAAATAATATAGAACTAATTGAAGGGAATGATGTTCAGTTAGAAAAAGACGCAAAAAAAGTTTTTCATAAAAGTCTTAGATGGCACCCAGCCCACAAAAATGGGGTATTTAAAGATACCATAATGATTTTTCCATTGACTATTAATTAAAATAACTTAATCACCCACTCCCCCAATCTTACCCATGAATACCATTACTGCCCGAATCCAACTAATCAATAGTTACAGACCTCTATTAATCACCAAAGACAAGCCCTTAAGAACCAGAATAGTAAATTGCCAAATAGCATTATACTTTTCGGGAATATTATTTTTGGTAACCTCAAGTATCGGCTTTGTCACCATACTAATAGAATTAGCAGGGATTCAAGATGTATTCGATTGGAATAAAATGGGCTATTTGACATTGCTTTTAATTGTGAGTAGTTTCAATTTTCAGAATAGTGTATACCAATACTTACTTTTAAAACACATTCAATTTTTAAAAAATAACTCCGAACAATTTGTAGAATGGGAAATCAACAAAACCCTTCAAAAAATCATCAAACAATTAAACAAGCCAATCAAGTCTAAAATTTTAATTGTTACCGCAGGATGTATAATCACCGGAGCATTTTTAAATTTTTCAAGAAATTCCGACTTCAATTATTGGAATTTTTTTAAAATACCTTTTGTATTCTATACCTTCTACTTTTTAAAACTATTTTGGAATAAATACAAACAACTCGTAGAACACTTAATACAAGTAGAAATTGAATCCCAACTAACGATTCAACCACCAAATACTAGCCGTTAATACCGAAGCAAAACTCACCCAAGCCAAATAAGGCAGCATTAAATAACTAGCCGTTTTGTTGATTTTGGCAAACTGAGAATAGGTTTCAAAAATCATAAGCCATAGCAAAACTACTTCGATAGTTGCCAACATTGGATTGTGCAATCCAAAAAACAAATAAGACCAAAGCGCATTCAAAACCAATTGTATGGTGAAAAATTGTAAGGCTTTGGTAACCGCTTCTCTCTTTAATGCAATTTGATTCCAAACTAATCCAGCTGCAATTCCCATCATAATATACAAAGAAGTCCAAACGGGTGCAAAAATCCAATTGGGCGGATTAAAACTAGGTTTTACCAAAGTAGGATACCAAGTGGTTATAGCGGCACGTGTAACCATTCCGGAAACATACCCAACTACCAAACAAATCACTACAACTATTGCAATACGAGAAACTTTATTCATTTTACTTTTTATTTAGAATCAAATTTACTTAAAAACTTTCTATTCAATAGCTAAAATAAACCCAAAAGCAATTCATCAAAAAAAGTATCTTTGCTAAAATTTTCATTCATGGTAACAGCAAACGATTTTATTCCAAGTCCCTATACAAATTCTATTGAACAAGGTATTTTCCAATGGAGTGCGCCAAGTAATATTGCATTGGTAAAATATTGGGGCAAAAAAGAAAATCAAGTACCAGCGAATCCTTCGGTGAGTTTTACCTTAAATAATTGCAAAACAATTACGCAATTGACTTTTGCCAAAAGACAAAATGCAGACCAATCGAATTTTTCTTTTGATTTACTTTTTGAAGGAAAACCAAAGGAAGATTTTAAACCAAAAATTCAGAAATTTTTAGAGCGAATTGAACCCTATTTACCTTTTTTAAAAGACTATCATTTTACGATTGACACTCAAAATACTTTTCCGCACAGTTCTGGAATTGCATCTTCTGCGTCGGGAATGGCAGCTTTAGCTATGAACTTAATGAGTTTAGAAAAGGAATTAAATCCCGCAATGAACGAAGACTATTTTTACCAAAAAGCTTCTTTTTTAGCGCGTTTAGGATCTGGCAGTGCTTGCCGAAGTGTAAAAGGACAAGTAGTTGTTTGGGGTACCCAAGCGAATATTCCTGGAAGTTCAGATTTATTTGGAGTTGAATTCCCACACACTATTCATGATAATTTCAAAAATTACCAAGACACTATTCTTTTAGTAGACAAAGGCAAAAAACAAGTTTCGAGTACTGTAGGTCACGATTTAATGCACAATCATCCTTTTGCCGAAAGGCGATTTGCACAAGCACATGAAAATTTAGACCATCTGATTTCAATTTTTGAATCAGGGGATTT
The DNA here is from genome assembly GCA_964579755.1 of uncultured Flavobacterium sp. Taxonomy (GTDB): domain Bacteria; phylum Bacteroidota; class Bacteroidia; order Flavobacteriales; family Flavobacteriaceae; genus Flavobacterium. Next base: position 8,441 of record CAZOHO010000086.1, read on the forward strand.
AGAACAATTCATTGCTATTGTTGAGAGTGAAGCCTTGACACTACACGCTATGATGATGACTTCGATGCCGTATTTCATCTTAATGAAACCCAACACATTAGAGATTATCAATCGCATTTGGCAATTTAGAAATGAAACTAAAATTCCTGTTTGCTTTACGCTAGATGCTGGTGCTAATGTTCATGTTCTTTATCCAAATCATGTAAAAGAAAAAGTATTGCAATTTATTCAGGACGAATTAGTTGGCTATTGTCAAAATGGTCAGTATATTT
>CAZOHO010000087.1:0-8684 GCA_964579755.1 uncultured Flavobacterium sp.
TTCGTACCATGAATCTTTTCCGAAAAATACTATTCCCTTTTGCCATTCTGTATGGTTTCATCACGAGTATTCGCAATTTTTTGTTTGACAAAAGCATCTTAGCATCGTATTCTTTTGAACTTCCTATTATTGTCGTGGGTAATTTGAGTGTGGGCGGAACAGGCAAAACACCACAGATAGAATATTTGATTCGGCTACTTTCTGAACGTTACACAATAGCCACTTTGAGTAGAGGTTATAAAAGAAAGTCAAAAGGATTTGTTTTGGCTAATGCCAATGCTACAGCTGAAACCTTAGGCGATGAACCGTATCAATTTTACCAAAAATTTCCGTTAATTCAAGTAGCAGTAGATGCCGATAGGAAAAATGGTATTGAGCAGTTATTGGCGCAAAGCCACCCGCCTCAAGTTATCTTATTGGATGATGCTTTTCAACACCGCAAAGTTAAAGCGGGTTTTTATATTTTACTTACAGCTTACGATGATTTATTTGCAGATGATTTTCTATTGCCTACGGGTAATTTAAGAGAATCAAGTAGTGGCGCTCAAAGAGCAGATGTAATTGTAGTAACCAAATGCCCAACAACACTTTCTGAAGAACAACAATATCTAATTAAGCAGAAAATAAAGCAATATGCTAAAGCCCCTGTTTATTTTAGCAGTATAGTTTATGATGATTTTGTGTTTTCAAAAACAGCTTCTGTTCCAGTGACAACTATTCAGCAAACAGCTTGTGTTCTCGTAGCAGGAATTGCAAAACCTGACTCGTTTTTTGATTACTTAAAAAACTCGGAATCTATTTGTTTGACCTATCCCGATCATCATCATTTTACGGAAAGTGATATCCAACAAATTAAACAACAAGCAGGTGATAAGTTAATTGTGACAACTGAAAAAGATTATGTTCGTTTGAAAGATTCGGAGTTGAAAGATCAATTGTATTATTTGCCCATTCGCACTTCGTTGATGGTTGATTCAAATGAATTTGATTCGGCAGTATTGGACTATTTGAAAAAATAAATTATACTTTTTTATTGTTGGTATACAAAATCAAATCAATCAATCGGGAAGAATAGCCAATTTCATTGTCATACCAGCCTACTACTTTTACCATTTTGTCAATCACAGAGGTGAGTTGTGCGTCAAAAACACACGAATGGGTATTGCCAATTACATCTACAGAAACAATTGGATCTTCGGTATAGGCTACTATTCCTTTTAGAGTAGTTTGTGATGCCAATTGGAAAGCCGCATTGATTTCTTCAATAGTTATCGCTCGTTTTACATTAAAGGTAATATCAGTTAAGGAGCCATCAGGAACGGGAACACGAATACCACAACCTCCCATTTTATTTTCTAAATGCGTGAAAATTTTAGTCAAGGCTTTGGCTGCTCCAGTTGTGGTTGGTACTATTGATTGACTGGCGCCACGCGCACGGCGTAAGTCTTTATGAGGTTGGTCGTGTAGACTTTGGTCGGTGGTAAATGAATGAATAGTTGTGATGTATGCTTGTTCAATGCCGCACAATTGGTCAATGATTTGAATCATTGGTGCCGCATTGTTGGTCGTGCAACTCGCGTTAGAAATGATGGTTTCACTTCCGTCAAGTATCGATTCGTTTACTCCTAAAACTACGGTTTTAATAGTGTCTACTTCAGAGGGTGCCGATAGAATTACTTTTTTGGCTCCAGCCAAAATATGGGCGTTGAGTTCGTCAAACGTCTTGTATTTCCCGGTCGATTCAATGACATAGTCAATGGCTAGACTTTTCCAATCCAAATTAGCAATGCTTTTTTCATGGGAGAAAAGAATGTGCTTGCCGTTTACTATAATTCCGGTATCATTTGAGCTGACTTCAACAGGTAAAACCCCATGAATGCTATCGTATTTTACCAAATGTGCCATCGTTTTTGTATCGGCAATGTCATTGATGGCAACCACTTCTATTTGAGGATGACTAAGGAGCAATCGAAAAAGATTTCGACCAATTCTTCCAAAACCATTGATAGCAATTCTGATTTTCAAAGTATAAGTATATCGTTTAAAGAATGTGTTTTTGTGCCTTGTACGAAGAGCGAACTAAAGCGCCACTTTCTACATGACGGAAACCCAATTCCAATCCGTATTTTTCGTATTTTTCGAATTGTTCAGGCGTGATGTATTCTTTTACTGGTAAATGTTTTTTACTTGGTTGCAGGTATTGACCAATGGTTACCACATCCACATTGGCAGCGCGTAAGTCACGAAGTGTTTGCATCACTTCTTCCTCTTCTTCGCCTAAACCAAGCATAATACCAGATTTGGTTCTGTTGATTCCTTTTTCTTTCAAGTAACGCAATACTTCCATACTACGATCGTATTTGGCTTGTATGCGCACTTCACGCGTTAAGCGGCGTACGGTTTCAATATTATGTGAAACTACTTCAGGATTGGCTTCTACGATGCGGTCTAAGTTTCTCTCGATGCCTTGAAAATCTGGAATTAAGGTTTCTAAGGTCGTGTTCGGGTTCATTCTTCGGATGGCTTTTACTGTTTCTATCCAAATGATAGAACCACCATCTTTTAAATCATCTCGATCCACACTAGTGATAACCGCATGTTTGATGTTCATAATTTTAATAGAACGGGCTACTTTTTCAGGCTCGTCCCAATCGACTGTTTCTGGACGTCCTGTTTTCACCCCGCAAAAACCACAAGAACGCGTACAAATATTACCCAAAATCATAAAGGTTGCAGTACCTTCTCCCCAGCATTCGCCCATGTTTGGACAACTTCCGGAGGTACAAATGGTGTTCAGGCTGTATTTGTCTACTAAACCTCTCAATTCCGTGTATTTTTGACCAATAGGTAATTTTACACGCAACCATTTGGGTTTAGACGTAGGTAATTTATTTTCTAAAACAGTTTCCATACAATCAATTTTTCGGTTACAAATATAAGGAATGTAGTTGAGTTGGATATCCTTATTTTGGATTAACAAAAGTTAAAAAATAGCGTTCGTATTATTTTCCTTTTTGAATGATTTCGGCCAATAATTTTTTGGCTCTCAAAATTTTAATTTTCACATTGCTGAGCGGTTCGTCAATTTTGTTGGCTATTTCTTGATAGCTCATTTCTTGAAAATACCTCATTTGAATGACTTCTTGGTAATGCGGTTTCAATTCTTTGATGAATTTCAATAATTGCGAAAGGTTTTGTTCTGTGATTAATTTGTCTTCTACAGAAGGCGTCGTGTCGGCTACATTATGTGCTTTTTGGTCTTCGTCTTCGGTAATTTCAACAAAGAGACTTGATTTTCTTTTGCGCAATAAATCGATATGTCCGTTTTTGGCGATAGCAATCAACCACGTATTGAACTGAAATTCGTTATTATAGGTGCTGATTTTGTCGAAAGCTTTAGAGAAGGTTTCGATGGTGATGTCTTCGGCATCCGTTTCATTTTCAGTACGAATTAGCATAAAGGCAAAAACTTCATTCCAATAATAATCCAATAGAAAAGTAAAGGCAGTTTGATCGCCTTGTTTTGCTTTTTCTATTTGTTGGGTTATTTCCAATGGATTGGTTTTGAGAATAAATTGGTAAAATATGCATTCACTTGCGTAAAGATAAGCACAATTTCAACGACAGGGAACCACAATTTAATATCGTTTTCTTTTAATTTTCCAGCTGAAAATCCGACTACAGTCCAAGCCACCAAATAACGCACTACAAAAATGCTTAAAACGATAATCCACTCCAACTGAAATGCTAACAAAATAGCTGCCATTAAGATAAATAACAATTGGGAACCGTAAAAAATCCCTAATCGCAATTGGTCTATTGATTTAAAGTAATTAGCGGTGGCAATTTGTCTTCTTTTTTGATTGAAAAAGGCAGAAAAAGTAGTCTTTGGTTTCGAATATGAGAAACTTTCAGGAGTATAGGCAATAGTGGTGTTTTTACCGTTTGCCGCTTGATTGATGAATAATTCATCGTCGCCTGTACGAATTTGCATGTGCTCAATAAAACCATTTACATTAAAGAATTCCTCTTTTTTATATGCCATATTACGACCCACTCCCATATAGGGTTGCCCTAATTTAGCCCAAGAAAAATATTGAATGGTGTTCAATACATTTTCAAATCGGATAATTTTATTTAAGAATGAATTGGCTATTTTTTCATATTTACCATAACCCAATACGATTGTTTTTTGCATGGTAAATTGCGAACTCATAGCGGTAATCCAATCTTTTGATGTAGGATAACAATCGGCATCAGTGAAAAGAAGGTATTCTTTTTTGGCTGCTTTTATTCCTAGAGTCAGGGCGTATTTTTTGTTGCCCCAAAAAGCTTCGTTATTCTCTACTTTTACCAAACGAACATTAGGGTATTGCTTTTCAAATTGTTCGAAAATTTCTAATGTATTATCGCCCGAAGCATCGTCAATCAAAACGATTTCAAAATCAGGGTAATTTTGTTCGGCTAAAAGCGGAATATAATTGGCTACATTTTCTTCTTCATTTTTGGCACAAACGATTACCGAAATAGGAATTCTTTTGGGTGTAATTTTTTGTGCTTTTGCAAAAGCAAATTTTCCAAAAATGCCTAAATAGTAAACCAATTGAATAGCAGCTAAGGCAATAAAAATGTACAGCAGTATAAGCATGGGGAAATTGTCTTTTAAAATCGAGTGCAAAGGTATGAATACAATTGTAAAATTTAAAAGTATAAATAGTATTTTTTGAAAGCTATTTTACCTTTTAATTGGTTAACTTCAATAGAAACGTTAGTTGTTAGATCACATTGACTTCTGCTTCGATATGAATGCCGAAAGTACTAAAAACAGTGTCTTGAATATTTTTGGATACGGCCAAAATTTCTTGTCCAGAAGCATTTCCATAATTGACTAAGACCAAGGCTTGGTTTTTATGTACGCCTGCATCGCCAAAACGTTTGCCTTTGAAACCCGCTTGTTCAATTAACCAGCCTGCAGGTACTTTGACTTCGGTGGCTGAAACTTCGAAGTATTTCATGTCAGGAAATTGTTGGTGAATTTTCTCAAAATCTGATTTTAAGACAATAGGATTTTTGAAGAAGCTACCACTATTTCCTAATTCTTTAGGGTCGGGTAATTTACTTTGACGAATGGCAATTACGGCATTACTCACGTCTTTTAGACTAGGGTTTTGGATGTTGTTTTTCTCCAATTCGCCTAAAATGTCACCATAGGAAGTGTTTATTTTATGATGGCGTTTGGTCAATTTAAAAACTACAGAAGTGATGATGTATTGGTCTTTAACTTCATTTTTGAAAATGCTTTCTCGGTAACCAAAATGACATTCCTCATTTTGAAACGTTCTCATTTCTTGATTAGCAATAGCCATTGCTAGGCAAGAAACAAAGTGATCTTTGATTTCGGCACCATAAGCACCAATGTTTTGTACTGGAGTAGTTCCTACGTTACCAGGAATCAGCGACATGTTTTCTAATCCACCAAAATTTTGGTCAATAGTCCAAAGTACAAATTCATGCCAGTTTTCACCCGCCTGACTTTCGACCCATACAAAATCGTCATTTTCTTCAATGATTTTTTTGCCTTTCAAATCGATATGAATGACTAAAGCATCAATGTCTTGGGTCAAAAGCATATTGCTTCCGCCTCCTAGAATAAATTTTTTCTCTGTTGGGTTTTCAACTAAGACGGTTTTCAACTCTGCTAACGAATGTACCGCAGTGAATTGTTTTGCTTTGGCTTCAATGCCAAAAGTATTGTAGTTTTTTAGAGAAAAATTAGATTGTAGCGTCATGGAATAATATGCGTTTTGAAAGTTCAAAAATACGAATTAAAATTCGTCAGTAGTTACCGCGCGATTGATAAAATCGTTCAAAGGTTTTAAAGCGATTAATTTTTTGGACATTGTAGCGACAAAATCTTTTTTCAAGACTTCTGAAATGTCGAATTTCTGACTGGCTTCAAAACTTTTTAATTTTAAAAACTCAATAGCGGGATGGTCTTTTTCGTATCCACGAGGCGGATTTTTTAACACACTTGATTCGTTTCGGTCAAAATCGCCAAACTCTTTTTTGAAATTTTTCTCTTGTAGGATGGCTTCTAAATCATCATAAAAAAAGGCAATTTCTTTACGGACTTTTTTTAAATCGTCTGCTTCAGGGCAATAAAATCCACCCGCAATAAAGCTTTTGTTTCTTTCGATATGAACGTAGTAGCCGGAACGATTGTTCCCTTTACTACCTGATGAAAGCCAAACTCCAACATGTGATTTATAAGGTGTTTTGTCTTTTGAGAAACGAATATCCCGATTGATTCTAAACGTACAATTTTTAACTTCTAATAGTTCGAGTGAAGGATCTAAAGGTTTCATGGCATCTAGAAAATTGCCTACTAATTGTTGGTAGTCTTTTTTGAATGTCTCGTATCTTTTTTTGTTGTCTAAAAACCATTCTCTATTGTTGTTGGCTTTTAAATCATCTAAAAATTGTAGGCTGTCTTTGGATAACATAGAGTGTTTTTTAGAATTGTTTTTTCAAATCGGATTCGCTGATGTAACCGGAATGTTGCCATTTTAGTTGCTTGTTTTCATATAATAATAAAGTAGGCAATTCACTTATTTTCATTTCTGAAAGTAGGCTTTTATTCTGATCAGCATCTAGACGAATAATAACCATTTTATCTCCTAATTCTTTTTGCATTTTCAAAAGATAAGGTGTCATTTTTTTACAAGGCGCACACCACTCGGCATAAAAATCAATGAGTACTTTTTTATCCGAATTCAACAAGTCGACATATTCTTTTTGTGTGATGCCTATTCTTTTTTCGTCGGGTTTAGATAAGCCTTCAGATGTCCATTTAAGAATTCCGCCTTCCAGTTCGATGATGTTGGTAAAACCTAATTCGGCTAATTTTTCAGCTGCAAGATGGCTTCTTCTTCCACTTTTGCAATACACAAAAATAGGTTTTGATTTATCGTATTTTGAAGTATTGGTTACAAAATCAGGGCTTAGCCAATTTACATTTTGAGCGTTTTGTAAATGTTCCGAAGCGTATTCTTCAGGAGTTCTTACGTCTAAAATTTGAGCATTTGGCGTAGCTGCTATTTCTTTTTTAAATGCGACGGGGTCGATTAGTTTGCTGCTTTTTTGAGTTTGTCCGTTGCAAGAAGCTAATACAAAAACAAGTAGTGCTAGTGCTATTTTTTGTAGTTTCATGATCAAGTTGTTTTAGAAATGTGATACGCTAATTTACGTAAATTTTTCGTCAGATACTTTGATGAGCGTCTTAAATAAAAGTTATAAATTGAAAATTTTGTAGCTCTGATGCGTTGATTTAACGATGGTTTCTGTTCGTTCAGGGTGAGTATCAGAAATGAAGAGTTGTCCAAAAGTGTCGCTGTTCACCATTTCTACAATTTTAGCTACGCGACTTTCATCTAATTTGTCAAAAATATCATCAAAAAGTAGGATGGGTTTCACGCCACTTTGTTTTTTTAAGAATTCAAATTGCGCTAATTTTAAGGCAATTAAAAACGATTTTTGCTGGCCTTGCGAACCAAATTTTTTGATGGGGTGTGCATCGATTTCAAACGATAAATCGTCTTTGTGAATCCCAACACTAGTATATTGTAAAGCACGATCTTTATTGATATTTTCTTGTAAGAGCGTTGCCAAATCCGTTTCAAATAAATGACTTTCATACACGAGTTGAACGGTTTCTTGAGAATTGGTTATTGCTTGGTGATGTTTGTTGAAAATAGGTATGAACTCATTGATAAACGACTTTCGTTTTTCAAAAATAGATTGTGCAAACCCGTTGAGTTGTTCATCATATATGGATAAAGTATCGTTGTCAAAGACGTGATTTAAGGCGAAGTATTTCAACAGAGCATTGCGCTGGCTGATTACTTTTTGGTATTGGATAAGCTGTTGCAAATAAATCGCGTCCAATTGTGAAATGACGCTGTCCATGAACTTACGTCGCGTTTCGCTTCCTTCGATGATTAAATCCCTGTCGGCTGGCGAAATAATTACTAAGGGAACAAAACCAATGTGGTCCGAAAATTTGTCGTAGACTTTTCCGTTGCGTTTTAAGATTTTCTTTTGTCCTTTTTTCAGGCTGCAAACAATTTGTTCGGCACGATTTTCTTTTTCTAATTCGGCATCAATGACAAAAAACTCTTCGCCGTGTTTGATATTTTGTACAGCAAGTGGATTGAAATAGCTTTTTCCATACGATAGATGGTAAATTGCATCGAGTACATTGGTTTTTCCGATTCCGTTTTTTCCAACAAAACAATTGATTTTGGTGTCAAACTCGAAATTAGCTTCAGAAAAGTTCTTGTAATTGAATAATGAAATCTTTTTTAAATACATTTTTTGTCTTGCTGGAATGAAGAATGGGGCTTTATTAGAGCGCTTTTTCAAACTGCCCGCAAATTATTGAAAAATATCCATAAAATGCCTTTTAGATTTGAATAAAAATTTTATTTTTGCCACTCACTAAATTTAATTGAAATGGCCACTTATAATAAAAGAGGATATAAAACCCCGAAAGAAAAAGAAGTTAAAGAAGTTGTAGAAGATGTACAGGTTGATGAAAAAGACAGTACCACTGCTGGTGTTTTTTCAAAATTGGACGAAACTGCTTCTAAAACGGAAGATTTTGTTGCTAAAAATCAAAAAGTAAT
>CAZOHO010000088.1:0-8640 GCA_964579755.1 uncultured Flavobacterium sp.
ATTGGATGGTATTTCATACGAATTAGAATTTATTAGATTACAAATCTAATCAATCCATTTGTAATATCTAGCACCAATTAAATTTGGATTTTCATTTTCTATACAATCTAAAATCCATTCGCTTTTAGGAGTTCGAACACTTTGTTTTTGTTCTTTTTTATGCAGTTTTTCGTAAGTCGTAAAATCAATTTCATGGCTTTGTTCCAATGTTTCAAACAGTTGGGCTTTGGCTACAGCCAATTGCCAATCGGGCTGAATAGTCCCTTCAAAAACTTTGGATTTTGAGCCACTTCCGTAGGCTAAGAAACCAAATTTCTTTCCTGAAATTGGTGCGTTGGTATTGGTAAAATGCGCCAAAGTAGACAGGAATCCCATGAAAATGGAACCCGTGTATAAATTCCCAATTAGTGATGAAGCGATTTCGGCAGGCTGTAATTTTTGTGTTACAAAAGCACGGTATTCCTCTGATTTGCTGACTTCTTTCAATTTATTTTGGTAGTCAGCTGAAGATTCATTTTCTGAAAGAATTGGGGTATCGGCGTCTAGTGCATAAATTTCAGAAAGCATTCGGCGTCCTTGAAACGAATAAGGTAAGTGCATGATAATGCTTTCCCAAGTATCGTAAAGGGTCTCGCTAGTGTTTTTGATTTTTTTCAATGAAAAGTAAGCGTTGCGCGTACGATCCATATAACATTGATTGGAATATTGACCATCAAAAACGGGTTGGTCTTTGTGAATTTCAATTTCGGCTTCTAAATTGTCAAACCAAGCATCGTTGGAGTTATTGCCCGTGATGGCTTCTTTTGGAAGAGTTCTGTACGGTTTAAAGAAGTCAAAAACACCTTTGGTACTCGTTGCCCATTCGTTTTCAAATGCAATTATTTTAGGATTGGTAGTAACAAGCATCGCCAAGGCTCCCGCACCTTGGGTATATTCGCCTGTTGAATTCAAATCGTATTTAGCAAAATCAGTGGTGACCACAATGGCTTTTTTGGTAGGATTGAGTCGTACAAAATCCAAGCAGTTTTGTAACGCATCTACTCCACCAATACAGGCAAAAGTAAAATCGACTACATCGCAATGGGCCAAAATATTGTCTCCGAATTTTTGTTCCATCAAAGCAATTAAAAATGAGCTAATTGGTTTTGAGCTATCAATAGCACTTTCGGTACCTACATAAATTCTAGAAATTTCGTTAAGATTGATTTGGTATTCTAGTACTAATTTGGTCAGTGCATTGGCGCCAAAAACAACCGTATCTTGGTGAACATCTGGCAAGGTCATTTTGATCAATCCCAGTCCTTTTTCTAGTTTTTCGGGTTCGATATTTCGGGCATTTGCCAACGTTTTTATAGGTAAATGTAGTTGAGCAACGTCAAAAGCAATAGCGTCAATTCCTGTTTTCATCATTTTTATTTTGAATCAGTAAAATTAAAATTAGCCCTTCGATTAGCAATTATTTTAACATGATAAAATGAGGCTGCATGTTATTTTTACGGATTTTAGAATGAATCCAAATAAAAAATAGTAATTCGATAATTTTATCGAATTTTCACTGCTGATAAATAGGAATTTTTGATCCTGATTATTTTGGGAATTGTTTAAGTAAATTTAATTTCAAGACTTGATTATTAACGAATTATTAGGGTTTTTGCTAAAACACTTTAAAATCATTATAAATAACAACGAAAAGGTTGTAGTTGAATTCTATTTCTCCTATTTTTGTCTCACTATTTAATAAAAATTTATTCAAATTATTATGGCAAAATCTGCAATTCTAAAGTCATCTCTTGCAAAGAAATATTGGATGTCTTTTACAGGTTTATTTTTATGTTTGTTCCTGTCGGGGCATTTAGCAGGGAATCTTCAATTAATTTTTAGCGATGCATTACATTTCAATCAGTATGCGTTGTTTATGACGACTAACCCAGCCGTAAAAATTCTATCTTATCTTACTTACATTTCTATTCTATTCCACGCTATTGATGGAATTTTATTAACTGTTCAAAACAGAAAAGCAAGGCCTATTGGTTATGCAAAAACTGACGGTTCTTCAAGCTCATTTTCTTCAAGAAATATGGCCGTTTTAGGAACGATCATTTTGGTTTTTATTGTAACGCACATGGTCAACTTTTGGGCTGTAATGCATTTTGACAAAAACATGCCATTGCAAACTATATCTATAGGTCAAGCAGGACAACAACAAGAGTATTATTTGACTACTGATGGCGGATATCTTCCAAAAGCACAGGTAGATCAACAAATGATTAAAATTGAAAACAGAACGGAATTCTTCGATGCTGCTGCCAATGTTAAAATTAAAGAAGGATACAAAGATTTACACAAAATTACTGTAGCGTTCTTTAAAGATCCAAAAACAGGATTGATTGCCACCATTTTATATGTAATTGCAATGATTACTTTGGCATTTCATTTATTACACGGATTCCAAAGTGCATTCCAATCGTTAGGATTGAATAATCCAAAATACACTCCAGCAATCAAAAAATTCGGAGCGGCATTTGCAATTATTGTTCCTATTTTGTTTGCAATTATTCCAGTTTACATTCACTTTTTCTTAAAATAATCAACATCAGAAGATATTATGAAGTTAGATTCTAAAATACCAGAAGGTCACATTTCACAGAAATGGACTGATTATAAAGACCATTTAAAATTAGTAGCGCCAAACAATAGACCAAAAATTGATATTATCGTTGTTGGTACTGGTTTAGCAGGTTCCTCTGCTGCTGCTTCTCTTGCAGAAATGGGATACAATGTTAAAGCATTTTGTTTCCAAGATTCACCACGTCGTGCGCACTCTATTGCAGCACAAGGGGGAATCAACGCAGCAAAAAACTATCAAAATGATGGTGATAGTACCTATAGATTATTTTACGATACCATCAAAGGGGGAGATTACAGAGCACGTGAGGCTAACGTTCACCGTTTAGCTGAGGTTTCTGGAAATATTATTGACCAATGTGTGGCACAAGGAGTTCCTTTTGCTAGAGAATATGGCGGAATGTTAGACAATCGTTCTTTTGGTGGAACGCAAGTACAACGTACGTTTTATGCCGCAGGTCAAACCGGACAACAATTATTATTAGGAGCTTATTCTGCTTTGTCAAGACAAATTGGATTGGGACGTATTGAAATGTTCAATCGTCACGAAATGTTAGACTTGGTAAAAGTAGACGGAAAAGCTCGTGGAATTATCGCTCGTAACTTGGTTACAGGTGAAATTGAAAGACATTCAGCTCATGCTGTAGTTATTGCTTCAGGAGGATATGGAAACGTTTATTTCCTATCTACTAATGCGATGGGAAGTAACGTAACAGCAGGATGGAAAGTTCACAAACAAGGGGCTTTATTTGCTAACCCATGTTTTGTTCAAATTCACCCAACTTGTATTCCAGTTCACGGGACAAACCAAGCCAAATTGACCTTGATGTCAGAGTCATTACGTAACTCAGGTCGTATTTGGGTACCAAAGAAAAAAGAAGACGCCGAAGCAATTCGCGCTGGAAAACTAAAACCAACTCAATTAGCTGAAGAAGAAAGAGATTACTTCTTAGAAAGAAAATATCCTGCATTTGGAAACTTAGTACCTCGTGATGTGGCTTCAAGAGCTGCCAAAGAAGTATGTGACGAAGGTAAAGGAATTGAGGCTAACGATACGAATGAAGGAGTTTATTTGGATTTCTCTTCTGAGATTCAAAGCAAAGGAAAACAAGCGGCTTTCGCCAAAGGGAATCACCACCCAACAGCAGAAGAAATTACTACTTTAGGAAAAGAATGGTTGAAAGAAAAGTACGGTAACTTGTTTACCATGTACCAAAAAATCACCGATGAAAATCCATACGAAACGCCAATGAAAATCTATCCAGCAGTGCACTACACTATGGGTGGAGTTTGGGTGGATTATAACTTACAATCTACAATTCCAGGTTGTTTCGTAGCCGGAGAAGCTAACTTCTCAGATCACGGAGCCAACCGTTTAGGAGCTTCGGCTTTGATGCAAGGTTTGGCTGACGGTTATTTCGTATTACCTTATACCATCTCAAATTATTTGGCAGATGATATTCGTACCGGAAAAATCTCAACTGATTTGCCAGAATTTGAAGCAGCAGAAAATAGAGTTAAAGAGACCATCAACCAATTCTTAAATAATAAAGGTTCTAAATCTGTGGATCATTTCCACAAACGTTTGGGATTGATTATGTGGAATAAAGTGGGTATGGGTAGAAACGAAGCAGGATTAAAAGCAGCGATTGAAGAAATTGCAGCTTTGAAAGCCGAATTCTACAAAGAAGTAAATGTACCAGGTAGCGCCGATGAGTTGAATCCACAATTAGAGAAAGCACTTCGTGTAGCTGACTTTATTGACTTGGGTCAATTGATGGCAATGGATGCCTTACAACGTAATGAATCTTGTGGAGGTCACTTCCGTGAAGAATATCAAGATGCAGAAGGAGAAACACTGCGTGATGATGAAAACTTCTCATTTGTGGGCGCTTGGGAATATAAAGGTGATGACATCACTCAATCTGAGCTTCATAAAGAAGAATTGAAATACGAGTTTATCAAAATTGCAGCTAGAAATTATAAATAATAAAATTATGTCTTCAGCAAAAAACATCAATATAACCCTTAAAATTTGGCGTCAAAAAGACTCTAAAGCAAAAGGACAATTAGAAACCTACACTTTGAATGAGGTTTCTACGGCAAGTTCATTTTTGGAAATGTTAGACCAATTGAACGAGCAATTAATTAACGAAAGAAAAGAACCTATCGCATTTGATCACGACTGTCGTGAAGGAATTTGCGGAATGTGTTCGTTATTCATTAACGGACGCGCTCACGGACCAGATTCAGGAGTGACTACTTGTCAATTGCATATGCGTATGTTCAAGGATGGTGATACTATCTTTGTAGAACCATGGAGAAGTAGAGCGTTCCCTGTAATCAAAGATTTAGTGGTGGACAGAAGTTCTTTCGATAGAATTCAACAAGCGGGAGGTTTCGTATCTGTAAATACTTCAGGAAATACGATTGACGCTAATGCCACTCCAATTGCAAAAGATGATGCTGATAAAGCATTTGAAGCTGCAGCTTGTATTGGTTGTGGTGCGTGTGTAGCTACTTGTAAAAATGGTTCAGCGATGCTTTTCGTTGGAGCTAAAGTATCTCAATATGCATTATTACCACAAGGTAAGGTTGAAGCGACTAACCGTGTATTGAATATGGTTCGCCAAATGGACGAAGAAGGATTTGGTAACTGTACGAATACAGGAGCTTGTGAAATCGAATGTCCAAAAGGCATCTCTTTAGAGAATATCGCTCGTTTGAATAGAGAATATTTAGTAGCAAGCGTTAAGTAATCTACTATTCTTTTAAATAAAAAAACGCATTCCTTAATTGGGATGCGTTTTTTTATATAGCACTATTAAAATTTGTATTTTTATCCAATGAAGATAGCTTTAATCCAAATTCCTTTAGTCTGGGAAGACCCAAAATTGAATCGGGCCTATATTGAACAAAAAATCAATACTCTTGAATCGGATACTGATTTGGTTGTACTTCCCGAAATGTTTACCACTGGGTTTACTATGCAGCCGGAACGAGTTGCCGAGACCATGCAAGGCGAAACGGTAGTGTGGATGCAATCTTTGGCGAAAGCCAAAAACTGCGCAATTACAGGGAGCTTGGTAATCATTGAGGAAGGAAATTTTTACAATAGATTGCTATTTGTTTTCCCTTCGGGAGAAATACACTATTATAACAAACGACATTTGTTTACTCTTGCGGGAGAAGATAAAAGCTACACTAAAGGAAGTCAGAAGTTAATTATTGAATACAGAGGATGGAAAATTTGTCCGCTCATTTGCTATGATTTGCGTTTCCCAGTATTTGCCCGAAATGTGGAGCAATACGATCTGCTTTTATATATTGCGAATTGGCCTACTATTCGAATACAAGCTTGGGATACGTTACTCAAAGCGCGCGCGGTTGAAAATATGAGTTATACTATTGGTGTCAACAGAGTTGGGAAAGACGAAAAAGACTATGATTATTCTGGGCATTCTCAAGTAGTGGATTTTTTAGGTAATTATGCGATTGTACCACAAGAAACAGAAGGTGTTTTTTATGCTCAATTGGATAAAGAAGCCTTGCGACAAACCCGAACAAAATTAGGATTTTTGGATGATCAAGATACTTTTGAATGGAAATAGATTAACCAATTTAGTTTTGGTTTATTTTCTTTTGTTTTCTGCTTTCTTTTTTACCTTTTTCTTTTTCGGTTCAGGAGTGTAAGGAATACTCAGATCGAACGCTTGAACCACATCCCAATTGGCACGTACATCTACTTCTTTCGAAAAATAAATTACTTCTTCAGCATATTGTTTTGCTAAAAAATTACCAGGATCGTAGATGGTGTTTTTGTTGTCGTCATAAATCGCGCGCAACGTATATTTAGCGGGTTGTATTAGGTTGAAATTCAAACTCGTATTTTTGTCAGTGTATGCCGTAACTATAGCATCGCCTTTTTCGTTTGTTAATTCAACTATTACAGGAAAGCGTTTTACGTTTTGAAGATTCACAATTAAATTTCCGAAACTTTCTAAAGAGTTGGCGCTTATTTTAAAATCCAAACTGTCATTTGATTTTTCAAAAAAATCAGTTAAAGCGCCTGGAATTAATTTGAATTCGTATGCTTCTTCTGGCTCTCTTTTAAAATTCAAACGCAATAGCTGTTGAAACTCATCGTAATCAGTAGTAAAAGGAATAGGCTTTGATTTTTGGTTGACCAAACTCATTTTAGTTTTGTCCAATTTTATAATAGGAGTAGCGCTTTCTAACGTAAAAAAATCCTTCGGACTTAAACTTCCTTGTTGGGCAATTTTAATATTTAAAGTGTCTTTTTTTTGATCTTTTACTCTAAAAGTAAAATTCTTTTGGTACTTGTTTTGCGCAATTTCTATAGACAGCGAATCTGTTTTAATGGGTTTATACCAAACCTGTAGTGAATCTTTTTTAGGAAGTTGAGTAATAACAGAAGGCAAAATTTCACTTTTATTTTTCAACATAATTTTCGGTCTGTTTTCTTTTAATTTGACATTTCCTTCGTAGCCCAAAAGCAATCGGTTTCCTGAAGCTTGTGTAGGTTTGAATGCTTTAAAAGGGATGTTTTCTTTGAACAATTCGAGTTCGTAAACAGTGTCATTTGGAACAGAGATGAATTGTTTGTAAAATCCAATTTTGTCTTTTTTAGGGTCAAATTTATTGTTAGAATTGTAATCCTTCATCGCTACCAAAAGGTATTTTCCAGCTTTTAAATTTTCTAAGCGAAAGGTCTTTAAACTGTCCAAGGTATTGGTAACATAACGCGGCATTTGCTTGTACACAATCGAGTCGTTATAGTTTTTGTTGACGTCATACAACATTACCGAAACGAAGGACTCCACGTCTTTGAGGTACGCATCTTTTACTCTTCCGCCAATGGCTAAAGAATCAATAGTTTTTCCAGTTGAAAAAATGTATTTGAACTGATTGTAGGGATTGCCTTCGTTATTGTCAGCCATACTTTGCCCAAAGTTAAAACTGTAAGTAGTATTGTCCTGAAGGGTGTCATTAATTTTAATAGTGATGATTTTACTAGGGGTTACAGGCAAAATCAACGGCTCATTTTTTAGGGGAGGTGAAATAATGAGTTGCTTTCTCAAGTCTTTTAATTTGATGAATTCGTTAAAAGTTAGTTTGACGGTATTGGCTTTAAATTCAGTGCTAAAATTTTTAGGAAAACTTGCGGTTAAGACGGGTGCAATAGTGTCTTTTGCTCCGCCTGTAATGTTGCCTCTTTTGGCACAACTAGCCAAAATCAAGAGCAATAAAGCAGCGCTGTATTTTAAAAAGGTCTTCCCCATAACGAATTAAAAATTTGATGTCACAAAATAACAACTATATTTAATGGAATGGAAACTTTTTGTCGAAATATTATAGGGTTGGGATTCGGAAATTGGTTTAAAAATCTCTATTTTTAACCCATAATTGAAGTCAATACCATGAGAAAAATTGAACATATTGGAATAGCAGTAAAAGATTTAGATGTTTCTAACGCTCTTTTTGAAAAATTGTTTGGCGCACCCGCTTACAAAGCCGAAGTAGTGGAAAGTGAAGGCGTAACTACTTCTTTTTTTTTGAACGGACCCAATAAAATCGAATTGTTAGCAGCGACTAATCCGGATAGTCCAATAGCGAAGTTTATCGAGAAAAAAGGCGAAGGAATTCATCATATTGCGTTTGATGTGGAGGATATTGTGTCTGAGATTGCCCGACTTCAACAAGAAGGTTTTGTGGTATTGAACGAAACGCCTAAAAAAGGCGCCGATAATAAGTTAGTTGCATTCTTGCACCCTAAAAGTACTAACGGCGTTTTAATTGAATTGTGTCAAGAGATTCCGTAATAGTACCCTCACAATCAATAGGTTTCTTGAAGGTCTAAATAGAATTAATTAGTTTTTTTAAAACTGCCTTAAAAATAGTTGTGGCAAATTAAAAATAGTAGTAATATTGCAGACTCTTAACCGGTCCTATAGCTCAGTTGGTTAGAGCACCTGACTCATAATCAGGTGGTCC
>CAZOHO010000089.1:0-8578 GCA_964579755.1 uncultured Flavobacterium sp.
GTGGATGCATTTAATATTTTGTCATTGACCTTTACCAACAAAGCCGCTCGCGAAATGAAAAATCGTATCGCGTCTATTGTGGGAGCCAGTGAAGCTAAGAATCTTTGGATGGGAACCTTTCACTCGGTTTTTGCTCGGATTTTGCGTTCAGAGGCAGAACATTTAGGCTACCCGTCAAATTTTACCATTTACGATTCACAAGACTCGGTGCGTTTAATTTCTTCGATTATTAAGGAAATGCAATTGGATCGGGACATTTACAAACCCAAACAGGTGTTGAGCCGAATTTCGACCTATAAAAATAGTTTAATTACCGTAAAGGCTTATTTCAATAATCCCGAATTACAAGAAGCCGATGCGATGTCTAAGAAACCGCGTTTGGGCGAAATTTACCAAAATTATGTCGAGCGTTGTTTCAAAGCAGGCGCGATGGATTTTGATGATTTGTTATTGAAAACGAATGAATTACTCACTCGTTTCCCTGAAATATTAGCCAAATACCAGAATCGTTTCCGTTATATTTTGGTGGATGAGTACCAAGATACCAATCATTCTCAGTATTTGATTGTTCGCGCTTTGTCGGATAAATTTCAAAACATTTGTGTAGTGGGAGATGATGCGCAGAGTATTTACGCCTTTCGCGGTGCCAACATTAACAATATTTTGAATTTCCAAAAGGATTACGACAATGTGAAAACCTTTCGTTTGGAACAAAATTACCGTTCGACCCGAAATATTGTTGAGGCGGCCAATACCATTATCGATAAGAATAAAACCAAACTGGATAAAATTGTTTGGACCGCTAATGATTTTGGTCCAAAAATAAAAGTACACCGCAGTTTGACCGATGCCGAAGAAGGCCGTTTTGTAGCCAGTACGATTTTTGAACAAAAGATGCAAAACCAAATGCTAAACGGTCAATTTGCTATTTTGTATCGTACCAATGCACAATCTCGTGCTATGGAAGATGCTTTGCGTAAACGTGATATTCCGTACCGAATTTACGGCGGACTCTCTTTTTACCAAAGAAAAGAAATCAAGGATGTTTTGTGTTATTTGCGATTGGTTATCAATCCAAAGGATGAAGAAGCCTTAATTCGTGTGATTAATTATCCCGCCAGAGGAATAGGGGATACCACTGTTGAGAAATTGACTATTGCTGCCAATCATTACAAACGTTCGATTTTTGAAGTGATGCAAAACATTGGCAAAATCGACTTGAAATTGAATTCGGGAACCAAGCAAAAGTTAACCGATTTTGTGAACATGATTAAGAGTTTTCAAATTATTAATGAAAACCAAGATGCGTTTTACATTACGGATCATGTAGCAAAGAAAACAGGTTTGGTACAAGAACTGAAAAAAGATGCTACCCCCGAAGGTATGGCTAAAATCCAAAACATTGAGGAATTGCTTAATGGTATCAAGGATTTTACCGAAGGTCAAAAAGAAATTGATGGCGCTCGTGGTGCTTTGTCTGAATTTTTAGAAGATGTGGCTTTGGCTACTGATTTGGATAAAGATACTAGCGATGAAGACCGTGTGGCGTTGATGACGATTCACTTGGCAAAAGGATTGGAGTTTCCACACGTTTTTGTGGTGGGAATGGAAGAAGATTTGTTTCCAAGTGCGATGAGTATGAGTACCCGTTCAGAACTCGAAGAAGAACGCCGTTTGTTTTATGTGGCGTTAACTCGTGCGGAACATCAAGCGTATTTAACGTATGCGCAATCGCGTTACCGTTGGGGAAAATTAACCGATAGTGAACCTTCTCGTTTTATTGAAGAAATTGACGGACAATATTTAGAATATTTAACGCCTGCCGAATCGAATTACCGCTACAAACCGATGATTGATAGTGATATTTTTGGCGATGTGGACAAGTCCAAATTGCGTTTGGCCAAACCAGTTTCAGGAACGCCACCTAAATACATTACCGACAACCAACCTAAACCGGACAGTCCAATTAGACGATTAAAACCTGTAGCAGGAAACGCGCCATCTTCGGGCAATGCTAATTTGTTTGATAATAAATTAGTAGCTGGGAATATTGTAATGCACGAGCGTTTTGGTAAAGGTGAAGTCATCAATATGGAAGGTGTGGGTGCTGATCGAAAAGCGGAAATTCGTTTTGAAGTAGGAGGTATTAAAAAATTGTTATTGCGTTTTGCAAAATTGGAGATTATTGGGTAAACCACTCAAGGTGACAAAATAAAAAACACAAACTATGGCTGAATTTATAAAAATATACCCTGATAAACCGAGTGAATCGGCTATTGCTAAAGTGGTAAAGATATTGAAAGAGGGAGGTTTAGTAATCTATCCGACTGATACAGTTTATGGGTTGGGTTGTGATATTACAAATACAAAGGCGTTAGAGCGTATTGCCCGAATCAAAGGCGTGAAATTAGAGAAAGCCAATTTCTCATTCATTTGTCACGATTTGAGTAATTTATCTGATTATGTGAAACAAATCGATACCGCTACTTTTAAAATTTTAAAACGAGTGTTACCAGGACCTTATACCTTCATTTTACCCGGAAGTACTAATTTGCCAAAAGAATTCAAAAAGAAAACTACTGTTGGTATTCGTGTGCCAGACAATTCCATTGCATTAGAAATCGTTAGGCAATTAGGAAATCCAATTGTATCCACTTCTATTCACGATGAAGATGATGTGATTGAATATACGACTGACCCAGAATTGATTTTTGAAAAATGGCAAAATTTGGTAGATATGGTAATTGATGGTGGTTATGGAGATAATACAGCCTCTACCATAATTGACTTATCAGGGCATGAACCGATAGTCATCAGAGAAGGAAAAGGAAATGTAGATATACTTTAGTTAGTTGTGTATAACTATTTGTATTTTAAAAATTTACATAAAAAAAACGTCTTGATTAATCAAGACGTTTTTTTTATGTAATGGAAACAATTTTATTTTTGTTGTTTCTTCATTTCTTTTTCCACCATTTCGTAGAATTGGTCAATTTTAGGTAAAACTACGATACGTGTTCTTCTATTACGAGCTCTGTTTTCAACAGAATTATTATCGACTAATGGTACATAAGAACTTCTACCAGCAGCAATCAATTGAGAAGGTTTAACCCCTAATTGATTTGTTAATACACGAACAATTGAAGTAGAACGTTTAACACTTAAATCCCAGTTGTCTAATAAAATTCCGCTTCCTGTGTAAGGAACATTATCTGTGTGTCCTTCTACCATACATTCGAAATCTGGTTTGTCATTAATCACTTTAGCAACCTTAGCTAAAACACCTTTGGCTTTATCCGAAACTTCGTAGCTTCCTGTTTTAAATAATAATTTATCAGCAATAGAAATGAAAACCACTCCTTTTTCTACATTAATTTCGATATCTGGATCTGATAAACCAACTGCACTTTTTAAACTAGTTACCACAGCCAAAGTTACACTGTCTTTTCTAGTCAAAGCATCTTGCATTCTACCAATTTTCAAATCTTTTTCTTTGATAGATTCTAACGCTTTTTCAATATTTTGAGCTCCTTTAGCTGACAATACAGCCATCTCTTTAGAAGTCTCCATTAAGTTTAAATTTTGATCTTTTAATGCTGCTGCAGTAGCTGCAAGTCCCGCTTTTTCTTCTAAACAAGAATTTAATTTAACTGTACAAGTATTTAATAAGTCTTGAGTTTCTTTGTTTTTAGCCTCTAATTCGGTGTATTTCTTTTTAGAAACGCATGAACTTAAAAGCGCCAATACTGATAAAGCAATTACAACTTTTTTCATAAATGATGATTTTATTGGATTATTTGATTTGTAGCAAAATTAGTTTTTATAATTTATTTGAGCGTAATTAAATCGTTAAAAAAACGAATTTTATTTATGAAGTAACTATAAACGATACTTTTTACGATATGGTATTCTTTTTGTTGAAAATCGCCTCGTTTGGCATAATTCTCAGAATATCGAGCATAAAATGCAGAGTGTGCTTTTAGAATTGCCCAAAAGTGTTTTATTTTCCCCTGTAATAAGAATTGAATTCCGGCTATTCCGTCCAATACCATTCGAATGAAAAGTATTCGATACAAGTCTTTTTGCGGTAAATTTTTGGTAAGCATCAACAATGAATTCCTAAAATTTAATTCGGTTTTTTTTGGATTCCCTTGCTGTAAAGTAGCACCACCCACATGATATACCTTTGATTCAAATAAATACTTAATTGTATATCCTTTATTTTTAACCCTCCAACACAGATCAATTTCTTCTTGGTGTGCAAAAAAGGAAGTGTCAAATCCATTTAATTCATTGTAAACAGCACTTCGAATAAAAAAACAAGCTCCTGAAGCCCAAAAAATCTCTTGATTGGTATCGTATTGACCGTTGTCTTTCTCTAAAGTGTCAAATAGGCGACCTCGACAAAAAGGATAACCGTATTGATCAATATATCCTCCGGCAGCTCCTGCATATTCAAAATAGTCTTTGTTCTTGAAGTCTAAAATCTTCGGTTGAATGATGGCAGTTGTAGGTTCGTTTTGAAATGTTTTGATGATGGGCTGTAGCCAATTTTCGGTCACCTCAATATCTGAATTGACTAAAGCATAAACATCGGCATCAATATGTTGTAATGCTTCATTATATCCTCCCGCATAACCCGTATTAGTTGGATTTACCACAATAGAAACCTCAGGAAAATGAGCCTTTACAAAAGCCACTGAATCATCTGTAGAAGCATTGTCAGCAACATAAATAGTCGCTTCTTTGGAAAATTGAACCACAGAAGGTAAAAACTGTTCTAGTAATTGTTTTCCGTTCCAATTGAGTATAACAACTGCTACTTTCATCTAGATTGTGTTTGATTGATAGTGGGGTAGTTCAGGTAAGAATTGGTATTTTTCATTTTCAAAATCCATTTGGCAAAAGTAATGATTCAAGCCATTAGTCACCATTAAATAATTCGATTTCAAAGTCATATTATATTGAGCAATTTGATCGAAAGTACTTTGTGAAATGGTCACTTCAGGGGCTTTACATTCGATTAATATAAAAATAGAACCATCTGAATTGTACACCACAACATCGTATCTTTTTCGTAATCCGTTGACTTTTAAAACTTTTTCAACATTAATCAATGACTTGGGATAGTTTTTTTCGTCCATTAAAAATTGAACAACGTGTTGGCGAACCCATTCTTCGGGAGTAAGAATTATAAATTTTTTCCTGATGGCATCAAAAATAGACACTTTATTTTCGCTATTTTTGAAACGGAAAGAATAGGATGAAAAATTCAATTGTTGCATGCGCCAAAATTACTATTTTAAATTTCAAATTTCCGAATAAAGACCTAACCAAAACAACTTTTTGTGGACGAAGTAGTAAAAATTGTAAATGATATTAAGGCAGGAAACATCAAACCAATCTATTTTTTGATGGGAGAAGAGCCGTATTATATCGATAAATTATCTGATTTTATTGAACAAAATGTCCTTTCAGAAGAAGAAAAAGGTTTCAATCAAACGGTGTTGTATGGTCGTGATGTTTCAATTGACGATATTATTTCGACTGCTAAGCGCTATCCAATGATGGCCGAACGTCAAGTAGTGATTGTTAAAGAAGCTCAAGAATTGTCTCGAACAATTGATAAAATAGAGAGTTATGTAGAAAATCCAATGGAATCAACGGTCTTGGTTTTTTGTTACAAATACAAAACATTGGATAAACGAAAAAAAGCGACCAAATTACTGGCTCAAAAAGGGATTGTTTACGAAAGTAAAAAGCTATATGAGAATCAAGTTGGCGACTGGATAAAACGTGTTTTGGCTGGTAAAAAATATGCGATTGAACCTAAAGCTACTGCCATGTTGGTGGAATTTTTAGGAACCGATTTGAGTAAAATTAATAATGAATTAGAGAAACTGCAAATTATACTTCCTGCAGGTAGTACAATTAATCCACAGCATATTGAAGAGAATATAGGTTTTAGTAAAGACTTCAATAATTTTGAGTTACTGAATGCTTTGGGATCGCGAAATCAAGCTAAGGCTTTCCATATTGCACACTATTTTTCAGAAAATCCAAAAGCCAATCCTTTAGTAGTAACTACGGGTCTTGTATTTGGATTTTTTGTAAAAATCCTAAAATACCACGGATTGAAAGATAGAAATCCTTCAAAAGTGGCATCTGCTTTAGGAGTAAATCCTTATTTTTTGAAAGATTATGATGTGGCTTTGAAAAATTATCCTATGAAAAAAGTAAGCCAAATCATTACTTCTTTACGAGATGTAGATGTGAAGAGTAAAGGAGTAGGAGCTACGATTTCACAGTCGGATTTATTAAAAGAAATGCTATATACAATTTTTAATTAGTAGTAAATTTAGATAGTTACACCACCAAAAAACAGAAAATACCACAAGTTATGGGAATGAATAAAAATACCATTTTAGGATGGGCTACTTTAATTATGATTGCAATGGGCTTATTACTAATAGGCTTAGGTGCTTTTAGATATGATGATGTTGCAGGATGGGGCTTTGCTGCTGTCGGTGTTGGATTTTTAGCGAATGCTTGGGTTTTTAGTTCGTTAAAAGGACGTGTATAGACCCGAGAGTTAGCTGTTTTTACCTATTCATGAAATAATTTCCCATGGTATAATTGAACTTATTTCGAATGATGATTTTTTTCGATTTGAAAATAGGTTTGAGCAAATAGGAGATGCGCTCTGTTTCTTTTAGATAGGCATCGTGACCAAAATCAGAATCAATTTCGTGATAAAAAACATTGTGTTTAATCTTTCTTAATTTAAGAAATGTGATACGATTTTCATCGGCAGGAAATAAACCATCAGTGTGTATTCCAATGAGATGAATATTAGCTTTTATGGTATTAGCTATCGATGAGAAATCTCTTCTTTTACGAGTTAAATCATTGGTTTTTAGTAAAAAATTCATCATTCTATATCCTGAAATTTGACATTTATTATTGGCTAACACACATTTTTCAATTGGTGAGATAGAACTAATTTCTAAATTGGTTCGCTTGAAAATTTGGTTAACATATTCAGTATTTCTAAAATATACATTTGCAAAGTACCGAGCATCAATAATAGGATCTTCAGAATGATTTAAAATTTGATCTTGGATATAAACATTAGCAATAAGTTTATCGGTCGTTTTCCAATCGGTTGCAATTGGAATAAGATTTTCAATTTTTTTAGGTTGTAGTGCTGCCATTTCCCAAGCGATTGCACCTCCTAAACTCCCTCCAATTACAGCAAACACATTTTTAATTTTTAGGTAAAAAAGTCCTTCCCAAAAAATTGCGGCAATATCTCTGATGGTAAAATCACGATAATTTGGAATTAAATCCTCAAAATTAGTATCGTATCCATTTCCAGGAATGTTAAAAGTAATAATAGTATAGGTGTTAGTGTCAATTGTTTTGTTTTCACCTATCAATCCATTCCACCATCCATTTCTACCACAAACGGTTGAATTTCCAGTAATTGAATGATTCACAACAATAACTGGAGCGGTACCAATGGGTTGCCCAGCTACTTCATACGATAGCGGAATATGCTCTTGTTGTTTCCCTTTTTCTAAATCGAAATTAAATAAGTCAATGGTTCGAATGTTTTTCATAGCCCAAGAATTTTAGATGTGCTTAAAACTACAAACAATCAAAAAGTGCTATATACTTTCTCTTTGATTGACCTAAAAAGTCGATAATCGGTACCATTTGACTTTAAACCTAATAAA
Source organism: uncultured Flavobacterium sp. (assembly GCA_964579755.1). GTDB lineage: Bacteria > Bacteroidota > Bacteroidia > Flavobacteriales > Flavobacteriaceae > Flavobacterium. The sequence goes on from CAZOHO010000089.1 coordinate 7,740, forward strand.
TTTAATCCCAATTATTGTATTGTTTTTATTTAAAACTATCTTTGTAGCTACATGAATTTTAATTACAAAATCAAACTATATGTCAGACGATAAGAAAGTAATATTCTCAATGTCAAAATTGAGTAAGACGTATTCAAGCAGTAACAAACAAGTGTTAAAAGATATTTATCTAAGTTTCTTTTATGGGGCGAAAATTGGTATTCTAGGATTGAATGGTTCTGGTAAATCTTCGCTGTTAAAAATTATTGCAGGAGTTGATAAAAATTACCAAGGAGATGTTGTTTTTGCTCCTGGATATACAGTTGGTTATTTGGAACAAGAACCACAATTAGACGATTCTAAAACAGTAATCGAGATTGTTCGAGAAGGTGTTGCTGAAACGATGGCCGTTTTAGAAGAATACAATCAAATCAATGATTTATTTGGTCTTCCAGAAAATTATGAAGATCAAGACAAAATGGATAAATTGATGGATCGTCAAGCAGCTTTACAAGACAAAATAGATGCTTTAGGTGCTTGGGAAATCGATACCAAATTAGAAATAGCCATGGATGCGTTGCGTACTCCAGAAGGCGATACTCCAATCAAGAATATGTCAGGAGGGGAACGCCGTCGTGTGGCTTTATGCCGTTTGTTATTGCAACAGCCTGACGTATTGCTTTTGGATGAGCCAACGAATCACTTGGATGCTGAAAGTGTACTTTGGTTAGAACAACACTTAGCACAATATGCCGGAACTGTAATTGCAGTAACGCACGACCGTTATTTCTTAGATAATGTAGCGGGTTGGATTTTGGAATTGGATAGAGGAGAAGGTATTCCATGGAAAGGAAATTATT
>CAZOHO010000090.1:0-8525 GCA_964579755.1 uncultured Flavobacterium sp.
CAACAATATTTACCCATCTTGGGTCGGTAGGCAGTTTTAATCTCAGTATGGACATTTAAATCGGAATTTATAAGGTAGTAAAAATAAAAAAGTTTAAAGTTTTGCGAAATAGTGTTGCACAAAACTTTAAACTTTATATCAATAAGGAGTGACTATATTAGAAAACGAAGATGGCTCTTTCGCTCATCATTTCATTTACTTCAGCAGCTACTTCTTCGATTACATCTTCTTCAGTGTGATTCATCAAGACTTTATCAATAAGTGCTACAATAGTTTCCATATCTTCTTCCACTAAACCACGAGTAGTAATCGCAGCAGTTCCCACACGAATTCCTGAAGTAACAAATGGTGATTTGTCATCAAACGGAACCATGTTTTTATTTACTGTAATTTCTGCTTTTACTAACGCATTTTCAGCATCTTTACCAGAAATGTTTTTGTTTCTTAAGTCAATCAACATCATGTGGTTATCAGTACCACCAGAAATGATTTCGTATCCTCTTTTCACAAAAGCGTCAGCCATAGCTTTCGCATTTTTTTGCAACTGCATCGCATAGGTAAAGAATTCATCTTTCAAAGCTTCACCAAAAGCAACTGCTTTAGCAGCGATAATGTGCATTAATGGTCCTCCTTGATTTCCAGGGAAAACAGCCAAGTCCAATAAACTAGACATCATTCTGATTTCTCCTTTTGGAGTAGTTAACCCAAATGGATTTTCAAAATCTTTCCCCATCAAAATCAATCCACCACGTGGTCCACGTAATGTTTTGTGTGTAGTAGTAGTTACAATATGACAGTGAGGCAACGGATCGTTCATCAATCCTTTAGCAATCAAACCTGCTGGATGCGAAATATCAGCCAATAAAATAGCACCAACGCTATCTGCAATTTGTCTGAAACGAGCAAAATCCATATCACGAGAATAAGCCGAAGCTCCAGCGATAATTAATTTAGGTTGCTCTTTAGTTGCAATTTCCTGAATCTTATCGTAATCCAATCGTCCTGTTTCTTTGTCAACACCGTAAAAAACTGGGTTGTACAAACGTCCAGAAAAATTCACTGGCGAACCGTGAGTCAAGTGACCACCGTGAGCCAAATCAAATCCTAAAATAGTATCACCTGGTTTAATACAAGCGTGGTATACCGCAGTATTAGCTTGAGAACCTGAGTGAGGTTGTACATTAGCATATTCAGCACCAAACAATTCTTTAGCTCTGTCAATAGCGATTTGTTCTATAACATCTACTACTTCACAACCGCCGTAGTATCTTTTTCCAGGATATCCTTCTGCATATTTGTTAGTTAAAACAGAACCTGCAGCTTCCATCACTTCGTCACTTACAAAGTTTTCGGATGCAATTAATTCTATTCCGTGAATTTGTCTGTCTTGTTCTTCTAAGATAAGGTCAAAAATTTGTTCGTCGCGTTGCATTTGTGTAGTTTTCGTTAATTTCCCGCAAAAATACAAAAAATCGTTGGCTAAATAGTCGCTTAGCAATATATTTGGCCTAGTATTTTTTAACAAATTAATTAACAAAGAACCTGCTCTCTTTTTTAATGGCATCGTTTTTGAAAAAAGTACCGCATCCCAAACTAAGTAAAACCAATCTATGATGAAAAAAAATACACTCCTTTTTAGCTTTTTAATTTTTATAACCAGTTGCGCACTCAAACACACCCAAGAATTAGTCCATTCCGGCGACTATGATAATGCCATTACCATAACCGTTTCAAGTTTAGAATCCAATAAAGATAAAAAGAGTAAGCAAGACTATGTGTATTTGTTGGAAGAGGCTTTCGCCAAAGCCAAAGAAAGAGACTTAAATACTTTAAACTTACTCGAAAAAGAGAATAATCCAGCACAGATTGAACGCATTTATCAACTTTATGTAGGATTGAATAACCGACAAGAAAAAATCAAACCTTTGCTCCCATTGCAATTATTGAAAGAAAATCGCACCGCAGTTTTTGCATTTGAGAATTACAACGACAAATTGATTGCATCTAAAAACTCTCTTTCCAACTATTTGTATGCCAATGCCAAAGCTCTACTTAAGAGCACGAATAAAATGGATTTTCGCAAGGCCTTTGACGATTTTACTTATTTGAACCAAATCAATCCTAATTTCAAAGACGTGAACGAGCTGCTAAAAGAAGCTAAATTCAAAGGTTCTGATTATGTTTTAGTCAGTACAAAAAACGAAACCAATATGATTATTCCCATTCGTTTACAAAACGATTTACTGGATTTCAACACCTATGGTTTGAACGACAAATGGACCGTGTATCACAATGCAGAACAAGATGGTATTCGTTATGATTTTGGAGTTCGTATCCGTTTTAGAGAAGTTGTTATTTCACCAGAGCAAATCAAAGAGAAAGAGTTCATCAAAGAACGTCGCATCAAAGACGGACAAAAAAAATTAATTGATGCTAACGGAAAAGAAGTGTTGGACGAAAAAGGAAAAGTCGTTTTTGTAGACAATTGGAAAGATGTTACTGTGAAAATTAATGAAGTTAAACAATTCAAATCCTGTATGATTGTAGCTAAAGTAGATTATAGCAACTGGACTACAAATCAGTTATTGCAAAGCTTTCCGTTGAGTAGCGAATTCATTTTTGAAAATGTGTATGCCAATTATAAAGGAGACCGAAGAGCTGCTGACGATAGTTATTTTCCAAATTTCAATAAAAAAACAATCCCTTTTCCTAGCAACGAACAAATGATTTACGATGCAGGTGAAGATTTAAAAAACAAACTCAAAGGAATTTTAAACCAAAATCCGCTGCGAAATTAATGGCACGTCAATACATAAATAACTCGTTGAATATCAAATATCAACGAGTTATTTATTTACACATCCTAACATTGCAGTAAAAAAATGTTAGAAAACACACAATCGTCCTGATTTTATAAAAAAAGTTGTATTTTTGCAGTCGATGAATAAAATCAGTTTACATATAACTTCTTTATCACGGATAAACACACGTATTACCTCTCCCGAGGTACGGACACTATTGGTATAGTATCCGCAATGTGTTTGGTCATTTATTCATTTTTCAATTTACCGTTTTGAAATCATTTTCGTTTTACATTGGATGTACATATCCTAAAGTTTACATTTTAACTTTTACAGCGCCACATCATAAAACTTTGGCAAAATGGGCTATGATAATTCCTAAAATGAGCACAAAACAAATTGCTATTGTTTCATCTACTATAAAATTCAACTCTTGTAATGAATATTAAAATTGTTGTAACTCAAGAAGAGCATTATAAGTTTGCGGAAGAAATCTGCGATACTATCGAAACCTCTGCCAAATTAAGAGGAACTGGTATTGCTAAGAGAACTCCGGAATACATCCAAAAAAAGATGGAAAACCAAGATGCCATCATCGCTTTGGCTGATGGTAAATTTGCTGGTTTTTGTTATATCGAAAGTTGGGAACACGGAAAATTTGTAGCGCATTCGGGTTTAATTGTACACCCAGACTATAGAAATCACGGTTTAGCCAAAAAAATCAAATCAAAAGTGTTTGATTATTCGCTTCAAAAATACCCTGATGCCAAGGTTTTCGGAATCACTACTGGTTTAGCCGTAATGAAAATCAATTCGGATTTAGGATACAAACCTGTTCCGTTTTCTGAATTAACTACCGACCCAAGTTTCTGGAAAGGGTGCCAAACGTGTACCAACTATGAAATTTTAAAGAGCAAAGACAATAAAATGTGTTTGTGTACTGGAATGTTGTATGACCCAAAAGAAAAACAAAAAATTCCACCCAAACACCCCTTTAACGTAAAAGTACTGAATAGATTAAAAAAAATTAAAGAAGCCTTATTCTTAAAAAAATAATTATACCATGAAAAAAGTTGTATTAGCCTATAGCGGAGGATTAGACACCTCATATTGCCTAAAATATTTAAAAAACGAAAAAGGATATGAAGTTCATACCGTTTTAATCAATACAGGTGGTTTTGATGAAGCTGAATTGAAAGCTATCGAAGACAGAGCCTATGAATTAGGAAGTGCTAAACACGCCAACCTTACTATTCTAGACAAATACTACGATAAAGCCATAAAATATTTAATTTACGGAAACGTATTAAAAAACAACACCTACCCACTTTCTGTAAGTGCTGAACGTGTTTTTCAAGCGATTGAAGCCATTAAATATGCGAAATCAGTTGGTGCAAGCGCTATTGCTCACGGAAGTACTGGTGCTGGAAACGACCAAATTCGTTTTGATTTGATTTTCCAAACTATAGCGCCTGAAATTGAAATCATCACTCCTATTCGTGATTTGAAATTATCACGTCAGGAAGAAGTAGATTATTTAGCTAAAAACGGCGTACACTATTCTTGGGAAAAAGCACAATATTCAATTAACAAAGGACTTTGGGGAACGAGTGTGGGTGGAAAAGAAACCTTGACTTCTCACGAAGCATTGCCAAGTGAAGCCTACCCTTCTCAATTGCAAAAACAAGGTGAAGAAAAAGTAACTTTGGAATTCAACGAAGGACAACTAGTAGCCGTAAACGGTAAAAAAGACACGCCTCCAAACAACATTGTGATTTTAGAAAAATTGGCGAATGCCTATGCTATTGGTAGAGATATCCACGTGGGTGACACCATTATTGGAATCAAAGGAAGAGTTGGTTTTGAAGCCGCTGCTCCGTTGATTATCATCAAAGCACACCATTTACTAGAGAAACATACTTTGGGTAAATGGCAACAATATTGGAAAGAACAATTAGGCAACTGGTACGGCATGTTATTCCACGAAGGACAATTCCTAGACCCCGTGATGCGTAATATTGAAACTTTCTTGGAGGATACTCAAAAAACAGTCAATGGAACCGTGACGGTAACCTTGAAGCCGTATCATTTCTCATTAGACGGAATCGAATCTAAAAACGATTTGATGAATACTGGATTTGGACAATATGGCGAAATGAACAATGCTTGGACATCAGAAGATGCCAAAGGATTCATTAAGATTTTAGGAAATGCACAAAATATATTTTCATCAGTAAACCAATTGAGTCATGATTAAAGTTGGAATAATTGGAGGTTCTGGATACACGGCGGGCGAACTCATCAGAATTTTGATGTTTCACCCTAATGCTACTCTAGATTTTGTGTACAGCACCACTAATGCTGGTAAACCTTTATCTATTGCGCATCACGACTTGATGGGTGATATCGAAATGAATTTCACTGACCAAGTAAACCCTGACGTCAATGTGGTTTTCTTGTGTTTGGGGCATGGTAAATCAAAAGCGTTTTTAGAACAAATCCAATTTTCAAACGATACTAAAATTATTGACTTAGGCAACGATTTTAGATTGACTAAAGATGCTACATTTGACGGAAAGCAATTTGTTTACGGCTTACCTGAATTGAACAAAACAGCAATACAATCTGCTAATTATATCGCTAATCCAGGTTGTTTTGCGACCGCAATTCAATTGGCTTTGTTGCCGTTGGCAAAAAATGGATTACTCAACGAAGATGTGCATATCAATGCCACAACCGGAAGCACCGGAGCTGGAGTAAGTCCTTCAGAAACCACACATTTCAGTTGGAGAAACAACAATATGTCGCACTACAAAGCTTTTGAACACCAACATTTAGGCGAAATCAATCAAAGCATTCAGCAATTGCAAGCGGGATATCCAAACGAATTGCTATTTGTTCCTAACAGAGGGGATTTTGCTAGAGGAATTTTTGCCACGCTTTACACTACAATAGAGGAAAGTTTGAAAGATATTGTTGCGAAATATGAAGCCTATTATGCTGACCAACCCTTTGTAACAGTGACGACTACCAATATCAATATGAAGCAGGTAGTACAAACCAACAAGTGTATTATTAGTTTAATGAAAAAAGGAAACCGGCTTTTAATTACATCCATAATTGACAATTTAACCAAAGGAGCCTCAGGACAAGCGATTCAAAATATGAACTTGTTATTTGGCTTAGAAGAAACCACAGGATTGCATTTAAAGCCTTGTGGATTCTAAATAAAATTGTTTCAAGTTTAAGGTTTAAAGTTCACTCGAAACCTGAAACCTGAAACTTCAAACTTTAAACTTAAAAAAAATGAACTTATTTGACGTTTATCCTTTATACAATATCACCCCTGTAAAAGCAGTAGATTGCACTATTACAGACGATAAGGGTGTAGCATACTTAGATTTATACAGTGGTCACGGTGTAATTTCGATTGGTCACACCCACCCGCACTATGTATCAAAATTAAAACAACAATTAGATGCCATTGGGTTTTATTCCAATGCGATTCAAAATCCATTGCAAGTAGAATTAGCTGAAAAGTTAGGGAAGTTATCCGGTTATGAGGATTATAGCTTATTTTTATGTAGTTCTGGGGCTGAGGCCAATGAAAACGCACTAAAATTAGCTTCTTTTCATACTAATAAATCACGTGTTATTGCTTTTAACAACTCCTTTCACGGAAGAACTTCGGCAGCAGTAGCTGTAACCGATAATAAAAAAATTGTAGCGCCATTGAATGCGCAACAAGTGGTTACCTTTTTGCCTTTGAACCAAATTGAATTTGTTGAAGCCGAATTGAAAAAAGGCGATGTTTGTTGTGTAATTATTGAAGGAATTCAAGGTGTGGGCGGATTGGACGAAGGAACTACCGAATTCTTCCAAGACCTAGAAAAAGTGTGTGCACAATATGACGTAGTTCTCATTTTAGACGAAGTACAGTCAGGTTACGGAAGAACAGGAAAATTCTTTGCACACCAACACCACAACATCAAAGCCGACATTATTTGTTTGGCAAAAGGAATGGGGAACGGATTCCCAATTGGAGGTATTTTAATCTCGCCAAAATTCAAAGCAAGTTACGGTTTATTAGGAACCACTTTTGGCGGAAGTCATTTGGCTTGTGCCGCAGGAATTGCTGTTTTGGATGTCATTAAAGAGGAAAAGTTAATGGACAATGTGAATGAAGTATATGCCTATTTCTTAGAAGCCATTCAACAAATTCCTGAAGTAAAAAAGGTAAAAGGAAAAGGATTGATGCTTGGAGTTGAATTTGATTTTGAAATCAATGACCTCCGTAAAAAAATGATTATTGACAAGCATATTTTTACTGGTAATGCCAATAACAAAAATCTATTAAGAATACTTCCACCTCTGACAATCAATAAGAAAGGTATAGACACTTTCATTATTGCCTTAAGAGAAACTTTGAAGGAAATTCAATCTTAATTTCATGAGTACACTACTTTCAATAGCAAAAAGAAATGCAGTTTTAAGCCGAATGGCGACACTTCTTGAAGAAGAAAGAGCCAACCTTAAAGCTATCAACAAGCAAGACTTGGATAATTATTCTGGAGCCGATTTGGCTATGGAAAAACGTCTTTTGGTAGACGATGCTAAAATTGACGGAATGATTTTGTCGATGCAACAATTGGCAAGCCAAGACGATCCTATTGGAGTAGAACGTTTTCATTTTGTTCATGAAAAAGGAATGAAAATCACCAACAAAACTGCTGCATTTGGCACGGTGATGATTATTTACGAATCACGTCCAGATGTTACTGTTGAAGCAGGTGGTATTGCTTTTAAATCCGGAAATAAAATTCTATTGAAAGGCGGAAAAGAATCCTTGCTTTCCAATTTAAAAATTGTAGCGCTTTGGCACCAAGCTTTAAAAGAGAATGAAGTTTCTAAAAACTGGGTAGAATATTTGAATTACAACCGAACAGAAACCCAAGCTTTTTTGGAAAAACCAACACAACGAGTGGATTTAATTGTTCCTCGTGGTGGTGAACAATTAATTGCTTTTGTGAAGCAACACGCTACTTGCCCCGTGATTGTGAGTGGTCGTGGCAACAATTTTGTATACGTGAATCAAGGAGCGGATTTACAAAAAGCAACGGATATTATCATCAACGGTAAGACATCTAATATTTCAGTTTGTAATGCTTTAGATAAAGTTTTAATCGACACCAATTTAAGTAATTGGGAGTCTTTTGCTCAACAATTAATTGAAGACTTACAACAGCATAAAGTAACTGTTTTGGGTGACCAAAAAGTAGCAGCTGCAACAGGCATTCCTTCAATTGAATCCGATTTAATTTGGTACGAAGAGTTTTTGGATTACAAAATTGTAATTGGAACGGTCGATTCTGACCAAGAAGCTATTGATAAAATCAATCACTATTGCGGAGGACATTCGGCGTCTATTATTACAGAAAATGAGGTTACGGCCCAAGAATTCATGGACAATGTTGATTCGGCAGCAGTATATCACAACGCCTCTACCCGATTTACGGATGGAGGACAATTTGGATTAGGAGGCGAATTAGCCATTAGCACAGATAAATTACACCAACGCGGCCCTATTGGCTTACAGCATTTGGTAACTAATAAATGGTATATTTACGGAGATGGACAGATTCGATAGTATTTTAAACACAAAGACACGAAGTAAGCACAAAGCTCACTAAGTTCTTTAGGTTTATGAATTAGCATTTAAACATA
>CAZOHO010000091.1:0-8315 GCA_964579755.1 uncultured Flavobacterium sp.
TTCATTTAAATCTCACAATAAAATTACAGCCAAAGTGCCGTGTTGCCTAAGGTTAAGATAAATTTTAGCACAACTTTAGCGCTTTCATTTTTATGTTGATTAAAATAAACACAATAAGACTTATGAATACGTTGGGTCAAACATTTTTCACACTCCCAGGACCTTCTCATAGATTTTTAAGCCAAACATATTCTAGTTCAGCTCCAGTGCCCCAGGAGTTTTTTTGAATTTTCATTTAGGGTCAAACATTATCCTTATGAACTTCCAGGACCTGAAGACTCTTTTTAACGTCATAGGGTCAAACATTATTTATAGAAAAACAGCCAGATCTTTTCACTGGGATGGTATCCACGGGTGGGGGCTGCCGCCTTCCCTCAAACCCCCAATTATATATAAGCATTTGGGTCAATCTGAGAGGGGGGACGGATTCGTAAGAAAAATTTCCGGCGGAAAAACCTCATAAATTGGAATCTATTCTAAAATCAGAAAGAAAAAATTTTTAGAAAATTTTCCAAAAATTAGTAGATCGATTTGAATTGGAATAAAAAAACCTCCCATAGTTGGGAGGTAGTTTAACAAATGGTTTATTTAAATTTAAATCGACTCAGTCAATTTTATTTTTTTTGTTTCTCAGGATTTTCTAAAATCAATTATCTAATTCAAACTCTAGATTATGTTAGATGTTTTTAAATTTTTACTTTTTTAACACCCCATCCATTTATTTTTAATCCATTACTTCTAATAAATATGTCGAGTGAGTAATATTGTGGACCACTAATAGGAATTACTTTATTTCTATTAAATTGAATGTAGTTTGGTTTCCATCTACTAGGATCTGCTTCTTCGTTACAGTTTATTGGGGTCAAATATATATCCGTTAAATCTCCTCGATATTCAGGTTCACCTTCTTGGACAAAATTTGAAATTTTACCACAACTTGTATTGAAATTGTATAACTGACCATTTTTATATACTGATGCACTTAATCTTCCGTTAACAGTCTTTATAATAACTTTAATTTTATCCTTAGGAATAAAATAAGTTCCCGTGAAAAAACTTAAATTATGTCCTGTAAGAGTTGTATTATCTTGGGAATTAACTTTTTTTTCTTTGCAAAGGTTATATTCTCTCATTTGATTATCAAATATTTTACTTGGTTTACCATAACCATCTCTAATCAAATCATATCTATATTCAGTACCTTGGAATAATATTTTTAATACTTCGGTTGAGTACCCTTTTCCAAAAAGATCAAAAGTGCCTTTTACTTTACTTACGGCATTTCCACTAGAATTATACCTAATCATTTCTGCATCACCTCCATCAAAAATAGTAACTGCGATTGATCCGTAACAGAATGTATAATCACTTTGCGAAAACGATTTGAAAGAAACTAAAATTAGTATCCCAATAATTAAGAAATGTTTTTTCATTATTTTTTGAATTTAATTCTTCTACTCATATGGACTTTCGATTTACTCCCCGTTTGAATGGTTTCTGGTCTCCATATTTATTAATTTTTCAAAACAAAATTCCCATTTTGATTTTCCCAATAAAGATTTTGAGAAATTGGAAAATTCCAAATATCCCAAATTGCAACGTGATCTGGAACTAAATCATAATCTCCATCATTATCTTTATCATAAACTCTAATTCCATAAAAATTCGGGAATGTACCTTGAACTTGAGTACCTCTTGGATACATTGAATGGTAACTATTGATTTTTGATTTGGTAACATCTTGAAATTTTCTACCTCCTTTATTTTCACAAAGCTGTATTATAAAACCTCCATAAAAAGGAGTAGAAGAAGTAATCACGTCTATATCTCCATCTTTGTCGTAATCTATAAAAGAAAAGCCTAATTGAGTAAGATAAATATTTGGATCAATATTTAAGTTATTTAAGTATTCAACCGGTAAGTCTGTAAAATGGTTCACAAAATCAAAATATCCGCTTCCTTGTCCCCAATAAACCCTTGTTGAGGGATGGTTATATTCTGATGGAGGTAAGTTCTTTTGATTATGAGTTAAGGAAACCAATAGGTCTAAATTACCATCTGCATCTAAGTCGAAAAGTTCAATTGCAGTTGCGCTATAATTTTTACGTTTACCATTACTTTGAACTGGTATTAATTGACTTAATCCTTTAAAATAATTGAAACTATCAACTTGTGTAAAGGTTCCAGTACCTGAATTCAAATATAAAATTGGCATTGAACCCAAGTCAATATTAGTAGGATTGGTATATGCATTTCTCCAAGTTATTATGTCTATATCTCCATCACTATCTATATCTCCAAACGCTTGCCCGTGTATTGAAACTGATTCTCCAATTTTTTGAATTGAAATATTTCCTGACAAATCGATAGATATAATTTGAAAAGCGGATGGAGTACCATAACTACCGTCAGACAATTGGTGGTCTTCCTCGCTTGAAAATAAAACTTCCATTCTGCCATCTTTGTTGATATCAATAGTTCGTAATCTCGGCAGAAATTTAACATTTGCATCAGTATATGTCTTTTGGGGGTTGTCTCCTAGAACATCGTTAACAAGTAAAAATTTTCCATTTTTACTTGCGTAAGGAGAATCTTTAAAATTAGTTAAAAATGCAAACATATCTAGTCTCCCGTCGTTATTGTAATCTAGATAACATTTAGAAGGATCCCATAATCTATAATCTGCACTAGATAAATTATACGGATTTACATTGTATTGTTTATCTCCAATTTTTTCTAAAGTCAAATAATAACCTGGAAAAAACTTATCAGAGTAGACAGCTGTAGTAGAGGAATTAGGATAGGTGTAACTAGGACTTTTATCTATAATATTTGGTTGTTTAACTACTGGAGTAGTTGGTTCTTTAACTACTGGTTTTGTAGGTTCAGGAGGTGTGTCTTCTTTAGAACAAGCAATAAAAACTAGGGAGATTAATAAATATAATAGTGTGATTTTTTTCATAATTTTTTTTGGAGCGTTGGCAAAGGAGTGGCAACTGAAATGCAAAACTTCCTTTTTACCACAAAATAAAAAAAGATATTCTCGCTATTGAAATAGTAATTAGTGAAATGAAGCAAACAAAGACTTGAGTTTAGGAATACTTGGACTAAACGAGGGTTTTGTGTAGATGAATGAGGTAATGACTTATTAAAAAAAAAGATGTTTGCCATTTACAACAAACATCTATTCTGAATTTAATAACTAACTCTAAAATTTCATTTTCTGTATTCTTACTGCATTTAAAATGGCTAATAATGCTACGCCAACATCAGCAAAAACGGCTTCCCACATTGTGGCTAAACCTCCTGCACCAAGTATTAAAACTATTGCTTTTACTACAAATGCTAAAGTGATATTTTGCCAAACAATTTTTTTGGTTTGCTTACCAATATTGATTGCCATTGCTATTTTACTTGGTTTATCGTCTTGAATAACTACATCGGCAGTTTCTATAGTGGCATCGCTCCCTAAACCGCCCATTGCAATACCGACGTTACTTAATGCTACTACTGGTGCGTCATTTACACCATCGCCAACGAATGCTACCGTTTCATTTTTAGCAATGATTTCTTTGACTTTGTTTACTTTATCTTCGGGCAATAAATCGCCAAAGGCATTTGTAATTCCGAGTTTTTGAGCCACAAATTGTACTACATTATCTTTATCGCCACTTAACATTGTGGTTTTTATGCCCAATGCTTTTAGTTTGTCGATTGTAATTTGTGCATCTTCTTTGATACTGTCAGCAATGGTTAAATAACCAACAAATTTTTTATCATAAGCCACAGCAATTAAAGTGTAAACGATTGTTGTTGGATCAATATCATACGAAATAGAAAATTTATCCAATAGCTTGAAATTACCAACTAACAATTCTTTTCCGTTTACATTTGCTTTTAAACCGTGTCCTGATATTTCTTCGACATCTTTTAAAACTATTGTACTGTCAATTTTTCCAACATATTGATGAATAGCGGTTGCTACTGGATGTGTACTTTGACTTTCTAAAGCATTAACCATTTGCAGGATTTCGTCTTTATTGAAATCGGAATTAAAAACAACTTCTTGAACTTTAAAAACTCCTTCGGTCATTGTTCCAGTTTTGTCCATAACTACATTTTGAATAGTAGCCATCACATCAAGAAAATTACTTCCTTTAAATAAAATTCCGTTTTTAGAAGCTGCTCCAATTCCGCCAAAATATCCTAATGGAATACTTATCACCAATGCACAAGGACACGAAATCACCAAGAATATTAACGCTCTATAAAGCCATTCATTGAAGTTATAATTTTCTACAAAAAACATTGGAACAACACAAATTAGTACAGCTAGAAGCACTACAATTGGTGTATAAATCTTGGCAAACTTTCTGATAAACAATTCGGTTGGTGCTTTTTTGGCGGTAGCATCTTGCACCATTTCGAGAATTTTGGATAGTTTACTATCGGTGTAAGCAACGGTTACTTTTATTTGACAAACCGAATTTAAGTTTATCATTCCTGCCAATACGGTTTCGCCTTTGGCTTTGGTGTCGGGTTTGCTTTCGCCTGTGAGTGCCGAAGTATTAAACGAAGCCGTATCTGAAAGTAATTCGCCATCTAATCCTAGTTTTTCTCCTGCTTTTAGTTGGATAATATCGCCAATTTGAGACGTTGATGCTTTGATAGTTTTAGCAACATTGTTTTCGAGAATAGTTACTTCGTCTGGTCTTTGGTCGAGTAATGATTTTATGTTGGCTTTTGCTCTTGTAACGGCTAATGTTTGGAATATTTCGCCAATTGCATAAAATAACATTACGGCAACACCTTCGGGAAATTCGCCTATTGCAAAAGCTCCAATAGTTGCAATAGACATTAAAAGAAATTCTGAAAAGATCTCTCCTTTGCGGATGCTTTCAAAAGCTTCTTTTACTACTGGAAATCCTACTGGAATGTATGCTAGAATATACCATCCTATTCTAACATAACCTATAAACCAAGATTGTGTGAAATAATTATCAAAACCAATTGCGACAAGTAATAGTGTAAAACTTATGATTGCTGGTAAGAACATTTGAAACGTAGATTTTTCTTCGCTTGAATGGTCGTGGTCGTGTCCGTCATCATCAGAATGATGCTCGGTTTTTTTATTTATTTTTTCTTCGAGTGTGCAACAGGTTTGTATGCCGTTTGCATCGTATTTGTGTTGATGTTCCATAATAAAGTAGTTACGAATTCAATTCTAAGATTTCTTTAATATCAATAGGTATTTCCATTGGTTTTAAAGGTGGCACATTAGCACCACCTGTATTACCTACTGGGACTTGACCTACAAATGATTTTACGCCACCAATGAGTAATCGTGGAATTTGTCCGATAATTTCTTTTGAGCTTTTTATTTTCATTCCAAATTGTAACATTTTACAATGTACAAACGTATGTTCGTAAGGATATTTTTGTGCAATAATATGTGCTCTTTCTAAATGATACCAAGCCATATTTAATTTATCTGCCTGTAAATTATCCTTAACTGCTTCTAACTCTTTTTTATAAAAAGGAATTAGATTACTTGGCATTACTGTATTCATTTTCATAACTTAAAAGTATTGGTTAGTGTTCGTGTTCTCCGCCACCTTTTGAAGTTGCTAATAAATAGAATGCTCCTTTGATTACAATTTTTGAGTTAGCTGGAATTTCTTCAATAAGTTTAACTTCTGTATACCCTAAATCTGTTGTTCCTGGAAGGACTTCAATAGCTTTAAAATGAACTTCATTGTGTCTTTCTTCTTTTCCTCCGGTTACATTTTTCTCTTCTACTTTTGGTGCTTCTTCTTGATGTTCTTCTTGAATGTAAATGTAATATTTGTCTCCATTTCTAACAACCGCCTCTTTTGGCAATGCCTGAACTGTTTGATTTGTGATATTAATATTAGCCGCTACATACATACCTGAGATTAAATCTTTAGCATCACTCGGATTTATTTTTGCGTGAACGGCTACCGTTTTACTTTCATTAGAAAAGGATTTATTAATACCAAATATTTTTCCTTTGATGGATTTATTGGATTGATTGGTTAAAACAAAATCAACTTCTTGACCTACAGAAATTTTACCTAAATCTTTTTCAAATACATTCAAATCTAAGTGCATTTGGCTGTTATCTACCACTTCAAAAAGTGTCACTCCTGTTTCTGCGAACGCTCCTTTGGTTATGCTAATTTTACCCACATAGCCACTTAATGGCGAAACAATTGGAATTAACGAAGTGCTACCGCTTAAACTAACATTTAACGCTTGCAGCTTGTTTTTTGCTGCTTGTGCTTTGGCTCTCTCTACTGCTAATTTTGATTTTACTTCTTGAAATGTCTTACGTGGATTTACATTTTCATCACTCAATGTTTTTTGACGATTGTATTCCAATTGCAAGTATTCGATGTTAGCCATTGCGGAATTGTAATCTTCCTGCATTTCTGTAACTTCAAGGTTTTGAATGGTTGCCAAAGTTTTACCTTTTGCAACGTAAGTTCCTTCTAACACATAAATATCTTTTACCACACCACCAATCAAGGTTGATATATTCGCCATATTTTGTGGTGGAACTGCTGTATAACCATTGGCTTTGATTACTGTATTCAGGTTTTTCATTTCGATGCTACCTGTTTCGATACCAATAGTTTTGAATTGTGTCGCAGTTAATGCTACTTCAGTTTCTGATTTTTCTTCTTCGTGGGTTTCTTCGGTTTTCTTTTCTCCACAAGAAGTTAGCAGAAAGAAACAAGAAGAAAGAAGCAAGAGATTGGTTTTGATCCTTGTTTTAAAACTGTTGTTTATTATTATATTTTTCATATTGTTGAATATTAATTGTTGTTGAATGATGGGAATTGCAATTGAATAGCACTTTGATTGTAAGTATTAACGGCTTCTGCATTTTGCTTTTTGATGTCAATAGCTTGGTTTAAAAAACTGATGTATGACCAATAACTCATATCACCATTGGCATAACTTTTTTGAGCTGTTGTGATGATTTGTTCGGCATATTGTAATCCTTCGTTTTGGTAATACACTAAGGCGCTTTTTTGTTTCTCAAACTCATTTTGTAATTCCTCTTTCTGTAATTTTAAAGTCAATTTACTTTTGTCTAATTCTAATTGGGATTGTGTAATACTTATCCCAGATGCTTTGGCTTTAGCGGTGTTAGCTCCACCAAATAAAGGAATTTGTAAACCTGCTGTAAAACCCTGAAAATAGGATTTGGTATCGATGGTTTGTCCGAAGTAACCCAAACCTAATTTTGGTGTTCGCATCGCTTTAAAAGTATTGGCCTCTTTTTGGTATACAGAAATTTGCTGTGTGTAATAATCGTTTACTAATCCTTCTACTTTAGTGTTATTCAAATCGGTTGGATTGGCATATTGCAAAGGTGTATTGGCATCAGGTACTATGTTTTCATCCGTTTGAACAAAGTATTGCAATTGCTTTTGATAGACCACCAAGTCATATTCTAACTGTGCTTTTTGGGTTTCTATTTCCTTTGATTTGGCTTTAGCACTAATGACTTCGATATTCCCACTTTCTCCTGTTTGAAAACGAAGCTCTGCATTTTTAAGGAATTTGGAATAAATTTCAAATAACTCATTATTTAGTTTTTGAATAGAAACACCATATAAATATTGATAGTATGCTAATGATACTGCTTTTTCAATTTCATATTCTGTTAATGCTTTTCGTTTTTCAGCCAATTTTGCTAATTCCTCTTGCAATTGGCGATTGGCTTTTGTGATTTTACCAATAGGAAAATATTGTTGAATAGAAACATTGTGGTCGTAATCAACACTATTGAATTGTCCGCCTTGGTACTGCACTTGTAAGGGATCTACTTGAAACGCTGTTTTCTTGAGAAGCGTTTGCTTTTCGATTTCCTTATCCGCAATTTTTAAATCGATGTTGTTTGCTTTCGCTTTTTCAATGGCTTTTTCTAATGTTATTGTTTGGCTGTTTTGAGCAAACGAAAAAGTACTGATTAATAAAACGAGTATTGTTACAATTGGATTTGACATTTTTTTTCTTCTTTTAATTCCCTTTTCAAAGAGTAAATACAAAATTGGTAAAACGATTAAGGTTAGTAATGTTGCCGAAACTAATCCGCCAATAACTACCGTTGCTAATGGTTTTTGTACTTCAGCTCCGCCACTTGTAGATAATGCCATTGGCAAAAATCCTAATGAAGCTACCGCAGCAGTCATTAATACTGGTCTAAGTCTGGTTTTTGTACCTATTAAAACGCGTTGTAATGGGTCGGTTATTCCTTCGGATTTGAGTTGGTTGAAATAGGA
>CAZOHO010000092.1:0-8272 GCA_964579755.1 uncultured Flavobacterium sp.
AGAGCCAACAAAGGAAGATTGCCTTATCCTGTTGAACGTGGATCGATTACATTAGGTTTTGGAAATCAACCCCACCCGGTCTATAAATCCTTAATGGTTCACAATAGTGGGGTAGAGATCACTACAGATCAGGGCGCTAACGCAAGAGCTGTTTTTGATGGGGTAGTAATCAATGTTTTTAATTCAACACCAGTGAATAAAGCTGTAATGATTCAACACGGGGATTATTTCACCGTATATCAAAACCTAAGTTCAGTGAATGTTGGTAAAGGAGATAAAGTAAGCCGCAAGCAATCTATTGGGCGCGTACGTTCTAATGGAGAAACCGGAAAAACAGTGATTAAGTTCTTAATACTTCAAAACACTTCGTATATCAATCCTGCGGGTTGGTTATCGAATTAATAAATAAAAAGAGCACTACGAGAGTAGTGCTTTTTTAGTATAAATAAAACCTCACAAGGCATGCTATTATTTATCATCGGTATATTCTAAAATATCACCTGGCTGACAGTCTAAAGCGGCGCAAATTGCGGCTAAGGTGCTGAACCGAATTGCCTTTGCTTTTCCAGTTTTTAAGACGGAAAGATTGGCTAATGTTAGCCCCACTTTTTCTGACAATTCGTTTAATGACATTTTGCGTTTTGCCATCATTACATCTAAGTTTACTATAATTGCCATCCTTTAAATTGTTAGGTCGTTTTCAGCTTGAATAGTTTCTCCCCGCTTGAATAGTTGTTTCAGTACCCAAAAAATTATTCCCATAAAAAACCAAACATCCGCACCGCCCAAATTCAAATCTTGAATTGTAGGCATTTGAACGCCTTTTTCAATCAACCACTTAAGGTTATCCGCTCCCCATTTTGAAAAGAACGAAATTCCAATTGCTAAATAAGCAACACTTACAATAAACTGTGTCATTTTGTTGTTAAAAGGCTGGTTTAAATTTAGATTTTTGTCGTGTATTAATTTGACAATTAAGTAAAACAATATAGCTTTTAATGTTCCAACAATAAACATAAAAAATGTAATTACTAAAAAGTACCCTTTGTCAAAATTATATAAAGAGGAGAGATCAATTCCTTGCCAAAAATTGTTTGCCGCCATAGGATTGTAGTACAATGCAAATAATGAGTTGAAAAGAAAACCTCCGGCATTTATGCAAAGCCCTATAAAAATAATCCAGGACACTACGTGAAGTACTTTTAAAATTTCTGAAGGTGTAATTTGTAGTTTCATAAGAATTGGTTTTAAATTATACCAACAAAGATATAAATTTATTGATAATCAATAAATATTTATTGTAAAAGTTTAAAAAGAATTGAAAATTATTTCACTTATTGCTGTTGTTGTTCTTGTTGGTGGTGTAAGAGTTCAATGTAATCGAGTTGTTCTTGAACTTCTGAAGAAACTTCTTCTAGTGCAACATCATTAATTTCTTCAAAATGCCTTCCGTCTTCGTAGCCAATTGAAACACAAACCGAAAGTGTTTGTTTTGCCAACCCCTTAAAAGTTCCTTTTACTGGCGTACAATCTATAAAATTACGTCCCACAGCTAATTTAACGTGGTTGTCCATCGTCCAAATATTATTGGTGGGGTCTATTCCTAACCAACCTTGATTTGGGGTGTAAATTTCTACCCAAGCATGGGTAGCTCCTTCTCCTCTTAGGCCGCTTTCGTTTGGACAAATGTAACCGCTGACATAGCGCGCCGGAATTCCCGCTGTGCGAACCAATTGTAAAAGAACGTGGGCAAAATCTTGGCACACTCCTTTTTTATGGTCCAAAATTTCATCTACTGTGGTTTCAATATTGGTAATTCCTTTGGTGTATGTAAAGTGGTTAAAAATATAATTGTTACACTGTTGGGCAATCTCAATAATAGTTTTGTTTTCACAACCAATTTCATTCAGAATATCCAAAATGGTATCTTGTTTGGTAATGGTTTCTGGATAACACAACCGTAAAAGGTTGATGTTTTTTTCTTTTTCGGCAACCAAATCATTGACATACGAATGTTCAAAATCGGGTATTTTAAGAGAATGATTCACACGAACCAACATTCGGGATTCGATGGTCATTTCGGCATGGGCTTCCAAAGTGTTGAAATTCCCCACGCGATTCCCGTGATAATCCGTTGAGAAATTGACTTCGGGATTATTGGTAATTAACAATTCGTATTGCAAGACATCTTGGTTTTCAAAATTATGCGGAAACAAACGAATTTCGTTAATGCTTTCTTTGATGGGCCAATTGTATTGGTATTTGGTAATATGAACGATTTTAAAAAGAGCCATATAGCTTTAGGTATAAGAAAAGAATAATTTTGAAAAATCAGTAGAGAATTGGTTCAGCTGCACTTTGGTATTGTGAAGCACTTCTTCTAATTGTTGGTTACTCAGGTGGTGGTAATCGGTGTATTCGACATAGCTTTTTAACCTTCCAAATTGATTGTGCAGCGTTCGGGCTTCGCTTAGCACATTATCCTTGAATAAATAGTTGATGTACACGTTAATCAAGTCCAACGTATAAATTACCGAGTGTGCAAAATCACGGTTGAACACCACTTGTTGTACCACCTTTCTATTGTGCGGAATGTTGCTGTAACTTTTCAAATACATTTCATAGCCCGAAAGCGATAGCAATAACCGTCTCCAGTATAACAAATCTTCTTCGCCTTCGAGATTGTATCCTATCGGAGAAAAATAGGCCTGCGTTAGCGAAATAGTTTGTAGGCAGCGTTCAATGTGTTTGCCAATGCTCGAAAAACACCAACCCAATCCTCGAGGCATGGTTACTTGGAGAATTCCATTATACAATAAAAAATCTTTGTTCAATTTGGTAATAATAGCCAAAGCATCTTGGGTTTCTAGTTGATGCGGCAGGTTAGGGGAATTCATAAAATGATACAACGAATTGATGTGTTCCCAGAGTTCTTTGGTAATTTTATCTTGAGAACCTCGAGCATTTTCACGCGCTTTAATCACCAAATTCTTGACAGAGTTTTGGTTGTGATTGTCGCAAATAATGTATTTCAACACAAAATTAGTATCGTATTGTACTTCGTTTATGGTTTCTAGAGGTAAATCCGTATAGTGTTCCAATAATGGTTTGTATCCTTGGGTGTCATTCAATTTTTTGTCGAACGACAGGATATAAAAGGTATTTAAGGTCAGCAACATTCCATCTGTTCTTTCCATGTATCGGTTGAGCCAGAACATTCCGTCCGCCACTCGGCTAAGCATATCTACTTTCATTGGGTAGGTTTCTTCAGGTTAATTATTCTACTATCCAGGTGTCTTTGCTACCTCCTCCTTGTGACGAATTGACCACAAGAGAACCTTCGGTTAGGGCTACACGAGTTAGACCTCCAGGAACAATTTCTACACCGTTTGGCCCACACAAAGCATAAGGTCTCAAATCTACATGACGCAATTTGAGTTGGCCATCAATCAAACACGGCACCGTGCTTAATTGAATGATGGGTTGGGCAATGAAATTCCTTGGATTGTCCAAAATGGCAATTTTAGCAGCGTCGAGTTCTTCTTGAGTCGCTTTATTTCCCATAATCATTCCATAGCCGCCACTTTGGTTGGTTTCTTTGATGACCATATTGCCCATATCAGCAAAAACAAGTTCGCGTTCGTCTTGATTTTCCATTTGGTAGGTTGGAACGTTTTTAAGAATAGGTTCTTCGTTCAAATAGTATTTAATCATGTCAGGGACAAAAGCATACACCGCTTTGTCATCGGCAACACCATTTCCTACTGCATTTACAATCGCAATATTACCTTGTTTGTAAGCGCTTATAAGTCCCGGAACACCCAAAGCACTATCAGGTTTAAAGACCAATGGATCTAAATATTCGTCGTCCAAACGGCGATAGATGACATCTACTTGTTGTAAGCCTGAGGTAGTTTTCATATACACTTTGTTGTTGTTTACCACTAAATCCCGTCCTTCTACTAAGGGGATTCCCATTTGGCGTGCCAAAAAAGTGTGTTCATAATACGCTGAATTATAAATACCCGGCGTTAATAAAACTACATTGGGATTAGAAATGCTCCTTGGTGAAAGCGAAACCAAAATATTGTGGAAAATCATAGGGTAATTGCTCACCATACTCACATGATTTGACGTGAGCATGTCAGGAAAAATACGCTTGGTAATTTCTCTGTTTTCCAACATATAACTGACCCCACTCGGACATCTTAAATTGTCTTCTAACACATAGAATTCGCCTTTTGCCCCACGAATCAAGTCGATTCCTGCAATATGAACGTGAATGTTGTGCGGTACTTTGATGCCTTGTACTTCCTGAATATAATGCGGACAAGAAGCAATCAATGAAGCAGGAACAATCCCGTCTTTAATGATATTTTGCCCGTTATAAATATCTTCCAAAAACAAATTCAAAGCCAACAAACGTTGTTTGATTCCAGATTCTACTTCTAGCCAATCGTTTTTGGTAATAATTCTCGGAATAATATCAAAAGGGAATATACGTTCAATCCCTTGATTGTCATCACTATAAACGGTAAATGTAATGCCTTGATTCATGAAAAAATCAGAGGCTTGTTTCTGTTTGTCTTGTAAGCTTTGTAGGTTTAGGTTTTCTAAGGTGTGCAATACCTGACGATAGGAATGTCTTACGCCATCATCAGAAAACATTTCATCCCAACCTTTTGGGTTCAATTCCGGCAGTAAATTTGGCATATTTAATTTTATTTAAAAAAGTTAAACATTTCAGTATTTTATTTGAATAAAATATTATTTTTTAGCCAAATTACTTAATTATTTTATGTAAAAAATTAATTATGATGAATTTTTGATAATTTATGTCATATTCTTTTTTTGAGAAATATATTTTGACATTTCGTTTTTTTTTCGCTCTTATTTTTTTTGATTTAGAAATCAGTGAAACCATTTTTTGATAAACCTTTGTTTTTAAAGGGATACATCTTGAATTTTAAAATTATTTTTCAAAATGTCATTCCATTTCATACATTTGACCTTATGAGAGGAACAAAAATGATTTTTTGGGTACTTTGGCGTATATGGTTTTATGTGTTGATGGCTATTCCTATTTTGGTGATGTTGCCATTTTTGCTTCTATCCATACTTACTGAGCGAGGGTATCCGTATTTTTTTAAAATGGCTCGAATTTGGGCTAAAGTCATTCTTTTTGGAATGGGTTTTTATTATAAAGTGGAAACTATTCAGGGATTGGAACCCAACAAAAGTTATATGATTGTAGCCAACCACACTTCGATGACTGATATCATGCTGATGTTAGCGGTGGTGGATAGTCCGTTTGTTTTTGTGGGTAAGAAAGAGTTGGCTTCGATTCCGTTGTTTGGGTTTTTCTATAAAAGAACGTGTATTTTAGTCGACCGAAACAATGCTCATAGCCGAAGAGCGGTTTTTGAAAGTGCCCAAAACAGGTTAAATCGAGGCTTGAGCGTGTGTATTTTTCCGGAAGGCGGAGTTCCTTATGATGAATCTATTATTCTGGACGCCTTTAAAGACGGGGCGTTTCGTTTAGCAATTGAACATCAAATTCCGATTGTTCCCATTTCTTTTGGCGATAATAAAAAACGATTGTCCTATACTTTTTTTAGCGGTAGCCCTGGATTAATGCGAGTAAAAATACATACTCATATCGAAACACAAGGAAAAACGTTGGATAACCGAAGAGCAATTAAAGCAGAAGCCCATCAGATTATTTACAATCAATTGGTTGTTTTTGATAGTTAATACCAATAAAAAAACCGCAAGTGTTTTGCACTTGCGGTTTTTGTTTAATAATTACGAAGATTTATTCGGCTGCTAATTCTTTGATTTGCGATTTGATTTTTTCTTCTAATTCATCGGCTAATTCTGGATTGTCTTTGATTAATGCTTTAACGGCATCACGACCTTGTCCTAATTTAGTATCTCCATAACTGAACCAAGAACCTGATTTTTTGATAATTTCAAATTCTACGGCTAAATCCAAAATCTCTCCCGTTTTAGAAACTCCTTCGCCATACATGATGTCGAATTCGGCAGTTTTGAAAGGTGGCGCTACTTTATTTTTTACCACTTTTACTTTGGTACGGTTTCCAATTACGTTATCACCATCTTTAATTTGAGACGAACGACGAATATCCAAACGAACAGAAGCGTAAAATTTCAAGGCATTACCCCCGGTTGTAGTTTCTGGATTTCCAAACATCACTCCTATTTTTTCTCTCAATTGGTTGATAAAGAATACAGTACAGTGTGTTTTGCTAATTGTTCCGGTTAATTTACGCAAAGCTTGTGACATCAAACGTGCATGAAGACCCATTTTAGAATCTCCCATTTCGCCTTCAATTTCGCTTTTTGGAGTTAAGGCCGCTACCGAGTCAATAACCACAATATCAATTGCTCCTGAACGAATTAAGTTTTCTGCAATTTCTAAAGCTTGTTCTCCATTATCCGGTTGCGAAATGATTAAGTTTTCGATATCTACCCCTAATTTCTCGGCGTAGTTTCTATCAAAAGCATGTTCTGCATCGATAAAGGCTGCAATACCGCCTGCTTTTTGCGCTTCGGCAATAGCGTGTAAGGTTAAAGTGGTTTTACCAGACGATTCTGGTCCGTAGATTTCGATAATTCTTCCTTTTGGATAACCACCTACTCCTAAAGCTAAATCTACTCCTAGCGAACCTGAAGAAATCACTTCTACTTCCTCAATGGCTTTGTCGCCCATTTTCATTACTGTCCCTTTTCCGTAGGTTTTGTCTAGTTTGTCAAGCGTAAGTTGTAGCGCTTTTAATTTAGCTTCTTTTTCTGAACTCATCTTTTTTGTGTCTAATTAGTTGTCAATTTGAAGGAATATAAGGGATTTATTTCCTCTTTATATTTTCGTAAAAATAAGTTTTTTTTTTGAAGTACAAGAGTTCTTGTTAGTCAATTTTTTGGGGACTGAACAAAACAAAAAAAGGCATGGATTCTTTACTAATTTTGAGGTTGTAGCCTATTTATACGTTCGAGATATTCAGTTGGTGTAAATCCTGTTTTGTCTTTGAACACAGTATAAAAGTGTGATCGGGTTTTAAACCCCGATTGTTTCCCAATAGCTTCTATTGTTATCTTGGAGTTTGTACCGTCTTTCAATAATTTGATAGCATATTCTATGCGCAAACCAGCTTTTAAACTTGAGAACTTTGTTCCCATTAGATAGTTTATACAATAGGAAACTTGATTTTGAGATGCGTTAAGTTCAAGGGCAATATCACTAATTTCAAAATCAGGATTTAAAAACGGTTTTTTTTCAATAAGGTATTTTTGTATCGTAGTTGATAAATCGAATAACGGATCTTCTTTCGGATTTACTGTAACTTTCTTTTTTTTATTTTTTGGCCGGTTTGGGGTTTTTCTATTAGGAATCCCATATAATATTTCTGGAAACAATAAAAGTGAAAAAGACATTATGCTATAGGCTAATCCTGATAAAAAATACAATATATAACCATCGTTTATTGTTTCACTAGGTGTTGATCGAATAGCATTCATAGTTAGTATCGTAAAACTAACAAAAATGCATAATAAGCTAGTTAATAAAATAATCAACCATCTATAAACTATTAAAAATTGTTTTTTATCCCCCCTTTTTTCATTGATTTCTGATGTGTTTGTTTTCCAGAGAAGACGGATACAGTAGATTAAATAGATAAAGGCAAATAGGCACCGTAAGACAAAGCTTTGTCCCATATCATAGAAAAGGTTGACTTCTATCTTTTTAAAAGAATCTAGATCTTGAATAATTTGATCAGCAATTTTTAGTTTTTTCTCGAAGGGTTGAAAAATATAAGGGAGAGTGCCAATTAGAGCAACTAGCGCAGGAATAAAATGGAGCCAGTCCTTATTCGTTAGTACGGTACTATTGTTTAAAGTATTTCGAACATAAAAATATAGAAAAGGTCCTATAAGGAACATCAATGGAGAAAAGTGGTTATAGAATACCGCCAACCAAAACCGAGAGTTTCCTAATGCCATAAAATAATGCCCAATACCAAACAAGGATGTCAGAATAAAAACTGACGACACGAATAAAATATTTTTATTTGCACTCCAATTGTAATATAAAAGAATAATGGAAATTGCAATAGTAAAAATAGATAAATATAGAAGCATAAATTCGAGGTTAATCATTACAAATATAGAGCAAATAGTCAAAATAGCTAAGAATAATTAAAATTTTCAATCTGTCTAAATTTTTGTTTTACAGGACAAATTTACAGGACAA
>CAZOHO010000093.1:0-8267 GCA_964579755.1 uncultured Flavobacterium sp.
GAAATGCAAATGAGTTTTTTCAATTTAGACGACCCGCTTTTAGAAGAAATTAAAGAAGAAATTCTGAATTTAGATATCAATACCATTACGCCAATGGAGGCTTTGATGAAGCTGAATGAAATAAAAAGAATGCTGACTAAAAAATAGTTTTGATTTTAAAGTTTACGTTATCAGAAGATTAACTTTTTAGGACTATTTTTTTGGAGAAAAGGCTTGTGTAATTGAATTAATGTATTAAATTTGCATCCGCAATACAGAACAAGTATCGCGATTCTTTCACAAGAATTGAAAATGCGAAAATAGCTCAGTTGGTAGAGCGCGACCTTGCCAAGGTCGAGGTCGCGGGTTCGAGCCCCGTTTTTCGCTCCAAAACCATACAATGCTCGGATGGTGAAATTGGTAGACACGCTGGACTTAAAATCCAGTGAACAGCAATGTTCGTGCGGGTTCAAGTCCCGCTCTGAGTACTAAAGCCTCTTCAATTGAAGAGGCTTTTTTTGTTTTATGAAAATAAGAATATACTTTTTTAGAATTTGATTTAAAATATGGGAACTTTTGTAATAACAAAACGATTCAATGATGAATACAAGTTTGTATTCGCTTCTAGAAAAGGGAAAACTATTTTTACAAGTTTAAGCTATGAGCTTAAATTTGAAGGAGAAGAAGCGATAGAAAAATTTAAAGCTAATACTGATTTAGCAACTTTCTTAAAGTTCAGATCAACTAATGGTAGGTATTATTTCAAAGTATTGTTAGAAGGTGTTCACTTTGCAACAAGTAGAAGGTATACTACGGAACTTAGATTGGAAAAAGGAATCAATGAAATCGTAAAATTTGCATCAATTTCAGAAGTGTTGGATTTTTCGTCTAATGATGTAATTTTTACAGACTAATAATAAGAATTTAGTAAATAATTTATATAAAAAAAGCCGTTACACTAAGTGTACGGCTTAATTTTTTCTGTGTCGTAATTTAATTACTTTGCAGCAGCAGCAGAATCAACTGGAGCAGCAGCAGAATCAACAGCTACAGCAGCAGTATCAGCAGCAGCAGAATCAACAGCTACAGCAGTAGTATCAGCAGCTACTTCTTCAGCAGCAGCATCAGCTTTTTTACAAGATACAACAGTTAATACAGCAACAACAGCTAAACTTAAAAATACTTTTTTCATCTTACTTTATTATAAAAGGTTAATTATTAATTCGTGGCAAAGATATAAAATTTTTAATATGTAAAATATTTTTTCATTTTTTTTTTAAATAATATTAGTCAATACGGGCTTATTTATGTTAAATAGGGTTTTAAAGTGAGTAAAATCATTAAATAGGGCTTGTTTTTTTATAATAGTTAGGCTATTACAGGTTCTTTATGATCTGATGGGTTGCTCCTTTGTTTTTTTGTACAAAATTAGAACAAATACTACCTCTCTCACGGCGTGTGTTCTGATCTTCAATTAGATTTTGAAAATTTAAATTTAATTCTTCTTGATTTTTGATGGATATACATCCTTTCAAGTTTACTAAGTTGGTAGCTTCAGCAAAATGTGAGTAGTTGGGGCCAATTACTATTGGTATGCCAAAAGTAGCAGGTTCTAAGATGTTATGAACTCCAGGATGTCCAAATCCGCCTCCAACATAAGCAATATCCGCATAACTGTATATTTTGGTCAGGATTCCTATTGTGTCTATGATAAACACCTCGTAGTCTGCACTATTTTTGTTTTCTTTTTCTGAAAACAAAAGTACTTTTTTGGTGCAATTATTTTTTAATAGCTGGATTTGTTCCAATTTAATGTTGTGTGGTGCGATTATAAATTTGCAGTCAGCAGTACTTGAATTAATGAAATTTAGTATTAATTCTTCGTCTTTTGGCCAAGAACTTCCTGCAACGATGGTTGTTTTTCCGTTTTTAAATGCAGCAATAAAATCGAGGCTGTTGTCTTTTTCTAAAATGCTTGCTACTCTGTCAAAACGAGTATCTCCTGAAATAATAGCATTTTGTTTCCCTAGTTGATGGAGTAATTGTAATGAACTTTCGTTTTGAACAAAGAAGTGAGTAAATGCCTCCAATGCTTTTTTGTAAAATCCTCCATACCATTTAAAGAAAGCCTGTTTTTCTCTAAAAATTCCTGAAATCAAGTAAGTTGGTATGTGTTGTTTTTTAAGTTCGTTCAAATAATTAGGCCAAAATTCATATTTAATAAAGAACACCAAGTCAGGATGAGCTAACTGAATGAATTTTTTAGCGTTTTTAATAGTGTCTAAAGGTAAATAAATAGTTGCGTCTGCTACGGTGTTGTTTTTGCGCACTTCATAGCCAGACGGAGAGAAAAAACTAACAATGATTTTATGGTCGGGGTATTTTACTTTGATTTTTTCAATAACTGGCAATCCCTGTTCGTATTCTCCTAACGAAGCAGCATGAAACCAAATCGTTTTGTCATTAGGGTTGATTTTGGTTTTTAAGGTTAAAAACACGTCTTGTCTTCCTGTAACAAAAAGTTTGATTTTTGGTACAAATAGTGCAATAAGTTGCAGTAATACTCCTGCTATTGAAACAATTATAGTATAAATAAAACGCATACCCGATATTTTGCTGCTAAAATACAGTTTCTTTATTTTATTTTGATTGGTTAGAACTCATTAAATACCTATTTTTGTTTTTCGTTTTACGAATGGACTCACTTTAGTTGGAATTTTAAATTGAAAATCTTCCAATCATTAAACAAAAAGTAAATGAAAAAAATACAAATGGTTGACTTGAAAGGTCAATACGATGCAATAAAAGAGACAGTTAATACTTCTATTCAAGAAGTTTTAGATACAAATGCCTATATCAATGGCCCTCAAGTTCATTCATTTCAAAAATCGTTGGAAGCTTATTTAGACGTGAAACACGTTATTCCTTGTGCTAATGGGACTGATGCGCTCCAAATTGCAATGATGGGATTAGGATTACAGCCCGGAGATGAGGTGATTACGGCTGATTTTACTTTTGCAGCTACCGTTGAAGTAATAGCGTTGTTGCAATTGACGCCTGTTTTGGTCGATGTGGATATGCATAACATGAACATCAATATTGACAAAATTAGAAAAGCAATAACTCCAAAAACAAAAGCTATTGTACCCGTTCATTTGTTTGGTCGCGCTGCCAATATGGAAGCGATTATGGCTTTGGCCAAAGAACATAATTTGTATGTAATTGAAGATAATGCACAGGCGATTGGTGCCAATTGTAAATTTTCGGATGGGACTAAAAAGAAAGCAGGAACGATAGGTCATGTGGGAGCCACTTCTTTCTTTCCTTCTAAAAATTTAGGTTGTTATGGAGATGGAGGTGCTATTTTTACTAATGATGATGCTTTAGCACATACCCTTCGCGGAATTGTTAATCACGGGATGTACGAAAGATACCATCACGATGTAGTGGGAGTTAATTCTCGTTTAGATAGTATTCAAGCAGCTGTTTTGAACGCCAAATTACCATTGTTAGATCAGTACAATAAAGCCAGACAAAACGCAGCTAGAAAATACACTGCGGCATTAGAGGGACATAAAAATATCATTGCGCCAAGCATTTGTGAAATTTGTGATTGCCATGTTTTTCATCAATATACGTTGAGAATTGTTGATGCCGATAGAAATGGATTGATGCAACACTTATTAGACAAGGGAATTCCATGCGCAATCTATTATCCAATTCCATTGCACAGTCAAAAAGCCTATGCAGACGCACGTTACAAAGTAGAAGACTTTCCAGTGACGAATCAATTAGTACAAGAAGTGATTTCGTTGCCCATGCATACAGAATTAGATAATGAGCAAATTCAATTCATCACAGATAGTGTTTTAGAATTTTTAAATAAATAATTTAACCTAAAAAAATCAATTGAAAATACTAGTAACAGGAGGTTTAGGGTTTATAGGTTCTCATACGGTTGTCGAACTTCAAAATGAAGGTTTTGAAGTAATAGTTATTGATGATTTATCTAATACTTCTTTGGCAGTTTTAGATGGGATCCAAAATATAACAGGAAAAGTGCCTGCTTTTGAAAAATTAGATTTACGTGATAAACTAAAAGTACACGATTTTTTTAAAAGACATTCAGATATTGATGGCGTGATTCATTTTGCGGCATCAAAAGCGGTAGGGGAAAGTGTCGGGAATCCATTGTTGTATTATGAAAATAACATTAATGCATTAGTGTATCTTTTACAAGAGTTACAACAAAAACCAACTGCTAATTTTATTTTTAGTTCGTCTTGTACGGTTTACGGTCAAGCCGAAAAAATGCCTATTACTGAAGATTCGTCTGTTCAAACTGCGATGTCTCCTTACGGCAACACGAAACAAATTGGTGAAGAAATTATCACAGATACTGCTAAAGTAACCAATATCAATGCTATTTTATTGCGTTATTTTAATCCGATAGGGGCCCATTCTTCTGCTGAAATAGGGGAGTTACCGTTAGGAGTTCCACAAAATTTAGTGCCGTTTATTGCACAAACTGGAATAGGATTACGTCAAGAATTGTCAGTCTATGGCGATGATTACCCAACTCCAGATGGTACTGCAATTCGTGATTATATTCACGTAGTCGATTTGGCAAAGGCCCACGTTATTGCGATGCAACGTTTGTTGAATAAGAAGAATCAAGCCAAAGTTGAAACGTTTAACTTAGGAACGGGTAAAGGAAGTTCTGTTTTGGAAGTGATTCATGCTTTTGAAAAAGTAAGCGGACAAAAATTGCCTTATAAAATTGTAGCGCGTAGAGAAGGAGATATTACAGAGGCTTATGCTAATACGGATAAAGCAAATACCATTTTGGGCTGGAAAGCACAATCCACTCTTGAAGAAGCTATGGCTAGCGCATGGAAATGGGAGCAAAAAATTAGAAGTTAATCATATTCTTAGTTCAATTAAAATAAAAATCCCAAACGAGTAGTTTGGGATTTTTATTTTTGAACACATTTTATTTACGCATTAGCAGTAATTGCTTCTTTGTCAATTTTTCCAATTAGACCAGCTAAAACTTTTCCAGGGCCAACTTCAGTAAAGCTTGTTGCACCATCTTTAATCATTTGTTGTACGGATTGTGTCCATTTTACAGGAGCGGTTAACTGAATGATTAGATTCTTCTTGATTTCAGCTGGGTCAGAAACAGCACTTGCCGTTACGTTTTGATATACAGGGCAAATAGGAGTAGAGAAAATAGTAGCTTCAATAGCTGCAGCTAATTCTTCTCTTGCTGGCTCCATCATTGGAGAGTGAAAAGCACCACCAACAGGTAAGATTAAGGCCCGTTTTGCTCCTGCTTCTTTCATTTTTTCACAAGCTAACTCCACCGCTTTGTATTCGCCAGAAATTACTAATTGTCCAGGACAGTTGTAATTAGCAGCTACAACTACGCCATCAATTGAAGCGCAAATATCTTCCACGATTGTATCTTCTAAATTTAGAACTGCCGCCATGGTTGATGGAGTAATTTCACACGCTTTTTGCATAGCCAATGCACGTTGAGAAACTAATTGTAGTCCGTCTTCAAAAGACAAAGTGCCATTCGCTACTAAAGCAGAAAATTCCCCAAGAGAGTGACCAGCTACCATTTCTGGTTTAAAATCTGCTAAGGTTTTGGCTAAAATAACAGAATGTAAAAAAACCGCAGGTTGTGTTACTTTAGTTTCTTTCAATTCTTCAGCGGTTCCTTCAAACATGATGTCTGTGATGCGGAAGCCTAAAATATCATTTGCTTTTTCAAACAATTCTTTTGCCAAAGGCGAATTATCATAAAGATCTTTCCCCATTCCAGTAAATTGTGCTCCTTGACCAGGAAATACGTATGCTTTCATTTCGTTATGGTTATATTTTGATTCATTGTTTTGTAGTTTTTCCCCACAAACTCCAGCAAAAATAATACTTTTATTATAATTGGATTGAATTTACAATACCCAATAATTGATTTTTTAAATCAACATTGGTAATTCCATTAACACTATCAAAATTATCATTAAAACTAGGTAACGAGAAACTACCATTTATTATGGCTCCTTGAAATGGGAATCGATTTTTTGCTATTTCTAATACAGAACTCCCACCTCTTGGTCCAGGCGAAGTTGAAAGTAAAAGAACCGGTTTTTCTTGAAATGTTTTAGCATCAATTCTTGATGTCCAATCCAAAATATTTTTAAATGCAGTTGAATAAGCCCCATTGTGTTCGGCAAATGAGATTACGATGAAATCTGCTGTTCCAAGTTTAGTGTAAAAATCTTGAGCTTGTTTAGGAATTCCAGTTTCAGATTCTCTATCAACTGAGAAAATGGGCATTTCATAATTGTTTAAGTCCAAAATTTCAATTGAGGCATTCTTAAATTGATTTGCAGTATAAGTTGCAAATTGTTTATTGATCGAATGCTTACTTGAAGAAGCTCCAAATGCTATAATTTTTTTTGTCATTTTATTCTATTTTAACTGAATGGAACAAATGGAATAGGAATTATTGTTCCATTGGTATTTCCATTACTAAAAATCGCGCATTGGTATTGGCTTTGATTTCAATCTCATTGGTCTCCCAAACTCCAATAGCGTCTCTTTTTTCTAGTTTTTCTCCATTTACCTCGATCTCGCCTTCAATGTTCATGATGTAAAAACCATTCCCTTCTTTTTTTAGTGCCAATTTTTTAGACAAGTCTTTGTCAAAGTCACTCAAGTAAAACCAAGCATCTTGATGAATCCATACGCCTTCATCATCTGGATTTGGCGATAAAATTTGAGCGAAATTATTTTTTTGCTTAGCGGTATCTAAAGTAATTTGTTGGTAACGCGGCTCCACATTTCTGTATTTTGGGAACAACCAAATTTGGAATAGCTTCGTGTGTTGATTGTGATTCGGATTGAATTCACTGTGTTGAATTCCAGTTCCGGCACTCATCACTTGTACATCGCCTGTTTTGATGGTAGACGAATTACCCATGCTGTCTTTGTGTGCCAAATCGCCTTCTAATGGAATCGTGATGATTTCCATATTATCGTGCGGATGTGTACCAAAGCCCATTCCAGCAGCAACAGTGTCATCATTTAAAACGCGTAACATTCCAAATTGTATGCGTTCTGGGTTGTACCAACTGGCAAAACTAAAACTGTGATAAGCATTTAACCAACCATGATCAGCATGACCTCTTGAATCTGCTTTATGTAAAACTGTATTTTTCATATCGTGTATTTTTATAGATTATTTATAGATACAAATTTACTTCCTAAATGCATTGAGTGTACTTAACCTAGATTAAGAAATTATTTTTTCAATAATCGGGCTTTCATTTTACTGAAAAATTCAGGAGTTACCCCAATGTAAGAGGCGATGTGTTTTTGTGGTAGGCGTTGAATTAAACTCGGGTATTTTTTACACAATTTTTCAAAACGTTCTTCGGCAGTTAAGCTTAAATTATCTAATAATCGTTCTTGATGTGCTACTAATGAATTTTCGGAGAGAATTCTAAAAAAGCGTTCTAATTTTGGGATTTCTAAGTACAATTGATTTTGCTTTTCCTTTGAAATGAGTACAACTTCAGCATCTTCGATTACTTCAATAAACAGATTGCCGGGTTTTTGAGCAATATAACTATACATATCTCCAATCCACCAACGTTCACAAGCAAAATGTAAAATGTGTTCCATAATGTTATTATTGATGGAAAAACTTCGTAGGATGCCTGAATTTACAAAATACGTATATGTTGCTATTTCGCCAGCATGCAATAAAACGGTTTTGGATTTGTATTTTCTGATTTCAATTTTAGATAAAAATAATTCCTGTTCCTCAGCAGTGAGGGTTACATATTTGGCAATATTCTCTAAAATTGGAATCATTATTTTTTGTCAGTTACTAAAGGAAGTAATTTAAAGTAAGTTACGACAAATTTGTTGTTTTTCAATGTTCCAATTACTTCTGCTTTGCGAATGCTTGCACAAAAACCATCTTTGGCGTGAGCATCTCCGTGGGCATCAATAGAAGTGCCTTCTACAAAATAAGGTTCGCCATCAATTCGAACAGCTAAGTCACAACTTTTGCCTTCCATTCCAAATTGGCATTGCCCACAAGAGGCTTCTACAATTTGAATTTTAGATGTTGCTTTTTTGTCTTGTGCCAAAATTGAAATACTGCTTAACAGGAGTAATAAAAAGAGTACTTTTTTCATCGTAAGTATTTTAGATATTAATCTTCGTCTTCAATTTCAAATTCGGCATCCTTTTCCCAGATTTCCATTTCA
>CAZOHO010000094.1:0-8196 GCA_964579755.1 uncultured Flavobacterium sp.
GGTCCAAAGAAATAAAGGTTTCTGTTCTGGAAACGCCTTCAATAGCTTGAATTTTAGTATTCAATAAATGCATCAAATGCTCATTGTCCAAACAAATGATCTTAATCAAAATAGACCAATTCCCAGTAGTATAATGACATTCCAAAACTTCAGGAATTTTTTTTAAGTCACGAACGGCTTCCGAATTTCGCGCGGCTTTGTCTAAATAAATTCCCACAAAAGCCATAGTATTGTATCCTAATACTTTGTGATTTACTGTAAACTTAGAACCTGAAATCACGCCAGATTGTTCTAATTTTCGTAAACGTTGGTGAATAGCAGCTCCTGAAATTCCAATTTTATTGGCAATTTGAAGAATGGGTTTTCGCGCATCGTCCATTAAATCGCGTAAAATTTCTTTGTCGATTCCGTCTATTTCTACTTGAAGAGAGTTGATTTTCATAGATTGTTAATTGTAACTAAAAATCGAATTTTAGTTGGAATTGGAAATCAAAAGTAGAAAAATAAAACGAATTTTATTATTTTATTTGTTTTGACCTATAAAAAAACCATCCGAAAGGATGGTTTTGCGTATTGTGTAAGAAATCTTATTTTCCTTTATTGGCTTCGGCAATGTATTTTTCTAAAGCCATTGTCATAGATGGTGTTCCAGGAGTTGGCGCCATAATGTCGATTCGTAATCCGTGATCCAATGCCTCTTTTTGAGTAGTGCTTCCGAAAACGGCGATACGCGTATCGTTTTGTTTGAAATCAGGGAAGTTCTTGAATAATGATTTGATTCCGGTTGGGCTAAAGAAAGCCAATACGTCATAATATACATCAGCTAAATCAGACAAGTCGCTCATCACTGTTTTGTAAAAAGTAGCGGGAGTCCAATCTACTTTTAAGCCGTCTAAAGTAACAGGAATATCAGCATTCAGTTGGTCTGAAGCAGGTAACAAGAATTTTTCGTCTTTGTATTTTTTAATCAAAGGTGATAAATCAGCAAAATCTTTTGGGCCTACGTATATTTTACGTTTTCTATACACCACATATTTTTGCAAGTAAAATGCAATGGCTTCTGATTGGCAAAAGTATTTTAATCCTTCAGGAACTTTATAGCGCATTTCTTCGGCCACTCTAAAAAAATGATCTACGGCGTTTTTACTTGTTAAAATAATTGCGCTGTAATTATTTAGGTCAATTTTTTGTAATCTAATTTCTTTGGCACTAACCCCTTCTACGTGAATAAAAGGTCTGAAATCAATTTTTACCTTATGTTTTTGTTGCAGCTCAAAGTAAGGAGAATTCTCCACTTTAGGCTCTGGTTGCGACACCAAAATTGTTTTCACTTTCATATTTAACTTTTTCTAAGCAATTCCTTTTGTAAACCAATAATACATGAAATAGTAAGGGGCTATTTCGAGAGCGCAAAGATACAAAATAAAATAAAACAACTTACTGAATATTAAATTTTGATAATTTTTTATGGAAATGATGTAAGTAACTAGGTTAGCTACTATTACGATTGCGATGATTACCGATGGAATAACTGTTGAGATATGATCAAAATAGAAAAACAACATGTTAATTGGAAGTAAAAGAAGTCCAATATACGTTCGATAGGTTACTTTTTGATGGTTAAATTGTTCTACAAATTCTTCAATATCAAATGAAGTGGCAATTATTTTTTCTACTAATACTTTTGCTAAAATGAAAAAAAGTAAAAAATTGGTAATTTGAATGTATTGCATCCAATCTGTTTTGGCGCCATATCCATAAACGTTTAAAGAGAGTTGGATAAAAAAGGCCAACGAAACGACCTGAACAAAAAATAAGGCTATTGTAAATCCGTTTTTTAAATTGCTGCTTTCTCGATACACTTTGTTGTATTTGTCCGAAAAAAGTAGGTTAGCAAAATCGCTGAATCGATTTTCAAATACCGATTTGGTGATTGCAATGGTTGCAAAGCACATTAAAAATAAAAGCGTTGCCCAATCAGTATTCTCAGTTATGCGGGGATGAAGTACGTATTCAGTCATAATGTGACAAAATTACTAATTTTTTATTTCATTCTTTTTATTATAATTTTATTATGACTCAAATGGCATAAAAAGCTTACTTTTGCGGTGAAATTACTCAAAAATATGAATGATTGCATTGTTATAATCCCTACCTATAACGAAATTGAAAATGTCGAGAGCATTATTAGAACAGTGCTTTCGCAACACAAACCATTTCACGTTCTGATTATTGATGATAACTCTCCAGATCACACCGCTGATAAAGTAATTGCGCTTCAATCAGAGTTTTCGGGGCGTTTGTTTTTGGAAAAAAGAGCAAAAAAATCAGGTTTGGGTACGGCTTATGTTCATGGGTTTAAATGGGCAATGCAACATCAGTATGATTTTATTTTTGAGATGGACGCTGATTTTTCGCACAATCCTCACGACTTAGAAAAATTATATCAGGCGTGTCATCTTGGCGATGCTGATTTAGCAGTAGGTTCTCGATATGTTACGGGCGTTAATGTAGTCAACTGGCCACTGAGTCGCGTCTTGCTATCGTACTTTGCGTCGGTATATGTGCGTTTAATTACTGGAATGAAAATTCATGATGCTACTGCAGGATTTGTTTGTTATAAAAGACAGGTTTTAGAGTGTATCAATTTAGATCAAATCAAATTTGTAGGTTATGCATTTCAAATCGAAATGAAATACCGAACTTTTTGTAAAAATTTTAAAATAACCGAGGTACCTATCATTTTTACCGATAGAACCAAAGGACAATCAAAAATGAGTAATTCCATTATCGTAGAGGCGGTATTTGGAGTTATTGCTTTGAGATTAAAAAGATTAGTCAATACATTATAAGAAAAAGATAGGATGAACAGGGTTTTAATTAAGAATGCCAAAATAGTAAACGAAGGGACGATTTTTGAGGGCGATGTTTTAATTGAGGACGACTTAATTGTTGAAATTGCAGAAACGATTAGTGCTAAATCTGCTGAATGTAAAATTGTTGATGCCGAAGGAAATTATTTAATTCCAGGAGCTATTGATGATCAAGTACATTTTAGAGAGCCAGGCCTTACTCACAAGGGAGATATTGAATCCGAATCAAAATCAGCTGTAGCGGGAGGAATTACTTCTTTTATAGAACAACCCAATACGGTTCCGAATGCCGTTACTCAAGAAATTTTAGAAGAAAAATACGAGATTGCTTCCCGAAAATCATTTGCGAATTATTCGTTTATGATGGGAGCTACGAATGATAATTTAGAAGAAGTTTTAAAAACCAACCCGAAAAATGTAGCCGGAATAAAGATTTTCTTAGGTTCATCTACAGGAAATATGTTGGTGGATAATGAGGCTACTTTGGAACGTATTTTTTCTAGTACTCCGATGTTGATTGCGGTGCATTGTGAAGATGAAACGACTATTAAAAATAATTTAGCACAATACAAAGAAGAATACGGAGAGGACGTTCCAGTGACGGCGCACCACTTGATTCGAAGTGCTGAGGCCTGTTATCTTTCGTCTTCAAAAGCAATAGCTTTAGCCAAAAAAACAGGAGCACGTTTGCATATTTTTCATTTATCAACGGCTAAAGAAATGGATTTGTTTACCAATAAAATTCCATTGGAGGACAAAAAAATTACAGCAGAGGTTTGTGTGCATCATTTGTGGTTTACCAATGATGATTATGCTACCAAAGGCAACTTTATTAAATGGAATCCTGCAGTAAAAACAGCAGCCGATAGGGATGCACTTTGGAAAGCCTTATTAGACGATAGAATAGATGTGATTGCTACCGATCATGCGCCTCATACGTTAGCTGAAAAGCAACAATCGTACCTGAATGCACCTTCTGGAGGACCGTTGGTTCAGCATGCAGTAGTGGCTTTGTTTGAAGCGTATCATCAAGGGAAAATAAGTATTGAAAAGATTGTAGAGAAGATGTGTCACAATCCTGCTAAAATTTTCAAAATTGAAAAACGCGGATTCATCAAAGAAGGGTATTATGCGGATTTGGTTATTGTAGATGCTGGGATGCCTTGGAGTGTTAAAAAAGAAAATATTTTGTCTAAATGCGGTTGGTCGCCATTTGAAGGATATACCTTTAAATCAAGAATTACGCATACATTTGTCAATGGGCAATTGGTGTACAATGCTTTTAAAGTAAAGGACATTCGTGCTGGAAAACGATTGTTATTTAATAGATAATTGTGATGAAGAAAATACTGCCATTTTTAGCGATTTTGACCTTTTTAGGGTGTAAAGAAGATTTGGTGAAGCAACCAAAGCATCTTATCGAAAGATCTCAGATGGTCAATATTATGTATGATTTATCATTGTTAGAAGCTGTTAAATACCAAAATCCAGCGGTTTTAGATTCCAATCAAATCCGACCGAAACAATTTATTTACAAAAAGTATAAAATAGACAGTTTGCAATTAGCGCAGAACAATGTGTATTACGCTTCGGATTATAAAAACTATAAAATCATGTTTGACGAAGTGGTTAAACGCATAGAAAATGATAAGAAAAAAGCATCGGCCTTAATTAAAGCGGAAGAAAAGAAAAACAAACTCCAACTAACTAAACTAAAAAAGGAGAAGCAACAGGATGTTAAATCTAAAGACTCTTTACAAGCGATTCGCAAAAAAATAAAGTAATTAAAAGCAAAAAGCAGCACTTCAATAGTGCTGCTTTTTGCTTTTTAGGAATTTGATTCTTTATTCTTTCTCTCGTCCAAAGCGATCAAAAACATTGATAAAGTTGTTAAACGGTTTTTTGCATTGGTTGTAAAAAACAAGATCTCCACTCTCTTTCATAATTTCTAATAGTCCTCTATAGCGCTCAATATCGGTAATGATTTCAGTAGCGATATCCACTTGATCTATCGCGGAAAGTTGACTGTAATAGTTGAGGTCTTCCGTGTATTTTCCAATTAATTGGGTAAGTAATTGTTGTGCTTTTGCTGTTTCGCCTACTTCATAATACCCTTTTGCAAAAGAATCAACTAAAGAATAGTAGTCAAATTTATCTACAGGCATTTTGGTCATCGCTAAATCAATTATATTTTTTGCTTTCTTTCTTTTACCTTCTTTGATTAATTGATTCATTAATCGAGATAAATTCATGCGGTAGGTGATGCTATTTCTACGCGTTTCTGGGTCGTGATAAATGTGGTTACTTTCGCTATTGCCCCAATCCCATTTCATTACTTTATTGTACATGATTTCAGAGTCAATTTGGCCCATATCCATTTGACTAGCATCTTTGGCCAATGGAGTTCGAACAGGAACTAATTTGTACACCATTCCTTCTAGTTGGAGAAATTCTTTCATCCAAAGATAGTCGTCGCTATCAAAAGCACCGCCACTAAAATAAATAGGTCTTTTCCAATTATTATTAGCTACTAAGTCTAGCATCATCAATCGGTTCTTATAAACAGCACTTCCTTTGATATCGATGTCAATAGCCGAAACAATAGAATCATTGTACTGTGGACTCACCACTTTGTTTTTGATGATAGTATTTTTGTCGATAGGAATTCGGATTTTATTCGTTGGATAAAAATGAATGGTTTGTCCATTTTGCATTTCTACCGTTGATTTTGGATTTTTGATGAAAGCGATAAAATCTTTCACATCCCAACGTGTTTCTATTTTCGGAATATGAGCGACATAATCTAATTTATCTCCTACATATTCATTGTGTTTAAATGAAATGGGTAATGGGTCTGATTCGTAGCTTTTCATTTTCATTTGGTCAATGTACCAATCGGTCATAAAAAGGCTGGTGTTGACAATTTTCACATCGGTACGGAATTTTTCAATCTCCTGAGCGTACCAAAGTGGGAAGGTATCATTGTCACCAATGGTAAACAGGATAGCATTTTTATCGCAAGAACTTAGGTACGATTTTGCCATTGCTACGGCAGTATAACGGTCAGAACGGTCGTGATCGTCCCAGTTTTGGAATCCCATAAGAACGGGAGCTGCTAATAAACTTCCAGCAATTAAAATAGGTCCAGCAATTTTTGGCGCTAAATAATTTTTGGCACTTTCGTAAAGGGAATATACTCCAAAACCAATCCAAATTGCAAATACATAAAAAGATCCTACTAGAGCATAATCGCGTTCACGAGGTTCAAAAGGTCTTTCGTTCAAGTAAATTTTTAAGGCAATTCCGGTAAATAAAAATAAAGAAAGCAACACATAAAAACTTTTTCGGTCTTTGCTCGCGTGGTACATAAGTCCAATTAATCCTAAGATAAAAGGCAAAAAGAAATACACATTGCGACCTTTATTATTCAATACATCCGACGGTAAATTGTCTTGAGAACCCAAGTGCAAACTATCCATAAACGGAATGCCACTAATCCAGTTTCCGTTTAAATTGTCGTATCGCCCTTGTACATCGTTTTGACGACCTACAAAATTCCACATCAAATACCTCCAGTACATGTACCCAAATTGGTATTCAATCATGAAACTAAAATTGTCAACGGTAGTTGGTTTTTCAATAATCAAATAATCGCCGTAGTTTTTCAAGAAAGCCACGTATCCTTCATTGTCTATTTGTTTTTGAGCATAGGCTTGTCTGAATTCAGTAACCACTTTCTCAATTTCTCCTTTGAGTTGAGCAATCGCTTTATTGTATTCTTCTTCAGTTAACTGATTAGCGTCAATTCCATATTTGGCTAAGTCTTCTTCAAAAGGATAATCGTAATTAATTTTGAATTCAGGCGGACTGGTAAAATTGATATAATTTTCGACATGTTCAGGGCTCCACAATCTTGGTAAAAACGTCTTTTGGTTGTCATCGCTGTTTTGTTCTGCATTTTTGAAATTATTGGTAATAGCATATTTACCAGTAGTATAATCTCTTTCGTAGTTGGGTGCTTTGTCAAGATAAGGTCTATCTTTGTCTAGGCCGGCAAAAGTCTCTGTGTATTGTGGTCCGTAAAAAAGCGGATTTACACCGTATTGTTCTCTGTTGTAGTACGCAAGAACTTCGGCAGCATCCGAAGGTTTATTTTCGTTAATTACGGTATTGGCATTGGCACGAATAGGCAACATCATCCAAGTGGAGAATCCTATTAAAATAAACAATGTACAAAGTATAATTGTGTTGTAAAAAACCAATCCTTTTTGTTTGGTGTAACTCAATCCAAAATAAAAGAAAACAATCAATAAAAGCGTTACAAAAATAGTTCCTGAGTTGAAAGGCAATCCCATTTCATTGACCATGAAAATTTCAGTTTTACCAAAGAAGGCCATTGTTAAAGGCAATAACATTTTGAAGATGAACAACAAAATCGAAATTACTACTACATTAGCAATAATGAAATTTT
Source organism: uncultured Flavobacterium sp. (assembly GCA_964579755.1). Taxonomy (GTDB): domain Bacteria; phylum Bacteroidota; class Bacteroidia; order Flavobacteriales; family Flavobacteriaceae; genus Flavobacterium. The sequence goes on from CAZOHO010000094.1 coordinate 7,345, forward strand.
TAACGGTAACGGTTTTGTAATTTTTGAAAAAATATAAAAATCCAATCGCAGGTATGGTCAATAAAGCCATAAAGTGAACTCCAAAAGAAAGTCCAATCACCAGCGAAATAATCAACAACCATCTGTCTCCTCTTGGGGTATTCATTTCTTGTTCCCAACGCAAGCCTAACCAAAGCAGCAAGGCAATTAGTAAAGAAGCCATGGCATATACTTCGGCCTCCACAGCATTGAACCAAAAACTATCTGAAAAAGTATAAGCCAATGCACCAACTAGCGAACTTCCAAGAATAACAATAGAGTTGTCTTTGTTGATTTCATTATACGAACCAATGATTTTTTTCAAAATCATGCTGGACGACCAAAATAAAAACAGAATAGTAAATGCGCTAGAAACCACAGAGGTCATATTGACCATCAAAGCAATATGCTCTTTGTCAATAGCAAACATAGCGAAAAATGCTCCAATCATTTGAAATAAAGGCGCTCCAGGTGGGTGACCTACTTCTAATTTTGCGGCAGTAGCAATATACTCTCCACAATCCCAGAAACTCATTGTTGGTTCAACAGTAAGGGTATAAGTTACTAATGCTACTGCAAATGCAAACCAACCTAAAATAGTATTCCATTTATTAAAATTGAAATCGGCCTTATTCATGATTAAAATTGGGTTTTTATTTTAAGATGCAAAGAAAATGTTTTTTTGTGTAATCAGGCGAGCATTAACAAAAAATTCTATTATTCAAATAAGAGGAGTAATGAATTGGTTTTTAGTTGGTTTCTGATGGCTTTGAGTTAAACCCAAAAGTTTTTTGATAAAAACAATCCAAAAGTTTGCGCAAAATAAAATTTGTA
>CAZOHO010000095.1:0-6312 GCA_964579755.1 uncultured Flavobacterium sp.
GTTTGTCTAGCGTGCCTAATAATTGCAACAAAGTTGTTTTTCCTGCTCCAGAAGCTCCTACAATAGAAACGATTTCTCCTTTTTGAATGTGCAAATCCACGCCTTTTAGCACTTCTAATTGGTCGTAAAATTTATGTAGGTTTTTCGCTTGTATCATTTGGAACTTGTTTTTACAAAGAAACAAAGATTTTTGGTTATCCAAATGAAAAATTTAGGTTCGAATTATTTTTCTTTGAACAAGAATCCCAAACCCATTTGGCGCAAGAGTTTCTTTTCAAATTGCCAGAAAAAGGTAAACTGACCAAAAAGAAATCCAATGCCAACTAAAAGTACTTGGTACAATGGGAATATCAAAAGTAGTCGAATAGGGGTGAAGAAAAATCCGAAATCATCTTTAGTAATTCCTAGCCACACACATACAGGTTTCGAAGCCATCGCTGAGGCTGAACCCGTGATTGCAAAAACGATAAAAATAATAGTCAGTTGGAAATTGGATTGAATACCCCAACGCTGTTTTAATTTTTCCATTAGGATTATCTAAAGCGTTACAAAGTTATGATTTTTGCACAAAGTAAAGTATAAAAAAAGGATGTCTTTTTGGGACATCCTTCTTATCTATTAGTTAAAAAAATTAACCTAAAATACTGATGATTTGTTGCGCTAATTCTGTTCCAATTCTATCTTGTGCTTCTCCTGTAGCGGCTCCAATGTGAGGAGTCAAAGAGATTTTTGGGTGCATAAGGATTTTGATTTCTGGTTTTGGTTCGCTTTCAAAAACGTCTAATCCAGCAAAATCAACTTTTCCGCTGTCTAATGCTTCGATTAAAGCAATTTCGTCAATTACCCCACCACGAGCACAGTTTACAATACCTACACCATCTTTCATAATAGCCAATTCCGCTTTTGAGATGATGTATCCGTTTTGAGCAGGAACGTGTAATGAAATGAAGTCAGCTTCTTTGAATAACGATTCTAATGATTGCGATACAATAGTTGTAGTTACTGATTGTCCGTCAAAGAATTCTACTTTTACATCTACTTTATCAATAAAACTATCCGCAGCAATTACTTTCATCCCTAAACCAAGCGCCATTTTTGCAGTAGCTTGACCAATACGACCAATACCTACAATACCTAAAGTTTTACCTCTTAATTCAGTTCCGTTAGCGTATGCTTTTTTCAATCCTTCAAAGTTAGAATCTCCTTCTAAAGGCATATTTCTGTTGGAGTCGTGTAAAAAACGAACCCCATTAAATAAGTGACCAAAAACCAACTCAGCAACTGATTCTGAAGAAGAAGCAGGTGTATTGATTACATTGATTCCTTTGCTTTTAGCATATTCAACATCAATGTTATCCATTCCAACACCACCACGACCGATGATTTTGATACCAGGACAAGCATCGATAATGTCTTTACGAACTTTAGTTGCGCTACGAACTAAAATAACACTTATATTATTTTCGTTAATAAAGTTAGCCACTTGTTCTTGAGCTACTTTAGTAGTAATCACTTCAAATCCACCTTTTTCTAATGCTTGAATTCCACTTTTAGAAATTCCGTCATTTGCTAATACTTTCATTTATTTTAATTTAAAGATTGAATAATTTAAAGATTCAAAGATTCAATCTGGATTATTGTTTTATTTTTTCAATTTTTAAATCTTTTAATTTTTAAATTGATTTTTCCAAAGCTTGCATTACGTCAACCAATACTTGTACGCTTTCAATTGGCATAGCATTGTACATAGACGCTCTGTAACCTCCTACTGAACGGTGACCTGGCAATCCAGAGATTCCAGCTTCTTTCCACATAGCATCAAAAATGGGTGTGTGTTCTGGGTTGTTCAATAAGAAAGTAGCATTCATGTTAGAACGATCTTCCACCACTGCTGCTCCTTTGAATAATGGGTTTCTATCAATTTCGTTGTAAAGCAATTCCGCTTTAGCATTGTTGATTTTTTCTATTGCAGCAATTCCGCCTAGTTTTTTCAACCATTGTAAGGTTAGTAAAGAAGCATACACAGGGAAAACAGGTGGTGTATTGTACATACTTTCTGCTTTAATGTGTTTTGCATAATCTAACATACTTGGAATTTCTCTTCCGGTTTTACCTAGAATTTCTTCTTTGATAACTACTAAAGTTGTTCCGGCAGGTCCCATATTTTTTTGAGCTCCAGCGTAGATAATGTCAAATCTAGAAAAGTCCAATTGACGTGAAAAAATATCAGAACTCATATCGCAAACTACGGGAATGTTAGTTGTTGGAATTTCTTTCATTTGAGTTCCAAAAATAGTATTGTTACTTGTACAGTGGAAATAATCTGCATCAGCAGGAATAGTGTATCCTTTAGGTACATTATTGTAATTTTGTTCTTTTGATGAAGCCACAACAACAGTTTCTCCAAAATATTTTGCTTCTTTAATTGCGGCTGATGCCCAAGTTCCAGAATCCAAATACGCTGCTTTCCCGTTTTCTTTCATCAAGTTATACGGAACCATTAAGAACTCCAAACTAGCTCCTCCGGCAAGGAAAAGTGCTTGGTATCCTTTACCTTCTAAACCTAATAATTCAAGAACTAATGCTCTGGCTTCATCCATTACCGCAACGAAATCTTTGCTTCTGTGCGATATTTCCAAAATAGATAAACCTGAATTATTGAAATCCAAAATGGCTTGTGCTGATTTTTCAAAAACTTCTTGTGGTAAGATACAAGGTCCTGCGCTGTAGTTGTGTTTTTTCATGGTTGTTGTTTGTTCCAAAATTTAAAAGTGCAAATTTCGGGAATCAGACTTTAAAAACCGTTAAATAATCAGAAATATTTAAACAATTTTTTACTTTATTGTTAACGAAAACGAAATAGTATCGACATTATCTGCATAATCCCATAATTGAGGGCGTTGTGTCTGTCCGAAAGGGATGCTGTTTTTGACTAAATTGTTACTCACAATACACTGAATGGTATCGGCTTCTGTTTCGAATCTTTTCTCTACTTCAGCAAGGGAGTCGTAGTATTCATAAAACACACTAGAAATAGGAGAGGCGTGGCTTGAATCTTCTTTTAAAGTTAAAAATCCGTTGTCTAATAACTTGTAATTACTCATTAAAAAAACCGCCTTATTGTAGTCGTAATTATTAGCATATTTTTCATAATGAATTACGTCTTGGTATTCAAAAATTGCTTCAAAAAATGCGTCAAATGAATAGCCTTTTGGAACAAAAAGTTTGGAAACATTACGACAACCTAGTCCAAAATAACGAAAAATATCCTCGCCTAAAGCGATGAGTTGTTCTTTGGTTTCTTCTCCATTTAAAACGGCAACTGAATTTCTGTTTTTTCGAATAATAGAAGGCTTATCTTTAAAATAATATTCGAAATAACGCGCTGTGTTGTTGCTTCCTGTGGCAATAACGGCATCAAAGTTTTCTAATTTCCCCTCAACAAAAGTGATTTTGTTGGCCAAATCAGGTTCGATAGCGATAAGGTATTTTGCCAAAAAAGGCAATAAGTGTTGGTCGTTTGATGATGTTTTTACTAAAACATGATGTCCAGATACTAAAACTGAAATAAAATCGTGAAATCCAACTAGCGGAATATTTCCCGCCAGAATTAATGCAATGGTTTTGGGTTTGGTAGTTATAAAATCATAAGACGATGTCCATTGATTTAAATTTGCTGACGTTAAGGCTTTTGCCCAAGATTGTATCGAAAAATACACTTGCTCTGGAGTGTACCAGCCGTTATGGGATTGAGATAATTGAATTAATTGTTCAAAATTATCAAAAAACAAATCATTTTGAGGAACGCTAGAATCTTTAGTAGAATTGTCTTCTGCGAACTGATTTAAAAAGCGTCCTAATGTAACAAAAACATTTTTTTTTGTTTCTAAGTCCATAATGTTTGTTTATGAATGGTTTTGATTGTAATTTTGCACAAAAATAAGCATAAATAAGCCGAAAGTCAAAAAGGTAACTCAAGACTTTAGACTTTCAAACTTTAAGACTAGAAAATATGGCAATTATAATTACAGATGAATGTATCAATTGTGGGGCTTGTGAACCAGAATGTCCAAATACTGCAATTTACGAAGGAGCTGATGACTGGAGATATAAAGACGGAACAAAACTAACAGGTAAGGTAATTTTGCCAGATGGTACCGAGGTAGATTCAGATGCGGCTCAAACGCCAATTTCGGATGATGTATATTACATTGTTCCTGGGAAATGTACGGAATGTAAAGGTTTTCATGATGAGCCACAATGTGCGGCTGTTTGTCCTGTTGATTGTTGTATTCCTGATGAGAATCACGTAGAGTCTGAAGAAACCTTGTTAAACAGACAAGCGTTCTTGCATAACGAATAGTTTTTTTTGAACTTTAATATAAAAAAATCCTGAGCAATTACTCAGGATTTTTTTGTTTCTAGGAAGTTGAATTAGAATGTAAATCCTAATCTAGCATAGTAATAGGCTCCGCTGAATCCCATTTGAACAGCATCCCAATATCCACCAGCTTCTACCCAGTCATCTTGTTGGTCAGGATAGATGTTGAATAAGTTATTAGCACCAATACTTAATTTAGATGATTTATTTAATTTAAATCCTAAAGTTAAATCAGTTACAATTTTGGCACTATACGTATCTGTTGCTGCTTTAATTTGATTGGCAAAACTACCGTAATCAGCTACATCTTCATACATTTGGTAGTCTAATAATTCTACTTTACTAAAACGGGTAAACGCTAATCCAGCATTGAACCATTTTTTATCATAATTAAGATTTAATCCAAATTTATTAGCAGGAGCTGAAGCTAATAAGAAAGCTTTTTCTCTTTCTCCGAAGAATGTTTCTTTATCTAAAGTGCCATTTTTTACATCGCCAATTTTCATGTGGTTGATGTTTCCAACTAAGGTTGCAGCAAAATTGCTGTCTCCAAATTTCTTTTTCCAAGCCAATACAACATCTACTCCAGCAGTTTTAGTATCTACTCCATTAGTAAAAAATTGTGCAGCAGAAACGCCAAGATTCAATGCAGAAGCATCAAAGTATCCGGTTAAAACAATACGGTCTTTTACATTAATAAAATAACCGTCTACTGTTGCAGTGAATGCTCCAAAACTAGCCGTTACACCTAAAGATCCATTTACGGCTTTTTCTTCATTTAGTTTGTTTATTCCAAAAGCTTGTGTTACCGGGCTATTGTTTGGTGATAAAATAACTTCTGTTGCTCCACCAGCATTGAAATTAGTAAAACGTAAATTATAATATACCTGAGCTAACGAAGGCGCTCTAAATCCAGTACTTAAAGATCCTCTAAAATTGATATTGTCAGTTGCTTTAAGACGTGTCGCTAATTTCCCGTTAAGTGTACTTCCAAAGTCGCTGTAGTTTTCAAAACGGACAGCAGTACTTACTAATAAATTATCAGTTACATCAAATTCGGCATCTGTATATAAAGAGATGTTATTGCGGTTTTTCTTTACTTCGTTTGCAGGACTGTAACCTGGAAAACCTTGAGAACCACCTGGACGTAACTCTCCTGAAATAGGATCAATTGGTGCTGTTTGTGTTGCAGGATTTGTAATTGGTCTTCCAGAAGTATCGTAAGTAGCATAAGAACCTTCTTCTCCAGCAAAAATGCTAAATTGTTCGGTTCTAAATTCAGCTCCAAAAGCCAAGTTCATTCCGTTTAAAACAGAATCATAGTTTTTAGAAAAATCCAAGTTAGTGGTGTTTTGACTTAAGCTGTGTCCACCTGCGTCGAATTCTGTTGGGGAATTTCCAACTAAAGAAGCATTAATAGTTCCTTCAATATAGTAGTGGAAAAGGTTTTTTCCGAAAGTATTGCTTAAATCCATTTTCCATCCAGAGGCATATTTAGTTCTAATACCAGCTGCGATAGAATTATCCACAATCTCCGAAGTAATTCGTGGAGTAAATCCTCCTGGATAAATAGACTCCACGACTCTTTCTCCTCCATTTCTTGTAAAAGCATAAGCGTCAGTATCTCTGAAGTTTCTTCCTCCAAATGCATAGAATTCTGTTTTGTCGGAAATAGGTACCACTAAATTACCAAAGAGATTAAGTCCTTGAATAGCAGCTTCACCAAAACCTTTTCTGAAGTCAAAACCTGGGCGTAATGTCTTTTCTTTGTTTAAGTATTCAGCAGTAAAGTTGGCAATCCCTCCCTTTTTACCTACTGCTACACCGTAGTTAGCGGCAACTTTTATGGATTGTCCGTCAAAATTTCTTTTTTGACCTAATGTATTTCCAAAACTATTTTCGTCTAAGAAATTATTTTTAGTGTTTGCTGT
>CAZOHO010000095.1:6322-8195 GCA_964579755.1 uncultured Flavobacterium sp.
TCAAAATCACCTTGAGCGTTTGTGTTGTATGCTCCATAAGTTACAGCTCCAGTAAGTTGATTAATATTGTCATTTAATACAATATTAATTACTCCTGCAATTGCATCTGAACCGTATTGCGCTGCTGCACCGTCTCTTAAGATTTCAATCCTTTTAATTGCTGATGCTGGGATTGAGTTTAAATCGGTACCTGTATTTCCTCGTCCTTTTGTTCCAAATAAATTGATCAAAGACGATTGATGTCTTCTTTTTCCATTAATCAAAACTAAAGTTTGGTCAGGTCCCATTCCTCTTAAAGAGGCAGGGTCTACGTGATCGGCTCCATCAGAACCTGATTGTTTGTTGGCATTAAAAGATGGTGCAACGTATTGTAATAATTCGTTGATTTCTAATTTCCCACTTTGAGTAGTCACGTCTTTAACGTTGATTACGTCAATAGGCACAGCAGAATTAACTACTGTTCGTTTTGTATTTCTGGAACCTACAATTTGAACTTCTTTCAATTCTTTTGCTTCAGAATTTGTTTTTTCTTGAGCAAAAAGACAAGTCAAATTGAATAACAATAAAAGTAAACTGTACTTTTTCATAACTAATTTGGTTTGGTTTTTATTTAGTTTAAATCGGGTGCAATGTACTAATTATTTAAGAATAGAGTAACGTATTTTGTATATTGATGCGAATTTTACAAAGAATGCAAGAATTCAACGTTTTTGTTTAACGAACCTTTTTTTAATTCTATATTTGCACACTTTATTAAAGGAATTGAAAATTTTGGTGGTGATTGACCACTTTTCGAAAATAAAAATATCATGAAAGCAGGAATTGTAGGATTACCAAATGTAGGGAAATCAACGTTGTTTAATTGTTTGTCTAATGCCAAAGCGCAAAGTGCTAACTTTCCGTTTTGTACTATTGAACCTAATATTGGGGTAGTAAATGTACCCGATTCAAGGATGGCAAGGCTAGAAGAACTGGTGAAACCGGAACGTGTGCAAATGGCAACGGTTGATATCGTAGATATTGCGGGATTGGTAAAAGGAGCAAGTAAAGGAGAAGGTTTAGGAAATCAGTTCTTAGGAAATATTAGAGAATGTAATGCGATTATTCACGTGTTGCGTTGTTTTGATAATGATAATATTGTTCACGTAGATGGGAATGTAAACCCAATTCGTGATAAAGAAACGATTGATATTGAGTTGCAGTTGAAAGATTTAGAAACAGTTGAAAAACGTTTGGAAAAAGTAAATCGTGCCGCTAAAACAGGAAATAAAGAAGCGCAAGCAGAGCAGTCGTTGTTAAACAGAATTCGCGAAGCCTTATTACAAGCTAAATCAGCAAGAACTGTAGTGCCTGCTAGTCAGGATGAGGAGGAATTAATGGAAAGTTTCCAATTGATTACCAATAAACCCGTATTGTATGTTTGTAATGTGGATGAAAATTCAGCGGTAAACGGCAATAAATATGTAGATCAAGTTCGCGAATTGGTAAAAGACGAAGATGCCGAAGTGATTATTCTTTCGGTAGGTGCTGAGGCTGATATCAATGAATTAGAAAGTTACGAAGAGCGTCAAGTGTTCTTAGAAGATATGGGATTGACTGAGCCAGGTGCTTCTGTTTTGATTCGTGCGGCTTACAAATTATTAAAACAACAAACGTATTTTACAGCAGGTGTGAAAGAAGTTCGTGCTTGGACGATTAATATTGGAGCTACTGCGCCACAAGCAGCGGGAGTTATCCATACTGACTTTGAAAAAGGATTCATTCGTGCCGAAGTAATTTCATACGAAGATTTTACCCACTATGGCTCAGAAGCAAAATGTAAGGAAGCAGGTAAATTCAAGGTGGAAGGAAAAGAATATGTAGTCAAAGATGG
>CAZOHO010000096.1:0-8083 GCA_964579755.1 uncultured Flavobacterium sp.
AAAAGGCAAGTAAAAAATGATTTATTTTTATTAAAAGTTAAGAACGTTTTTTTGTCTGTTTTATAATTTCATTTTTACCGAAAAAAAGGAAAAGAAAATAGTTATTTACTTTCTCGGAATCCATTGTATTTCCTCGGCGTTTAAATCTTTAGACAACTTTCGTGCCAATACAAAAAGATAGTCAGAAAGGCGGTTCAAATATTGGATTGCAATTTCAGAAACGGGTTCGTTATGGCTTAAATGTACCGCAAGACGTTCAGCTCTACGACAAACACATCGTGCAATATGACAATATGACACAGTAGTATGTCCGCCAGGCAATACAAAATGCGTCATTGGCGGAAGCGATTCTTCCATACTGTCAATTTCTTTTTCTAAAAATTCAATATCCGAATCAATGATGCCTAGTTTTTGTAAACGTAGTTCTCCATTTTTGAGCACTTCTTTTTCTGGTGGGGTAGCAAGTATCGCGCCCACCGTAAACAGTCGGTCTTGTACTTCAATAAGAATGGTTTTGTAATGCGAATGAATGTCTTGGTCTCTAATCAAACCAATATAGGAGTTTAACTCATCAACAGTTCCGTAGCTTTCAATTCTGTCATGATCTTTTGGAACTTTTTTACCTCCAAAAAGAGCTGTAATCCCTCCATCTCCTGTTTTAGTGTATATCTTCATTAGAGCGAATTAGTTTATTTAGAGGTGTCGCTTTCAATCAATCCGTCCCTCAAACGAATAACACGATTAGCATAAGCGGCTATTTCTTCTTCGTGAGTAACCAAAATAACGGTATTGCCACTGGTGTGAATATCGCCAAACAATTTCATAATTTCGATAGACGTTTTACTATCTAAATTTCCAGTTGGCTCATCGGCCAAAATGATAGAGGGCTTGTTAACCAAAGCTCTTGCTACGGCAACACGTTGTCTTTGACCTCCCGAAAGTTGATTGGGTTGGTGGTCCATTCGGTCCGCAAGATTGACTTGTTTCAATACTTCGGTAGCTCTTTCGTTTCTTTCGGATTTGGAATATCCTGCATAAATCATCGGTAAGGCTACATTATCCAAAGCAGTTGTTCTTGGCAAAAGGTTGAAGGTTTGAAAAACAAAACCGATTTCTTTGTTGCGAATTTCGGCCAATTCATCGTCTTTCATTTGGCTCACATCTTTTCCGTTCAAAATATAGGTTCCAGAAGTAGGCGTGTCCAAACAACCTAAAAGATTCATTAAGGTTGATTTTCCGGAACCAGAAGGCCCCATTAACGCTACATATTCTCCTTTATTGATTTGTAAATCAATGCCTTTTAAAACATAAACAATTTCGTTGCCGAGAACAAAATCGCGTTTGATGTTGGTTATTTTGATTAATGGATTTGCCATTGTTGCTGTTGGAATTAAAATTCGTTGAATTCGGATTTAAAAGTACGAAAGACTTTTGAATAAATCCATAAGTAGTGGTAAAATGAATTTTGTTACACTAAATAGAAATTAAGCTCGAAGGATAAAATGCTCTTCGACTTGTTCTCTTCTATAAAAGACCAATCCAAAATGATAAGTGTCAATGGTTACGGTTACTTTTGGATTTTGTTTTAGAGTTTGCCAAAGTGCTTCTGCAGCTTCATTAGCGTGAATGTTTTCTACAATCCAAAAACTATCGTTTTTCGTTGTGTTTAGCAATTGCTCAATTCTCTCGTTCGTTATAAACGGGAATTGTTGCGAATTGATATAAATACAGTGATAAATAGCAAAATCAATCTCAATGTCAATGGTTGCTTTTGGATTTCCTAATGCAATGATTTCTTTTTCAAATGGGTTTGCTCCAATAGTCAAAATTGATTTTGGTTCAAAATAACGAATGATTTTATAAAGTAACTGCTGTTTTTTTGAAACCCGTTCATTCTGATTTGATAAAGCATCACAGGCTAATTTCACCTTTTTGTTATACAAACCTTGCGTCAACAAAAGAAATACAAAAGGGGAGTGGACTCCATGTTCGTTTTTGGAGTGCCAAAGAAATTGTAAATACGATTGAATGCGAAAGTTCATTTTTTACTAATTACTCTATTTTAGCTGAAAGTTCAAACCAGCGTTCTTCCTTGGCTTCAATTTTTTGAATGATTGCTTCCAACTCTTTGGCTTTTTGCTCGATGTCCTCATCGGCAACTTTTCCATCCGAAAATAATTGTTCGATGTTAGCTTTTTGAATTTCTAGTTCTTTGATTTCTTTCTCGATTTTTTGATATTCCTTTTGTTCGTTAAAGCTCAAATTACCGGTTGGATTATTTTGTTTCCAATCTTTTTTCTCGGCTTTGTTTTCTTCTTTTTGAGCAACATCAGCACTATCTTCATAAGCTCTAAAATCAGAATAGTTGCCTGGAAAATCTTCTATTTCGCCATCGCCTCTAAACACAAATAAGTGATCGACAATTTTGTCCATAAAATACCTATCGTGCGAAACGACCAATAAACAACCCGGATAATCTAAAAGAAAACTTTCCAGTACATTTAAAGTAACAATATCCAAATCGTTGGTAGGTTCATCCAAAATCAAAAAGTTCGGATTTTGAATCAAAACAGTACATAAATACAAACGCTTTAATTCGCCACCACTTAATTTTTCGACATAATCGTGTTGCTTTTTTCGGTCAAACAGGAAACGTTCCAATAATTGTCCAGCCGAGATAATTTTCCCTTTAGCAAGCGGAATGTATTCTCCGTATTCTTTTATAATATCAATAACTTTCTGACCCGGTTTTGGATTGATACCACTTTGAGTGTAATACCCTATTTTAATCGTGTCTCCTTTAATTACTTTTCCGCTATCCAAAGGCAAAGTTCCTGTCAAAAGATTCAGGAAAGTTGATTTTCCTGTACCGTTTTTACCAATAATTCCGATGCGTTCCCCACGTTGAAAATCAAAACTAAAATTATCTAAAATGACGTGGTCTTTGAATTTCTTAGAGATTTTATGCAATTCGATAATCTTGCTTCCCATGCGCTCCATATTGATCTCGAGTTCCACCTTGTTTTCTCGACGTCGGTTTTGCGCTTTTTCTTTGATGACATAAAAATCATCTTGACGGGATTTGGATTTGGTTGTTCTTGCTTTTGGTTGACGGCGCATCCATTCCAATTCTTTTACAAAAAGGTTTTGCGCTTTGTCTACACTTGCGTTTTCAGAGGCAATTCGCTCTTCTTTTTTCTCCAAATAATAGGAGTAATTTCCTTTGTATTGGTATAATTTTCCGTTGTCTAATTCGATGATTTCGTTACAAACACGCTCCAAAAAGAAACGGTCGTGTGTCACCATAAATAAGGTGATGTTTTCTTTGGCAAAATAACTTTCTAACCATTCAATCATTTCTAAATCCAAATGGTTGGTTGGCTCGTCTAGAATTAATAAATCGGGACGATTAATTAGAATGATAGCTAACGATAAACGTTTTTTTTGTCCTCCCGAAAGATTTTTTACTTTCAGTTTGAAGTCTTCTAATTTTAGCTTGAATAAAATTTGTTTGTATTGGGTTTCAAAATCCCAAGCGTTAAATTGATCCATTTTATCGAACGCTTTTTGATAGGCTTCTTCGTCTTCTGGATGTTCTAAGGCTTTTTCGTATTGTTCAATTACTTTCAAAATTTCGTTATCCGAAGCAAAAATACTTTCCTCAATAGTCAACTCGTCTTGCAAATTATGGTCTTGTGACAAAAACGCCATTTTGATTTCTTTTCGTAACACGACTTGCCCAGAATCGGGTTCGTCTTCGCCATTGATTATTTTCATAATACAGGTTTTTCCAGAACCGTTTTTGGCAATAAAGGCAATTTTTTGGTCTTTGTTGATACCAAAAGAAATGTTTTCAAAAAGAGTGCGTTCTCCGAAAGATTTAGAGATATTTTCGACTGATAAATAATTCACAAGTGTAATTTTTTTGCAAAAGTACTCTTTTGAAATGAAACAATGATTTTTGATTTGTTTTTCGCCACAATAATGGCTGTTTTGAAAAGTGTGTTTATTTGATTTAATCGTACCTTAAACTAAAAATATTTCCTAATTTTGCAATCAGAAAATCAAAATCACCTTTTACGTTAAGATTATGGCAAGATTTGAATTGAAACTTCCGAAAATGGGAGAAAGTGTGGCAGAGGCAACAATTACCAATTGGTTAAAACAAGTTGGTGACAAAATTGAAGCTGATGATGCTGTGCTTGAAATTGCTACAGATAAAGTAGATAGCGAAGTGCCAAGTGAAGTTTCGGGTGTTTTGGTAGAACAATTATTTGCTAAAGATGATTTGGTTCAAGTAGGGCAAACCATCGCCATTATTGAAACAGATGCGACTGCGGACTCTACTCCAGCACCTTTAGAAAAGGTGACAATTCCTGTTGCTGTTACTGAAATCGAAAAATCAGTTGAAGTCGCTCAAGCTATTGTTGCTCCAGCGGTAGATTTTAAAGGGACAGAAAAATTCCTTTCTCCATTGGTGAAAAATATTGCGAAAGAAGAAGGTGTTTCTGTAGCCGAATTAGAAAGTATTTCAGGTTCTGGAAAAGAAGGTCGTGTTACCAAAGAAGATATTTTAGCCTATGTAGCTGGAAGACAAAAATCACCAGTTACTAATCCATCCACTCCAACGCCAACCATCGTTCCAAGTACACAAGCAGTACCTGTATCGGTTAATGGTGAAGATGAAATTGTAGAGATGGACAGAATGCGTAAGTTGATTTCAGGGTATATGACAGCTTCGTTGCAAACATCAGCACACGTGCAATCTTTTGTTGAAGTAGATGTGACTCATATTGTAAAATGGAGAGATAAAGTAAAATCGACTTTCGAAAAGAGAGAAGGGGAGAAATTGACTTTTACCCCAATCTTTATGCAAGCAGTGGCAAAAGCCTTGAAAGATTTTCCAGGAATGAATATTTCGGTAGATGGTAATTACATCATTAAAAAGAAAAATATCAATTTAGGAATGGCTACAGCTTTGCCTAATGGGAATTTGATTGTGCCTGTTATTAAAAATGCGGATCAATTGAATTTGGTAGGTATGGCAAAAGCGGTAAACGATTTAGGGAATCGCGCTAAAAATGGAAAATTAAAACCAGACGATACACAAGGCGGTACGTACACGGTAACCAATATAGGTTCTTTTGGTAGTGTTTTTGGTACACCAATTATCAATCAACCTGAAGTAGGAATTCTAGCTTTAGGAGCTATTCGTAAAGTACCTGCGGTAATTGAAACTCCTGAGGGGGATTTTATTGGTATTCGCCAAAAAATGTTTTTGACTCATAGTTATGATCACCGTGTGGTGGATGGGGCTTTAGGCGGAATGTTTGTAAAACGCGTTGCTGATTATTTAGAGGCTTTTGATGTAGATACAGATATTTAATTAGTACAACATACTATAAAACAACCCTTTCAGAGCAGGACTTTGAAAGGGTTTTCTTTTTTAAAATACATTCGCCACAAATTGATATATTTGTAATCTTATAAAATTATTAGATGGAACTTAAACTCAATAGACCAATTTGCTTTTTCGATTTAGAAACCACCGGAATTGACATTGGAAAAGATCGAATTGTAGAAATTTCAATTTTCAAAGTCTTTCCGAATGGGAACAAAGAAAGCAAAACCTGGTTAGTGAATCCTACAATTCCAATTCCACCACAATCTACAGCGGTTCATGGTATTGATGATGCAAAAGTAGCTAACGAGCCTACCTTTGCGCAATTGGCTAGCCAAATTCAAAATATGATTAAAGACAGTGATTTGGCTGGGTATAATTCAGATCGTTTTGATATTCCGTTGTTGGCTGAAGAAATGTTGCGTGTTGGAGTTGATTTTGATATGAAAAATAGGGTGTCGGTTGATGTACAAACTGTTTTTCATAAAATGGAAGAACGTACATTGAGTGCAGCACTTAAATTTTATTGTGGTAAAAGTCTTGAAAACGCTCATTCTGCTGAAGCAGATACTATGGCAACCTATGAAATTTTAAAAGCGCAATTGGACCGTTATCCTGAATTGGAAAATGATATGAAAACGCTTTCTGAATTTACTACTCGAAAAAAGATTGCTGATTTTGCAGGAATGATTGCTTTTGATGCTGATGGTGAAGAAATTTTTACTTTTGGAAAACACAAAGGAGCGAAAGTAGAAAAGGTATTGGAAACAGAACCAGGTTATTTCAGTTGGATTCAAAATGCTGATTTTCCTTTGTATACCAAAAAAGTGTTGACTGCTATAAAACTTAGAAAATTAAATACTAAATAATTTTTGATTATCAAGAAAAACTTTTTTTAATTTAAAAAATAAAAAAAAATAAAAAAAATGAAAAAATATATTAAAATATCATTGCTTGTAATTTTATTCAGCTTTAAAAATTACGGTCAGTTATCTGATACTTTTGAAAAAAGCAACATTGAATTAGTGAATGGAAAAAAAGAACAAGGTCTAATAAAATTAGGTGATAAAGAAGAGATGGCTAATAATATAATTTTTTTTAAAAATGGAAATCAATCTGCTATTTTTTATAGTCCCTCAGAAGTGAATAGGGTGGTTTTAAATAATGGAGAAATTTATGTAACATTAAAAATTAAAATTAATAGGAATAAGAAAGAAATTGATGTTTTTGCGAAACAGTTGATAGAAGGAAAAGCATCTTTGTATAAATCGACATACAATTCAAGTGATTTTTTTATTATAATCAATAAAGGAATAAGTTATGTGCTTCAAAATGATAAAATAGATAATAATGAATTTGTTTCGTTTAATTATGAGGGATATTTTAAACTAGCTTTAGAGGATATTTATCCCTCTGAAAAAAAAATAACATTTAGCGAGTCGAATTTTATTAAGTTGGTTTCAGAATATAATAAATTAAATGGAGGAATAAGTAAAATAATAGAATATAAGAATAAACCAATTCATTACTTTATCGGTTTTGTTGGATTAGGGATCCCAAATAAATTTGGAGCAAAAGAATTCTTTATTCAATCAACATATAGGACATATTTTCCAAGGTTCAGTAAAAATACAGCTTTAAATATTGGATTAAATTATTATAATTATCAATATTCGGAAGAATATGTCAATTTTTGGAATAGTGGAATATCTAAATTTAATTATAAAACTAATTTAATTTCAGCTCCAATTCAAATACAAAAAAATATATTAAATAAAAAGATTCGTCCTTTTATTTCCTTAGGTCTTAATTTGAGTTATATTAAGAATGAAGATCAATTTGGGAATTCACAAATAGACAAGGGGTTTCAAAATAGTTTTGGAATAGGATTGGCTTATGGGTTAGGAGTTGAATATGATGTTTATAAGAATATAATGTTGAAAGGAGAATTTAAAAATGAAATTTTTAGTCATCTTTTATTAGTAGGAATAGGGTATAATTTTTCAAAATAATATTTGCAAAATCAGATGAAAATAATTTGCATCGGTAGAAATTATACCAATCATATAGACGAATTACAGAATGAACGCCCTACTGAGCCAGTTGTTTTTATGAAACCGGATTCGGCGGTGCTGTTGAAACAACATCCTTTTGTGCTTCCAGAGTTTTCCAATGAGGTACATCACGAAATTGAATTGATAGTGAAAATTAACAAAGTAGGGAAGTATATAGAACCTAAATTTGCTCATAAATACTATGACGAAATTAGTGTTGGAATTGATTTTACAGCCCGTGATTTGCAAGATCAATTGAAAGCAAAAGGGTTGCCTTGGGAAAAAGCAAAAGCTTTTGATGGTTCGGCAGTAATCGGAGAATTTGTTTCTAAAGAACAATTCTCGTCGTTAGAAGATGTGAATTTTGAATTGCTTAAAAACGGTGAAATTGCTCAAAAAGGAAATTCTAGTTTGATGCTTTGGAAAATTGACGAATTGGTAGCATATGTTTCTCAGTTTTTCACTTTGAAAATAGGAGATATTATTTTCACAGGTACGCCAGAAGGAGTAGCGGCAGTACAACCCAACGATGTTTTGGAAGGGTATTTAGAAGGACAACAATTATTTAGAATACAAGTAAAATAATGGCACTACACTACAACCTTTCGAAAGTGTACGCGCTTTCAGA
>CAZOHO010000097.1:0-8017 GCA_964579755.1 uncultured Flavobacterium sp.
ATGATTTCTTTTTGCACTTTTTGTAAATAAGTCGCAAATTTACCTAAAGTAATTGGGATTTTAAAAATTAATCTATTCTATAATTATCATTCGTTTCAAAAAATAACTGGAAATTCTAAAATCTAAAATCAATACCTTATATTTGCGTTTATTTTAAGTTTACTAATGGATCAAGAGAAAGAAAACAAAACAGCTGAATTTTACGAAAGATTGAAGGTAGAGTTGGATATGAGTACTACTTGGCCTGCTCTATATCTATTTAAATTTATCGTTCCTTCGGTGGCTGATAATGTAGAGCGCGTAGAAAATGCTTTTGATTGTATGGGTGCTGTGATTAAAACTACGAAATCTAAAACAGGTAAATTTACTAGCGTGTCGGTAGATGTTCAAATGAAAGACGCGCAAGAAATAATTGATAAATACATCGAAGTTTCGGTAATAGAAGGTATCGTTTCCCTATAAAATATGAATTCAAAATATACCAAAGAAAATGCGAATGATGTGGTACACCATTTGGAATACAATGCGGAAAGATCCCATTTGATTATTCCAGAGTACGGTCGTCATTTGCAAAAACTAATTGATCAGGCTACAGTAATTGAAGATGCTGAGGAGCGAAACAAAGCCGCTAAATACATCATTCAAGTTATGGGGACGCTAAATCCACATCTACGAGATGTACCTGATTTTCAGCATAAATTATGGGATCAATTGTTTATTATGTCCGATTTCAAGTTGGATGTAGTGTCACCTTACCCTATACCTTCTCGAGAAGTATTGCAACTAAAACCAGATGTTTTGCAGTACCCACAAAACTTTCCAAAATACCGATATTATGGGAACAACATCAAGTATATGATTGATGTGGCTAACAAATGGGAAGAAGGAGAAATGAAAAATGCATTGGTAAAAGTGATTGCCAATCACATGAAAAAATCGTACCTGAGTTGGAATAAAGACACCGTAAAAGATGATGTTATTTTTGAGCATCTTTACGAATTGTCTGATGGTAAATTAAACTTATTACAAAGTACGGAGGAGTTATTAAATACTACCGATTTATTGCGAACCAATAAACGCGTATCAAATAAAATTTCGCCTGCGGGTCAGCCTAAGATTCAGGGTAACAAGAACAACAATAAACAAGGAAAACCAAAACCGTTTCAAAAAAATAAACAAAAATAAATGGGAATTTTCAAAATCGAAGGTGGCATTCGTCTAAAAGGAGAAATCACACCACAAGGAGCAAAAAATGAGGCTTTACAAATACTGTGTGCTATTTTATTGACCCCAGAAAAAGTAACTATTACTAATGTGCCAGACATTATTGATATCAATAAACTGATTACTTTATTAGGTAATTTAGGAGTTAAAATTCAAAAAAATGGACCTAATTCGTATACTTTTCAAGCCGATGAGGTAAATGTAAATTACCTTGAAACAGAAGCTTTCAAGAAAGAAGGTGGAGCGCTTCGTGGTTCTATTATGATTGTTGGACCGCTTTTGGCTCGTTTTGGTAAAGGATACATTCCAAAACCAGGTGGAGATAAAATTGGACGTAGAAGATTAGATACTCACTTTGAGGGATTTATTAATTTAGGTGCCAAATTTAGATATAATAAAGAAGACCATTTCTATGGAGTAGAAACTCCTGCTGAAGGCTTACAAGGTGCGCATATGTTATTGGATGAAGCTTCAGTAACGGGTACTGCTAATATTGTTATGGCTGCCGTTTTAGCAAAGGGGATGACTACCATTTACAATGCTGCTTGCGAACCGTATTTACAACAGTTATGTAAAATGTTGAATTCTATGGGCGCTAAAATTACAGGAGTAGGATCGAACCTACTAACTATTGAAGGTGTGGAAAGGTTAGGTGGTTGTAAGCATAGAATTCTTCCTGATATGATTGAAATTGGAAGTTGGATTGGTTTGGCAGCAATGACTCAATCAGAAATTACAATTAAAGACGTAAGTTGGGATAATCTAGGTGTTATTCCAAATGTGTTTAGAAAACTAGGAATCACCTTAGAAAAACGAGGGGATGATATTTATATCCCATCTCATGTGGATGGATATGAAGTTAAAACGGATATTGATGGTTCGATATTAACTATTGCAGATGCTCCTTGGCCAGGATTTACTCCAGATTTATTGAGTATTGTATTAGTTGTAGCAACTCAGGCTAAAGGAGATGTTTTGATTCATCAAAAAATGTTTGAAAGCCGTTTGTTTTTTGTGGACAAATTGATTGATATGGGGGCCAAAATTATGTTGTGTGATCCGCATAGAGCAGTAGTTATTGGTCATGATTTCAAATCACAATTGAAAGCTACTACGATGTCGTCTCCAGATATTCGTGCGGGAATCTCATTATTGATTGCTGCGCTTTCAGCTAAAGGAACAAGTACGATTCAAAATATCGATCAAATTGACAGAGGGTATGAGCGTATCGATGAACGTTTAAGAGCTATTGGTGCCAAAATTGTTCGTGCTTAAATAATAAATCAATCAAATAGTAAATATCGTTTAGAGCCATTTTTATAGCAAAATCTCTAAACGATATTTTAATTTATGAAACGTCATACAATGCCAAAAGTAGAAGCGGCTATAAAGGCTACTTATTTCAGTATTATTGGGAATACGGTTCTGGCTATTATAAAAGGATTAGCTGGTTTTTTTGGGAATTCGTATGCCCTTATTGCAGATGCAATCGAATCTACCACCGATATTTTTGCCTCTTTTTTGGTTTTATTTGGAATTAAGTATTCCAATAAGCCCGCCGATGAAAATCATCCCTACGGACATGGAAGAGCGGAACCTTTGATTACTTTCTTAGTAGTTGGTTTCTTAATTACTTCGGCAACCATTATTGCGTATGAAAGTATTCTCAATATCAGTACTCCACACGATCTGCCTAAATCATGGACTTTATATGTTTTAGGAACGATTATCCTTTGGAAAGAATACTCTTTTCAATTGGTTATGAAAAGAAGTAAAGAAACGAACAGCTCTTCTTTAAAAGCCGATGCTTGGCACCATCGAAGTGATGCGATAACTTCAGTTGCTGCTTTTATTGGGATTTCGATTGCGCTATTCTTGGGGAAAGGATATGAATCGGCAGATGATTGGGCTGCGTTATTTGCGTCGGCATTTATTTTGTACAATAGTTATCTCATTTTTAGACCTGCTTTGGGTGAAATCATGGATGAGCATTTATATGATGATTTGATTGAAAATATCAGAATAGTGTCTAGAAGTGTGGACGGAATTATTGATACTGAGAAATGTTTTATTCGTAAATCAGGTATGAAATACCATGTCGATTTGCACGCCACCGTTAAGGCGACAATTTCAGTAAAAGAAGGTCATGATTTAGCGCATCAATTGAAAGATACTCTACGAGCTGAAATTCCAGAATTAGGGCATGTATTAATTCATGTCGAACCAGATGATTCGATATAAAAAGAAAGGCGTTGCATTACAACGCCTTTCTTTTTATATGAATTTATTTTTTACAAAAACGATTGTATTGCCAAGTCATAACTTTTAAGGCCAAATCCTAAAATAACTCCTTTGGCATTTCCTGAAATATACGATTGGTGACGGAATTCTTCTCTGCCAAAAGTATTCGAAATATGTACTTCTATAACAGGAGTTGTGATTGCTTTGATCGCATCGCCAATACCAATAGAAGTGTGAGTATACGCACCTGCATTTAGTATAATTCCATCATACGAAAAACCAACTTCTTGAATTTTTCCAATTAACTCTCCTTCAATATTACTTTGGAAATAGTGGAATTCAATAGTAGAAAATTTTGATTTTAAGAGGTCAAAGTAATCTTCAAAAGTTTGGCTTCCATACACTTCAGGTTCGCGTTTTCCTAAAAGGTTCAAGTTGGGTCCGTTGATGATGCAAATTTTCATAAAATTATATTTTTGTAAAAATAAAAAAACCGTTCCAATAAAAGAACGGTTGTTATAAAATAGTTCCTTTTCTTTTAGAAGAAGAAACCTGCGGATACTTGTAGCACAGAGTTTTTAACTTTAGCTTCAGGTGAAATTTCGCTTAGACCAACCATATATCGTCCTTGTAAAAACAATCCTTTAGTGATATAGATACTTAAACCTCCACCAGCACCAAAATCTATGTTTTTTTGGTCATTTATTGAAACCTCATTTCTTTTACTCATTAGAAATGACGCTTGTGGTCCAAAGTCCAGACTAAAGGTGTTATTTAAATTAATTTTAGCCATTAATGGAATGCTTATGTAACCAACATCATTGGTAAAATCGTTTACAACTCCTATTGCGTCGTATTTAGCTCCTTGAGTTGAGTATAAAACTTCAGGTTGTATAGAAAATCGTTCTCCTAGTTTCACCTCCGCTAATAGTCCAATGTGGTAATTAGTAATTGCATCCGTTTTATAATTAGTGCTATTAACGGTAATTGTAGTCCCGTTTTGGTTAGCATAGTTGATACCGCCTTTTAAACCTAGTTTAAAAATTTGTGCTTGAGTAGTAATCGAAGCAGCAAGAATAAGGCAGATTGTAATAAGATTTCTTTTCATAATTATTGTTTTAATGTTGGGTTTTAATATAAAACTTTAGTTTGGGATATTTATTATATAAGCACTAAGATATAATTTCTGGGTGTAAATGTAATCATAATTGGTTAATATAGTTGTCTGTTTTTGTTGTTGGTCGTGTTTAAATGATACTCACCGAGTTTATTGATTGAAGGTTATTTAAAAAATATAATTTGGCATATATTAATTTTAAATAATTAAAATCATGAAGAAAATTATTCTAACATTGACAACTATTCTTGCATCAGTTTTCTGTAATGCTCAAAATTCCAAAGGAGCTACCAATGGAAGTCAAACGTCTGAAGGCAAATGGTTAATTGAAGCCAATACTAATTTTGGAACTCCTGTTGGATCTAACACGAGCTTCAGTTATGCATCAACTGATGGGGATTCTATTTATAATTTTGGAGCAGAGGCCGGTTATTTTGTTATTGATGATTTGGCAATAAAGTTAGGTTTAGGTTATGGAGGGGTAAAAACTGATTTGTTTGACACTAACGTTTTTTCCTATAAAATTGGTGCAAAATATTACATAGTTAGCCAATTTCCTATTCAAGTGGACTATTCTGGTGCCTCAATAAAAGATGCTAACGAAAATCCATCGTATTTAGGAATGCAAGCTGGATATGCTTGGTTCTTAGGAGATAATGTGAGTATTGAGCCAGGTCTTCGCTATAATTTGAGTTTGAATCAAAACTATTCTATAGCAGATACTTTTCAGTTGAATATTGGTTTCGCTTTACATTTTTAAAACGCTCCCCCAATATATTGAAAAACCACGTTGAATAACGTGGTTTTTTATTGTCCAAAAATTACGTTTCTTTGTTAAGTGAATTGGACTACTTTCATTAAAAATTACCAGTCGTATTTGAGAATCGAGAGAGGATTGTCAAAGAATACCATCGAAAATTATTCTTTTGATGTGGAGCGATTGTGTCTTTTTTTAGATAAAAATCAAATTCAAGTTTCGCCAGTAAAAATTACAGAGGAAACGATTCAACAATTTATTTATAGTGTGTCAAAGCAAGTGAACGCTCGTTCGCAAGCTCGAATTATTTCGGGTTTAAAAAGCTTTTTTAATTATTTAGTTTTCGAAGATTACCGTACGGACAATCCTTTAGAATTAATAGAAACGCCAAAGACGGGAAGGAAATTACCTGATACACTTTCGGTAGCAGAAATAGATACTTTAATTAATGCTATAGATTTGTCTTCTAATGAAGGAGAACGAAATCGAGCCATTTTGGAAACGTTGTATGGCTGTGGTCTTCGTGTTTCGGAATTGGTGAGTTTAAAAATATCGGATTTATTCTTTGATGAAGGGTTCGTAAAAATAACAGGTAAGGGAAATAAACAGCGATTCGTTCCCATTGGAAATCTTACTCAAAAATACATCGAATTGTATAAGGAATCCGTTCGAAATCATGTCCCTATTAAAAAAGGTTTTGAAGATATGCTCTTTCTTAATCGAAGAGGGAGTCAGCTTACTCGGGCTATGATTTTCACTATTATTAAAGATTTGGCTGCCAAAATCAATTTAAACAAAACAATTAGCCCACATACCTTACGCCATTCCTTTGCAACTCATCTTTTGGAAAATGGAGCCGACTTGCGCTCTATCCAATTGATGTTAGGACACGAATCGATTACGACTACTGAAATATACGTGCATTTGGATAGAAAGTTCTTGACAGAAGTGATGAATACATACCATCCCAGAAAGGATTAAAAAAAGTCCAAACTTCACTATTGAAATTTGGACTTTTTATTTATGGAAATAGAGTGAATTATTTAGCGATATTTACCGCTCTAGTTTCTCTAATTACAGTTACTTTAACTTGACCTGGATACGTCATTTCAGTTTGGATTTTTTGTGAAATTTCGAATGATAAGTTCGATGCTTTATCATCTGAAACTTTTTCACTTTCTACAATTACACGTAATTCTCTACCCGCTTGAATTGCGTAAGCACTTTTTACTCCGCCAAATCCGTAAGCTACTTCTTCTAGATCTTTCAAACGTTGGATGTAAGAATCCAATACTTGTCTTCTTGCTCCTGGTCTTGCTCCTGAAATAGCATCACACACTTGGATAATTGGAGACAATAATGATTTCATTTCGATCTCGTCGTGGTGAGCTCCAATAGCGTTGCAAACTTCTTCTTTTTCACCGTATTTCTCCGCCCATTGCATACCTAATAAGGCGTGTGGTAAATCACTTTCTGTATCTGGCACTTTACCAATATCGTGTAATAAACCAGCTCTCTTCGCTAATTTAACATTCAATCCTAATTCGGCAGCCATAATACCACAAAGCTTAGATACTTCACGAGAGTGTTGCAATAAGTTTTGTCCGTAAGATGAACGGTATTTCATTCTACCTACTACTTTAATCAATTCAGGGTGTAATCCGTGGATACCTAAATCAATTACGGTACGTTTACCAACTTCAATAATTTCATCGTCAATTTGTTTAGCAGTTTTTGCAACCACTTCTTCGATACGTGCTGGGTGAATACGTCCGTCTGTTACTAATTTGTGTAATGACAAACGCGCAATTTCTCTACGTACTGGATCAAAACAAGAAAGGATAATCGCTTCTGGTGTGTCATCTACTATAATTTCAACTCCAGTAGCCGCTTCTAATGCACGTATGTTACGTCCTTCACGTCCAATAATTCTTCCTTTTACATCATCCGATTCAATGTTGAAAACAGATACGCAATTCTCTACTGCTTCTTCCGTACCTACTCTTTGAATAGTGTTGATAATGATTTTCTTTGCTTCTTGTTGTGCAGTCAATTTAGCCTCTTCAATAGTATCTTGAATTTGAGACATGGCTTGTGTTTTAGCTTCTGCTTTTAGGCCTTCAATTAATTGCTCTCTAGCTTCGTCAGCAGATAAACCAGAAATGACTTCCAATTGTTGTAATTGGCTTTTGTGCATTTTTTCAACCTCAGCCTGTTTCTTCTCTAAAACTTCGATTTTAGAAGTGTATTCAACCGTTTTAGCTTCGTAATCGTCGTTTACTTTTTTGGCTTTAGCCAATTCGTTAGAAACCTGAGATTCTTTATCGCGAACTCTTTTTTCTACTTCAGCTACTTTTTTATCACGAGCTAAAATAACTTGTTCGTGTTCTGATTTCAATTCGATAAATTTTTCTTTTGCTTGAAGAATTTTATCTTTTTTGATGTTTTCGGCTTCAAAATTAGCATCCTTTAAAATAGAAGCGGCTTCTTTTTTTGCGTTTTTGATGAGGTTCGAAATATTGCTTTTTTCGATGATTTTAGCGATTGTAAAACCAGCTGCAACACCTATAATTCCAGTAATAATGATTGTTACTATGTTGTCCATGTTAATTAAAAATTTATATATAAAAAAAGCCTACATTAGGTGCTTGTATAAACTCGAAAAGACAAGTTTTGAG
>CAZOHO010000098.1:0-7939 GCA_964579755.1 uncultured Flavobacterium sp.
AAAAGCTCTATACGTTCTTTTGAAGTTCTTCTTTTGTAATTTTCAAATTCAGCAAATAAACGTAAAAATTTATCTTTTTCTGCCGCTAAATCTAAGGC
Organism: uncultured Flavobacterium sp.; assembly: GCA_964579755.1. Lineage (GTDB taxonomy): Bacteria > Bacteroidota > Bacteroidia > Flavobacteriales > Flavobacteriaceae > Flavobacterium. The sequence continues at coordinate 99 of CAZOHO010000098.1, forward strand.
TAATTGCTCTTCAACAGGTAATTCTTCGACACTCGCTTGTTCTTCATTTGCCTGTGTTTCCACTGGTGTTCCTTCTATTTCTTGATCGATTTCTGTTTTTTCAGTAGTCATAGTACTTGTATTTTTAAAAATATTCTTAAACTTCATTTTTATTTGTTTTTGGATTGCAAAAGTACTGCCAAATCTTCAAAAATGTCAAATTGTCACCTTAACGACAGTTATTTTGTTGGGAAATTAATTTCATTTTTTTCTGCCAATCTCTTTTTTTAGCCCTAAAAAAATTTAATAAAATTTTAAGACTATTTCGTTTTCGATTAGAGTAAGTTTGTACCCGAATCAGTTCACGAATTTGGATTGAATCCCTAAATTGAAATTAAGGTTCGTTTTTAAATAATTATTAATTCAGTAATACCTTATATTAAAAAAAGCTTCGTTCCCATCAAACGAAGCTTTTTTTTATGCTAAAACTTTTTTCAGCTCTTCTAAACTGAGCCCTTTTTGCTCACCTGTTTGAAGATTTTTTAAAGTATATATATTCGAGTTCATCTCTTGATCGCCCGCCATTACTGCAAAAGGAATATTTCTTTTATCAGCATGTTGAAATTGTTTGGCTAACTTGGCATTATCTGGATACAACTCTACTTTTATTCCTGATTCACGCAATGCTTTAATTGCTTTCATAGCATAAAACGCTTCATTTTCGCCATAATTAATAAACAAGGCTTTTGAAGTCGCTGTAACAGTAGTTGGAAATAATCCCAATTCTTCTACGACCAAGTAAATACGGTCTAAGCCAAAAGAGATTCCCACTCCACTCATATTTTTTAAACCAAAAATACCCGTCAAATCATCGTAACGTCCTCCTCCACCTATCGAACCTATAGCTACACCTTGAGGTGCTGCTACTTCAAAAATAGCTCCTGTATAATAATTCAGGCCTCTAGCCAAAGTGACATCCAAATCTAAAATAGCGGTTGCCAAGCCAAGTGCTGTGACTTTATCACAAATGAAACGCAATTCTTCTACCCCTTTCATTCCTTCGTCTGAATCAGCTAATAAATCGGATAATTGATTGATTTTCTCCGAAAAAGTTCCCGTAAAGCTAAACAAAGGTTGTACCTTAGCAATAGCTGTTTCCGAAATCCCTTTCTCCATCATTTCTTTCTTTACACCGTCTTCACCAATTTTATCCAACTTATCCAAAGCCACTGTAAAATCGATTAATTTATCTGAAGCGCCAATCACTTCTGCAATTCCAGAAAGGATTTTTCTATTGTTGATTTTAATAGTGACACCATTCAATCCTAAAGCCGTAAAAACACCATCGTACAATTGCACCAATTCTACTTCTTGCCACAAAGAAGTCGAACCTACTACATCGGCATCGCATTGAAAAAATTCTCTGAAACGCCCTTTTTGAGGACGATCGGCTCTCCAAACTGGTTGGATTTGGTATCTTTTAAAAGGGAATTCTATTTCGTTTTGATGTTGCACCACATAACGGGCAAAAGGCACCGTTAGATCATAACGCAGGGCTTTTTCAGAAATACTTGCCGTCAATTTAGTACTATTTTTAGCTTCTAAATGAGTCGCATTGGCTTTCGCCAAATAATCTCCTGAATTCAAAATCTTAAATATCAAGCGATCGCCTTCTTCGCCATATTTTCCCATTAAGGTTTCTGAATTTTCAAAAGAAGGTGTTTCAATCGGTTGAAATCCAAATTTCTCAAAATTGCTTTTGATTACTTGGATAATGTACTGCCGTTTTGCTACCTCTGTAGGTGAAAAATCTCGGGTTCCTTTTGGAATACTTGGTTTTGATGCCATTTGAATTTACGATTTACGATATACGATTTACGATTTACGATTTAACTTCCTAACTATAGAAATGTGGTGCAAATATCTTATTTTTAAAATAAATAACCGCTCTTCTGAAGCAAACTTGTAACAAAAATTGTATTTTCGTGACAAATTGCTACTATGCTAAATTTATTCAAAGAAAACGTTAAGATTGCAATTGGTTCAGTTCGAACCCAGTTGTTGCGTACCATACTAACCGTATTGATTATTGCTATCGGCATTACTGCTTTAGTGGGAATTCTTACTGTCGTGGCTGCATTAGAAAATACCATTTCGGCCGATTTTGCTTCGATGGGAGCCAACACTTTCAACATCAACCAATACGAAAACACAACCAGACGACGTGGAAATGAGGAACGAGAAATTATCAATCCTATTATTTCGTACCCTGAAGCCGTAGCTTTTCAAAATAAATTCAAATTTCCATTTACGGAAACTTCACTTTCTTTTACGGCCACTTCAAATGCAGAAGTAAAATACGGAGCAGCCGAAACCGATCCCGAAATTACAGTAGTAGGAGTTGATGAAAATTTTATTACTAACTCCGGTTTAGAAACTAGTTTAGGACGCAATTTCAATGGCTTTGATATTGACAACAATACGTATATGTGTGTGGTAGGATCTGATTTCGAGAAAGGATTACTTAAAGATGTCAATCCAATTAATAAAATTATCTCTATTCGTGGCGCCAAGTTTAAAGTCATTGGGGTATTAAAAGAGAAAGGTTCCACCTTTGGGAACAGCCAAGATTTACGTGTTTTAATCCCAATTCAAGTAGCCCGTTCTTTATTTACTGCTCCTAACATAAATTACACTGTAAGTGTTATGGTAGGCAAAAAAGAAGTATTAGACCAAGCCATTGACAATGCAACGAGTACGATGCGACGTGTTCGAAAATTAAGCCCTGTAAAAGACAATAATTTTGGTGTGGTACGCTCCGACGATTTGATTAACCGAATCTTAGGAATTACTAAATACCTTGGATTGGCCTCATGGCTCATTGGAGTAATTACCGTTTTAGGATCGTCTATCGCTTTGATGAATATTATGATCGTTTCAGTAACCGAACGTACTCGAGAAATTGGCGTTCGAAAAGCGTTAGGAGCCAAAAAATCGACAATTGCTTTTCAGTTTTTTATCGAAACTTTATTGATAGGTCAATTGGGCGGATTGGTAGGTATTATTTTTGGAATCTTAATTGGTTTTGGAATTGCAACTGCTATAGACTTTGACTTTGTTATTCCCTGGGGTGCTATTATTGCGGCGTTTATCACTAGTTTTATAGTAGCCATTGTTTCCGGTTTATATCCAGCTATTAAGGCCGCTGTATTGGACCCAATTGAAGCGTTACGTTACGAATAAAGCTATTTACGATACGATATGGGATTTACGAAAAATCGTAATTCGTATATCTTACCTCGTACTTTTCGTCATTCTATCATTACCGTAGATATCTTGTCGCAGCTCACTATTTTTGAAATCCATTTCTTGAAGTAAATCCAACATTTCTTGTCCTAAATATTGGTTGATTTCAAAATACAATTGACCTGTTTGACTTAGGTTTTTTAGTGCCAATTGGGCAATTTTTCGATAATAAATCAACGCATCATCATCTGCTACAAAAAGCGCCAAATGCGGTTCATTATCCAATACATTTTTCTTGATTTCTTGTTTTTCCAAATGACGCACATACGGCGGATTGGAAACAATAACATCGAACTGCTGTCCTAAATCTTCGGTTTCCAAAATACTTTGACAGATAAACTGTACTTGCACTTGATTCAATTCGGCATTTTTTTGGGCGATAGCCAACGCTTTTTCAGAAACATCCAAAGCAAAAACTTCCGCATTGGGTAAATTCTTAGCTAACGAAATGGCAATGCAACCACTACCTGTTCCAATATCTAAAATTTTTACCATCTTATTTCTAACTTCTAACTTCTGACTCTCGATTATCCAATCCACCAACTCTTCTGTTTCAGGTCTCGGAATCAAAACGTTCTCATTAACCTCAAATTCCAATCCGTAAAAATGAGTGGTGCCTAATAGGTATTGTATCGGAATTTCTCTTTTAAGTTGTTCCAAAATCGAATTCCAAATTTCCAATTCTGAAACCGGCAATACTAATTCGGGCTGCAAAGCAATATCTATATGCTTCAACTGATGTTTGGCCTCCAAAATGAGATAGAAAAAACTCTCTGCTTCTCCTGCATCATATAGAGGAGTCAGTTCTTGAATAAATTGGTCTCGGAATTGTTTTATAGTCATCTTTTGAAAATCAAAGTCGTTTTATAAATCTTGTAACATCCAAACAGGGCAACTGGTATGTCCTGTACAACCCATGGGCGCATCAATGTATTCAAAACCTGATTTTTTGTATAATTTTTGTGCTGCATGCATAAATGGCATGGTCTCCAAATAACATTTTTCAAAACCAAATTCCCTTGCAGACTGCAGACAAATAGCCATCATTTCGCTTCCGATGCCTTTCCCACGAGTTTCTGGTAAAAAATACATTTTTTGCAATTCACAAATACTTGGAGCTTCATTTTCTAAAGGAGCAATTCCGGCAACCCCCTTAATTTTTCCTTCATGTTCCACTACATAGTAAACAGATTTTGGTTTGTTGTATTCCTCATACATCAAATCCAAATACGGGTCTTCGTAAGCGGTTCCAACTTTTGGAATATTCAATTCGTCAAAAACAGCGCGTATTAATTGTGCTACTGCTGCATTGTCTTTCTTCTCTATTTTTCTAATGAGCCAATTCTCCATTTGTATAAAAGCTAATTTGAATCACAAAAGTAACTATTGTTTATTACAATTTTCGAAAGTTATCCCATAAATCGGAAAGCTAAAAAGTAGTACTTTTGTAACATGAACAATCACGAACACTATATCGCTCGTTGCATCGAACTTGCCAAAAATGGTTTTGGAACTACCTATCCCAATCCAATGGTAGGCAGCGTGATTGTATATAATGGTCAAATCATTGGGGAAGGTTGGCACCAAAAAGCAGGAGAACCACACGCTGAAGTCAACGCCATCCGTTCTGTAAAAGACCTATCTTTATTAGACAAAGCAACTATCTATGTGAGTTTAGAACCTTGTAGTCATTTTGGAAAAACACCTCCCTGTTGCGATTTGATTATCAAAAATAAAATTCCGAATGTTGTTATTGGCACAGTCGATTCTAATATAAAAGTAGCTGGGAATGGTATTAAGCGATTGAAAGAAGCTGGCGCGAATGTCATTGTTGGGGTATTAGAGAAAGAATGTTACGAACTCAACCAGCGCTTTTTTACGTTTCACGAAAAGAAAAGACCTTATATTATATTGAAATGGGCGGAAACACAAGATGGTTTTATTGCTCCTTTAACAAAAAAAGAACAAAAACCTCTTTGGATTACTAATTCGTATTCCAGACAATTGGTTCATAAATGGCGCACCGAGGAACAAGCTATTTTAGTAGGTACACAAACTGTAATAGATGATAATCCAAAATTAAATGCTCGAGATTGGGAAGGCAATAACCCTATTCGAGTAGTCATTGACCAAAACAATCGTATTCCAGAAACTGCACATATCCTAGATAATCAAACAAAAACTATCGTTTTTTCCAAAAACAAGAACACAGTTTCTTCTGAAAACACTATCTTTGAAGTAATTGATTTTCAAGAGAATATAGCGCAACAAATTGTTGAACGATTGTACCAACACCAAATCCAATCCGTAATTATTGAAGGGGGCGCTCAAATAATACAAACTTTTATAGATACCAACCTTTGGGATGAGGGACGAGTATTTATTGGAAATAGTAAATTCGGCAACGGAATAAAAGCGCCTGTATTGAATAAGACTCCGTCTAAAAAAGAAAAAATTGGAACAGATGAATTACTAATAATTAGCAATTATGATTGATACTATTATTTTTGATTTTGGAGATATTTTCATCAATTTGGACAAACAGGCTACAGTTGATGGGCTAAAAAAATTAGGTTTGTCTTCTTGGAATGAAGATTTAGACCGATTGAATATTTCGTTTGAAAAAGGGCAAATTTCAAGAGATAATTTTTTATTAGGGATTAAGAAACACATCCCCACTGCAACAATAGAGGATATTTTAGCAGCCTGGAATGCTGTTTTATTGGATTTTCCGTTACACCGTTTGGAATTTTTGCAATTATTGTCTCAAAAATACCGCCTCTTTTTATTGAGCAATACCGATGCTATTCATATTGACCATTTTGAACAAAGAGAAGGTGCTTCATTTTACGGAGATTTTTATCAATGTTTTGAAAAGGTATATTTTTCATACGAAATGGGAATGAGAAAACCCGATGCCGAAATCTACCATGCTCTAATTCGTCAACACGAACTTTCACCAAAGCGCACCTTATTTGTAGATGATAAAAAAGACAATACTGAGGCTGCCAAAGCTTTAGGGCTACACGTTTGGAATCTTCAAGTGGGTCAAGAAGATGTAATTGAACTTTTGGACAAAAAAATAATTTAGACTACAAACTGCCTTTTGGAAATCAAAGACACCTATACTACCATAGCTCAGGCTACAGAAGAAATTTTGTTCAAAGAAAAAAGCAGTAAATTCTTTGGTTACGCTTTTCCTATTCAATCAGAAGAAGAAGTAAAACCAATTATTGAGCAATTACGAAAATTGCATCCCCATGCAGTTCATTATTGTTATGCGTACCAAATTGGCACAGAAAAAATAAGTTATAGAGCGAATGACGATGGCGAACCTAGTAATACCGCAGGAGCTCCAATTTATGGGCAAATCCAATCTTTTGGCTTAACCAATATACTTTTAGTCGTGGTTCGCATCTTTGGCGGAATCAAATTAGGAGTAGGCGGATTAATTACTGCCTACAAAACCACAGCACAATTGGTTCTAGAAGTAGCCGAAATAATTGAAAAAACAATCGATATCCATTTTTTGATTTCGTTTGACTACAAAAACATGAATAAAGTAATGCGGGTAATCAAAGAAAAAAAGTTAGACATTGTAACTCAATCTATGGAATTAGACGAAGATTCTGGACTCGCTTTGGGAAAAATAGAAATCAAAACCCGAAAAAAAAATGCCGAAATGATTTTCGACATTTTTGACAACTTATTTGAAATCGAAATTAAACGCCTTTAAAAAAATTAAAAAAGCAGTAATTCAACGATTTATTCCATATCCTTTAAAAGTTCCAAAATATAATTTGGAGGTGCAATTGGACGACCTGTTTTGAGCGATACAAAAACCAAAATAAATTCGGCAGTTGTTAATAACTCATTCAATTCATTATATATCTTACAATCAAATTCTATCTTAACCGAAGATTGACTTTTGAAAGCAGTATGTACAGTGAGTAACTCATCATATCGTGCTGATTTTTTGTAATTGATATTCATTGAAACAATAGGAAGCCCAATTCCTTCTTCTTCCATGCTTTTATACGAAACTCCCTTATTTCTCAACCATTCCACGCGCCCCATCTCAAAATAAGGAATGTAATTTCCATGATATACTACCCCCATTTGGTCTGTTTCAGAGTAGCGAACACGCACTTGAATTTGATGATCTTTCATTATTTACAATTTAATTTTTAATGATTCTAAAAAGCTCTATACAACAATATTTTTACAAAAAAATCTATCGAATAATTTTTTTTTAAAGAAATTTGTTCACATATTTGTTTTCCCAAAAAATTACAAAAACAGCCCCACTTTTTTTGTAATAAAAATGTTAACCAAACTTAAATAATTTAACCGAATATATGAACAAAACTGCTCAATCAGTATGGGAAAACTGTTTATCTTTCATAAAAGATAATATTCAAGACCAAGCCTACAAAACTTGGTTTGAACCAATCAAGTCAGTTGAGCTTACCGATAACGCATTATATATTCAAGTACCAAGTAAATTTTTCTACGAATGGTTAGAAGAACATTACGTTAAATTATTAAAAGTTGCG
>CAZOHO010000099.1:0-7899 GCA_964579755.1 uncultured Flavobacterium sp.
AAATCTTTTTCAAATTATTTCGTTACATTTATAATCTAAATTGAATCTATGTTTTTTTCGGATAGACGCAACACCACGCGCTGGTTCATCATCTTGGCTTCTTTTTGTATTATCTCATTAATACTTTGGAATACCTACACCTTTTTTCAAATATTCAAAAATGAGGAGCGTTTAAAAATGAATCTTTGGGCGAAGGCTCAAAAAACATTAATTAATGCCGATGCGAATACGGATGTGGAATTGCCTCTTCAAATTTTTAGTACCAATTCGTCTATTCCAATTATTTTGACGGAGAACAACAAGATCATTAACACGGTGAATATTGACGATAAAATCATTGCAAGTACAACAGAATCGGCTCGATTTTTAGCCAATCTTAAAAATGAAAATGACCCCATTGTCATTGAATATGCGCCTGGGAAGTTTCAAAAGTTATATTACGGAAATTCGGCTTTGTTGAACAAATTAAAATATTATCCTATTGCGTTATTACTGATTATCGTTTTGTTTGCTGCCTTGGTGTATAATTTTTATAGAAGTACCAAAATGGCGACTCAAAACAAACTTTGGGCGGGAATGGCTAAGGAAACCGCGCACCAAATAGGAACACCTTTGTCGTCTTTAATAGGTTGGATTGAACTGCTGAAAGCCGAAAATGTAGCAGAATCAACGACTCTCGAAATCGAAAAAGATATTGAGCGATTGCAAACCATTACCGACCGTTTTTCTAAAATTGGGTCGGAACCTAAATTAGAAAATCAAGATATTATCGCAGCAACGCAAGAAACCTTTGATTATTTACAGTCTCGTTTTTCAAAACAAGTCGTATTTTCTTTTCAAGCGCCTGAGTTGCCTGTTTTTGTTTTGCTTAATGCTACTTTGCACAGTTGGACCATTGAAAATTTAGTTAAAAATGCCATTGATGCGATGAAAGGGAAGGGACATTTGGATTTGGTTGTTGAGCAAGAAGGAGATTCAGTAAAAATTAAGGTTTCAGATACGGGAAGTGGGATTCCTAAAAAACAATTCAAAACGATATTTGAACCTGGTTTTACTACCAAAAAAAGAGGTTGGGGTCTCGGACTATCGTTAACCAAAAGAATTGTGGAAGAATACCACAAAGGAGGTATCAAAGTAGTGCAGTCAGAAATAGGTAAAGGAACTACGATACAATTGAGTTATAAAAAAAGCGAATCCGTTTAAATTGATTCACTTTTTTATTTTTTACAAATTACTTTGAATTTCTTTGGCTAAAGCCTCGAATTCGTATTTGCTTAGGGTTACTTTATTTTGGAAACGCATTTCGTCCATTTCGTTTAACGGTATCAAATGAATGTGCGCGTGAGGTACTTCTAGACCTATAGCAGCCATACCGATGCGTTTGCAAGGCACTGTTTTTTGTAATGCAGTAGCTATTTTTTTAGAAAACTGCATCAAACCTAAATACAACTCATCGTCTATTTCAAAAAGTTGGTCAATTTCTTGTTTTGGAATACAAAGTGTATGTCCTTTTGCATTAGGATTAACATCCAAAAAAGCTAAAAAATTAGCGTCTTCTGCAATTGTATAACAAGGAATTTCTCCGTTTACAATTTTGGTAAAAATAGAACTCATAGTATTCAATTTTTGATTTATTCTCTTGTAATTTCTAAGATATCAAATTTCAAAACACCATTAGGAACAGTAATTTCAGCTACTTCTCCTACCGATTTTCCTAATAATCCTTTCCCGATAGGAGAGGTTACAGAAATTTTCCCTGTTTTTAAATCGGCTTCACTTTCGGCTACCAAAGTATATACCATTTCCATTCCGTTAGTTTGGTTTTTGATCTTAACTTTAGATAATACTAATACTTTAGAGGTGTCTAAATGACTCTCGTCAATTAAACGGGCGTTAGAATGAATTTCTTCAAGTTTAGCAATACGCATTTCTAGCATACCTTGTGCTTCTTTGGCCGCGTCGTATTCTGCATTTTCAGATAAATCTCCTTTATCTCTTGCATCAGCAATATCTTGAGATGCTTTTGGGCGCATCACATTTTTTAAATAATCTAGTTCTTCTCGTAATTTTTTTAATCCTTCTGCGGTGTAATAAGATACTGTGCTCATAACTTCATTGTTTATATAAAATAGAAAAAATCCCATCAGGACGGGATTTCTTTCCACAAAGATACTATAATTTTAATTAGATTGTAACTATATTCGCTATGACAATCTATTTCAAATGTAAATAAATTAAATTTGTTTCGCTAATTTGTAGCTACTAATTCTTAAAATAATGAAAAAATCGGTATTGCTTTCTGTCCTTTTTTTGGTGTTTTTTTCTTGTTCAAATAGTGGACCTGTCAATACAAATCCTTTTATTCCTAATTATTCTTTTACGGTGGATATCAATATGAATCTGCCATTGTATTCTAATCTTCAGTATCCGAGTAATGCAGTTTATTATGCAGGAAAAGGAGTGAAAGGGCTTATCATTTTTAATACAGGAAGTGGTTACAATGTCTTTGATGCAGCTTGTCCAAATCAAAATCTAAGTTCTTGCTCTACACTAACTATTAACGGAATTGAAGCGGTTTGTCCTTGCGATGGTAAAACCTACAGTTTGTTTTCTGGTCAAGGGAGTTTACAATATCCCATGAAACAATACCGAGTAGATGTGAATGGGAATGTACTTCATATTTACAATTAAAAAATCCTGACATTGCTGCCAGGATTTCTCTGAATGTATAATTATAAAGTAATCTAAAATTTCAACGTTAATCCTGCTAAGAAATTAGTTCCAGCTTGTGGGTAATAATAAGGGTATATATCCCACATGTATCCGTTTGAAATGTATTTTTTATCTAAAATGTTGTTTACTAATCCTTTGATTACAATCGATTTGAAAATTGATTTCGGTTTTATTTCGTATGAAACATTCAAATCATTGATAAAATAATCGGCTAATTTAGATTCTGCCGACTCTATATTGTTCATGTATTGTTGTCCAACATATTTTTGTAGCCAAACAATTTGAATACTTTCGGTAGGTTTGTAAATAAAACTGTTTCCAGCAATTACAGATGGCGAATACGAGATGTCTTTGGTTCCATAATTTTGACCGCTTACCGCCAAATCTAAATTTTTATTACTACTTAGAGTAACGTTAGGATGAAGACTGATTTGTTTCGATACTACAATTGCGGCATCAACCTCTAAGCCTAATCGGTAACTTTTTTCACTGTTAGAACGAATAGGGCTTCCAACATCGTCTAAGGTTCCAGTTAGAATCAATTGGTCCTTATAAGCCATATAATACAGATTAGAATTCAATTGAATTTTTTCAGTTAAGTACCTCCAACCCAATTCAAAATCATTTAATTTTTCTGGTTTTACACTTCCTCCTCCTTCATAGTCGGTACGATTAGGTTCTCTATTCGCTCTTGCATACGAAAAGTACAAGTTGTTTTTGGAGTTGATGGTGTAATTTACTCCTGCTTTTGGGTTGAAAAAAGAGAAATTGTCATTCACTAAGCCCGTTTCATACGAATTGGCTTTGTAGTGCACATTTCGAACTTGTAAGTCTCCAAAAATACTCCATTTTTCATTTACTTGGTAATTGGCTTTCGCGAAAGCGGTACCGTCTGTTTTAGAAGCATAGTCATCATAATAGTGGTCGCCTAATTCTGATTGTGAAGCGTACCTTGCCCAAATTACTTTTCCAAAATGGTCACCTTCGTATTTGTTATAGCTTCCGCCAAAGATGAAATCCATTGTCTCCGATTTGTAATTTGCCGAAAATGTAGTGCCATAAAAATCATTGTCCAACCATTTTTGACGAATTAAATCCGTGGTATTGATAGTGGTTCCATTGATTGAAATTGGAGTTAGACCATAGCTCGAAAAACCAGCCTCTTCTTTATAGTTCTCATAATAGCCTTTTCCTTTGGTGTAATGGAATGCGAGGTTGGTGTTCCAAGTATTGGAAACTTTTTCGTTCCAATGCAATTGGTAGTGATCTTGTTGGTAATTGTCGGTTTCATTGTTGTAGTAACGTGTTTGACCTAATTCGTCAGTAAAAATCCCCGCCGAATTAAAGGTTCTATTGCTCAACAAGGTTTCGCCGTCAATTCCGTTCCAAGATTGATAGGTTTTTTCTTTTCCTCCAAAAGCCAAGGCTTTGATTAATGTAGTTTTACCTACATAAGTTCCTTGTAAAAAGTAGGATTTTAGGTCAGAGCTCGCTCGGACAATATAGCCATCTGATTTCAATGTAGAAACACGTCCCGCAATTTCAAAATGATTATTGAGTAAACCGGTGCTGAATTTCACCGTGTGTTTGTGGGTGTTGAAACTTCCAAAAGAATTGGATATTTCGCCAGACGCTTTTTCTGAATAGGAATCAGTTAACATATTTAAACTGGCTCCAAAAGCACCTGCTCCATTTGTTGAAGTTCCTACACCACGTTGCAATTGCACACTTTGAAGCGACGAAGCAAAATCGGGCATATTCACCCAATACGTTCCATGACTTTCTGAATCGTTGTACGGAATTCCGTTAATGGTTACGTTGACACGAGTTGCATCGCTTCCGCGAACGCGAATTCCGGTATAACCTACGCCATTTCCAGCATCAGAAGTAGTTACTACGGATGGCATGTAATTCATTAAAATAGGAATGTCTTGTCCTAAATTTCGATTTTGAATTTCTTTTTTGGATAGGTTGCTAAAACTAACAGGAGTTTTGGAAGTTACCCGAATCGCCGAGACTAATACTTCGTCGAGTTGATTTACTCGCGTTGTGTCTTTTGGTTTTTCTTGAGAAAATAATGCCAAAGAGAACAATAGGAATGAGCTTAGAAACAGTTGTTTCTGGCTCGTTTTGAATAATAAAAATTTCATTCGTAAAATAGATTACGAATAACAGGGGTAAATTATTCTTGGTTAAAAAATTAAAATGGTTACTCTAGACTTCAAAATTAACGTGCACATTAATTGTTTTAGTCTGTTTTCCCTTAGCAGCATTACCTGCCCAGGTTCATTGGGTATAATCTCAGCTCGTTATTTAGAGCACCCCGTGAGACGAGGCAAAGATAGAAAATCCAATTTCAATAGCAATGGCAATTTTAGAAAAATCCGTGGAATTTGTGGAATCTGTGTTGAGCAATAAAATTAATCTAAATCAGGTTTTCTGCGGGATTTTTTAATTTCGCCCAAGTTCTTTTTGTCTTTTATTCTTTTCCGAATTGCTGCTTTTGGAACTTTAGTTGCTTTTCTTTCTTTGGGTACAAAAAGCCCTTTTTTGATAAGTTCCAAAAATCGTTTGATTACAATTTCCTTGTTTTTGAGTTGGCTCCGATCTTCGTCGCAATGTAAAATTAAAACACCGTCTGTGGTTAGTCGGGAAGCTAAATTGGAATAAATTAAAAATTTTTCTTCCTCAGAAAAGGCTTGTGATTTTTGGATATCAAAGGTTAAAACGACTTTTGAAGCAACTTTATTCACATTTTGTCCACCCGCTCCACTACTACGGACGGCTTTGAAAGTGAGTTCGGTCAAAAGCTGTTCTCTGTTCATCTTGTTGTTTTTTCTGTCATTAAGGCGCAACGGCTCAAAGTTTTTAAAATATAAACTATAAAGTTTTACTTTCCTTGTGAACTTCGTGCCTACTTTGTGTTCTTTGTGGTTACGTTATTTATCGTAGATTCGACTTGATGTTATTGGTTTAAAAATAAGAATTATGTACTTATTCCTTTAAGATACATCTGAACAAATTCCAAAGAAGATTGACCGTTTTGTAATGCTACAGTTAAGTCGTCAATGATTGAAATAGCTTTTTTTAGTCGTAGTTTTTTGTCTCCCGAAAGGGTGATAAAAGGTTTGTGATTATCAATTAGTGATTGTTTGAAAACACTAAAAACCGTTTCGCGTCCTTCAGGTTTGTCACGCAAATCGTCTTTTTCCCAAGGCACATCGATATCGGTTAAAAAGAACAAATCGTATTCGTGTTCTCGTGCAGCTTCGTCTAAAGCAGGTTCGCAATGGTTGTAATATACTTCGGAAAAGACTTTGGTTACCATTAAATTGGTGTCGCAAAAAAGATATTGATTGGCAGTTGCCGTTTTTTTGTTTTCTAGCTGTGTTTGCCCGTAAGCTATAGGTAACATGTCATTTACATCACAAATGGCTTGTTGTTTGTCCCATTTTTCTTGAAGATAATCTCGAGCAAATTCAGGTACCCAATCGGTTTTATAGTATTCTGCCAATTGTTTTGCCAAAGTGGTTTTGCCGGTACTTTCGGGACCAAATAAGGCAATTTTTATTATTCTTTTAGCGCCTGTTGGGAGCTGTTTAAGGTTTTCTTCCATTCTAAATAGCCGTAAACGGCAACAATTGTAAATACTATATATTGAAAACTGGTAAAAGTCAATCCTTTTGCGAAATACAAGGGAATTGAAACCACATCTCCAATAATCCAAAACACCCAATTTTCTATTTTCCTTTTGGCCATGAGCCACATTCCGATAAAGAAAATTCCGGTAACAAATGTGTCAACGTAGGCATACCAAGTATTGAATTTTTTAAAATAAAGATATACAGCAACTACAAATGCGGTGGTAAAGATAAAGATAAATAAGGAAATACGTTTTTCGCTGGCTGAAATTACAGAAATTGGATATTCGTCAACTCCGTCTTTTTTACGAGTCCAGCAATACCATCCATAAATACTCATGATAAAATAGTAGCCGTTAATCATCATATCGCCCCACAATGTCCATTTCCACAGCAGATACACATAGATTAAAGTGCTAATTATTCCGGTAGGAAAAACTAGAATGTCATCTTTTTTAGCATACCAAACGCTGGCTATTCCTAATATCACGGCAATTAGTTCCAAAACAATATCATACGTCTGGTAGTCTTTGTATTGCGAAAAGAAGAATTCTAACATAATTATTTTTCTTGAGTTGGAGTGTTGTTTTCAAACGCGTATACTAATGTAAAGTTAGTGTCTAGTTCTGAAAAATGAATGGTAAATTTCTGGTTGGTACCGTTATAATTTAAATCGGCTATGGTTTGTGTTTCATTCAATTCGAAAGGAGCTACTTGAATATGGTCCTTAAAGCTGATTCCTTTTTCGTTTTTAATTTTGAAAACAGCTTCTTTAGCACCCCATTTCACGGTTAGTTTTTTGATGTAGTCGTTAGGATCTATTTTTTGCAGTCGTTTGAGTTCTTCATCATTGACAAATTTATGAGCGATTTTCAGAATTGTATCGCGTTGCATTTCGATGTCGATGCCAACAGCTTCGGTACTCAAAATAATAGCCGAAAAGTGATGGGAATGGGTAATGGAGACGTATTTTTTATCTATTAGATGCGGTTTGCCAAATTCATCATAATACAAATCAAAATCCGAATAACCCGCTAGTGCTAATAATTTTCGAATACTTAGAAAAGCACGTTGGTGCATTTCGGATTTCATTCCGTTGAGGCGCAATTGATTTTTTTCGTTCAATTGGACTTCTTGGTTCAATTGTTCAAATGATTCGGTGATGTCCCAAATTAGGATTTGTGTATTGGAATTGTGCTGAATGGTTTTATACAATGGCATACCGAAAACGTGTTTTAGCCCCGACAGCAGCGGCATCCTTTGCTGCCGGGGTTCGGCGGCAAAGATAGAGCGAATGGCGGGAATAGCTCCAAAAAGAAATGAATTTCAATTATTTTATTGATTTTTAAAAGATTAGCCCCCTGAACAATTCATAAAAGTAGGTGAATGTTTTTAAAATCATAAGTTATTATGTAATTTTGCAAAAATTTTTACAATAACAAATATACTATAAATGAGTACAGCAACGACGCCTTATGTGGCTTACAAAGTAAAAGACATTTCTCTAGCGGCTTGGGGAAGAAAA
>CAZOHO010000100.1:0-6580 GCA_964579755.1 uncultured Flavobacterium sp.
CAACAGCCGTTGCATATAAGGGACTTGATATTTCTTCGCTTGAATTACCTGCTAGGTGTTCGTTTGGATATCCAATTCTTGTATCCATTCCCGTGATGTATTCCACTAACTGCTTGATGTGTTGCAATTGCGATCCTCCACCTGTAAGCACAATTCCTGCGATTAATTTTTTTCTTGGGTCTTCATGACCGTAGGCTTTGATTTCAACAAAAACTTGTTCAATAATCTCCACTACACGAGCGTGAATTATTTTAGACAAATTCTTTAACGAAATCTCTTTTGGCTCTCTTCCTCTCAATCCTGGAATAGAAACAATCTCATTTTCTCTATTTTCTCCTGGCCAAGCAGAACCAAATTTTACTTTTAATAATTCGGCTTGTTTTTCAATAATCGAACAACCTTCTTTAATATCGTCTGTAATTACATTTCCTCCGAAAGGAATTACTGCGGTGTGACGAATAATCCCATCTTTAAAAATAGCCAAATCCGTTGTTCCACCACCAATATCAATCAGCGCCACTCCTGCTTCTTTTTCTTCTTGACTCAAAACAGCATCAGATGAAGCCAATGGTTCTAATGTCAAACCAGACAATTCAATTCCAGAATCGTGAATACAACGTCCCACGTTTCTGATTGACGAAGCCTGTCCCACTACTACATGAAAACTTGACTCTAATCGTCCACCATACATCCCGATTGGTTCTTTTATTTCGGCTTGTCCGTCAATTTTAAATTCTTGAGGCAATACGTGAATAATTTCTTCACCAGGAAGCATTGCTAATTTATTTACTTGATCAATCAACAATTGAATATCATTCCCTCCAATCACTTCTTCGGGATTGCTTCTGCTGATATAATCAGTATGCTGAATACTACGAATGTGTTGACCCGCAATACCTACTACGCAATCTTTAATTTTATAACCTGAGTTATTTTCAGCTTCTTGTACAGCGTGTTGGATAGATTGAATTGTTTGTGTGATATTATTCACAACACCTCTAGCCACACCTAAACTTTTGGATTTTCCAACACCCAAAATTTCTAATTTTCCGTACTCATTTTTTTTGCCTATCATAGCGACAATTTTAGTTGTCCCAATGTCTAGTCCTACTGCAATATTCTCTTTTTCCATTACCTCTTATTTTGTGCAAACTACTTGTTCCGTAAAACGCAGATCAATTTTTTTATATTTATACAACGAACTATCTACAATTGCCTTTTGAAAAAATGCTTTATAATTTCTAATTTTTCGATCCACATTGATGGTTCCTCCGAAATCAATTTTAAAATCAAAATTCCTATTAAGCATTTTTAAGCTACCATTGGGCATAATTTGAATGGCAATGATGTTTTTTTTCAAAAACGCATCGTCATGAATTTTTCGAAATAATTCAGCTAAAGCCTCGCTATTTTTTTTATTTATAACTCCCAAAACGAGGGGAACTCTGGCAGTATAATTGGCCGACAACGGCATTGTATTTCCCTTGTAATCAATATAAAAAGAACGATGACCATCAAAAACTCGTACTACCGGAGTTTTCTGTTTTACTACTGCTTTTAGCACTCCGTCAATCGTT
The DNA here is from genome assembly GCA_964579755.1 of uncultured Flavobacterium sp. Taxonomy (GTDB): domain Bacteria; phylum Bacteroidota; class Bacteroidia; order Flavobacteriales; family Flavobacteriaceae; genus Flavobacterium. The sequence goes on from CAZOHO010000100.1 coordinate 1,578, forward strand.
ACAAAAACATCTGATTTTTCAACCATCTGATTTGAATTAACGGCTTTTTCTAATTTATTCAAATCTAATTTATCTTTTCGGATAGCTGAAGCATCTCGATTATTTTCTATTAACAATTTATTAACCGTTTCTTGTTTAAGAAATGGCTCATTTTCTCCAACAAAAATCACTTTTGAATTAGCCAATTTTCGATTTCCATTTCGGTTTGAAGTAAACGAAAACAAGAAAATCACCAACCCAAACATGAGTAGCAACCGAATAGTTATCCAATTAAATCGTTTCATACAATGCATTTTTTATTGAAGGTACCATTTCTCCTAAATCTCCCGCTCCAATGGTTACAATAATTCGAGCATCAGTTGCTAAAATTGTTGGAATCAAATCTTCTTTGGATACCAATTTTTTATCTTCACTTGTCATTTTGTTCATCAACCATTGCGAAGTAATTCCTTCCATTGGCAATTCGCGTGCTGGATATATATCCAATAATACAGCTTCATCAAAATTGGATAAACTTTTCGCAAAATCATCTGCAAAATCTTTTGTTCTACTAAATAAATGCGGTTGAAAAATAGCCATCACTTTTTGGTTAGGATACAATTCGCGAACTGCTTGATGTACGGCATTAATTTCTGTTGGATGATGTGCATAATCATCGATATAAACCAAATTTGGGGTTTTGATCTGATACGAAAAACGTCTTCTAATTCCTTTAAATGAAGCCAACGCTTTTGCAATCGCTTCTGACGAAGTCCCAAAGGTTTTAGCCATAGCCAAAGCCATCAACGCATTCATTAAATTGTGTCTGCCTGGCAATCCAAAAGCAATATCACGAATCGTTTCTGTTGGTGTTTGTACGTCAAAAACATAATTGCCATTTCCAACTCGTACATTAAAGGCTTTATATGCCGCTTCTTCATTTACCGCACAAGTCACTCCTTCAATTGGCAATTCGTTCGTAATAAATAATTGGCTTTTATCTTCCACTTTATTGGCAAACTCTACAAACGACGCTTCGATTTCTTCACTTGTGCCATAAATATCCAAATGATCAGCATCCATAGAAGTGACACAAGCAATATTGGGATGCAAATGCAAAAACGAACGATCAAATTCATCCGCTTCAACTACCGTAACGGTTTTTCCAGTTCCAATCAGATTAGAATTATAATTTTCTACTATTCCACCCACAAAAGCAGTGACATCCACTCCACTTTCAAATAAAATATGACCTAAAATACTCGACGTAGTAGTTTTACCATGCGTTCCTGCTACCGCAAAACAAAAGGTATCTTTGGTGATAATCCCTAATACTTCTGCACGTTTTTTTACTTCGTAATCGCGCTCTAAAAAATAATTCCATTGCGAGTGTGTTACTGGAACGGCTGGCGTAATAATCACCAAGGTATTTTCTACATAATAATCTTTCGAAATTAAATCAATACGGTCTTCAAAATGAATATCAATTCCGCTTGCTATTAATTCATCGGTCAACATCGAAGGCGTTTTATCGTAACCCGAAACATTTTTTCCGATGATTTTAAAATAACGCGCCAAAGCACTCATTCCGATTCCTCCGATTCCTATAAAAAAGACATTATGTATTTGATTTAAGTTCATTTTAAATATCAATTTCAAAATTCAATTTCAATTTCAAAACTCAACTTTTATCATTGATTTTTGAAATTGACATTGTTATTTTATTAGTTTTAGTATCTCTTCTACAATGGCTTTAGTTGCATTAGGCAAAGCCAAGTTTTTGATGTTTTGACTCAGTTCATCTTGCTTACTTTCATTGGAAATCAAATCCGAAAAAGTCGATTCAAAAGTAGTATCCAACTCACTTTCGCGAATTAAAATAGCCCCATTTTTATCGGCAACTGATTTAGCATTTTTAGTTTGGTGATCTTCGGCTACATTAGGAGACGGAATAAAAATCACCGGTTTACCCACAATACACAATTCCGAAACAGAAGAAGCCCCGGCTCTCGAAATCACAATATCTGCCGCAGTATAAACCAAATCCATTCGTTCAATAAACGCCATCACTTGTACGTTTTCTGAATTGTATTTTTGGTACTCTTCAAAATACAATTTTCCGCATTGCCAAAGCAATTGTACTTTTTGCGAAGCGAAAAATTCCAATTCTTTTTCAATCAATTGATTCACACGACGTGCTCCCAAGCTTCCACCCAAAATTAAAATGGTCTTTTTATTGAGATCTAAATTAAAATGAGATATTCCTTCGGCTCTTTTGCCATCAATTGTAATCAAGTCTTGACGCACCGGATTGCCTGTTAAAACAATTTTCTCTTTAGGAAAAAAGCGCTCTAATTTTTCGTAAGCAACACAAATCGCATTGGCTTTTTTACTCAATAATTTATTAGTAATTCCTGGATAAGAATTTTGCTCTTGAATTACAGTAGGTATGCCTGCACTATTGGCCATTTGCAATAAAGGGCCGCTTGCAAAACCTCCTGTACCAATTACCACATCTGGTTTGAATTGTTTTATAATTTGTCTTGATTTCAACAAACTGCTCAATAATTTTACTGGAAACAATGCATTGTCAAAAGTCAGTCGTCTTTGCAAGCCTGCAATCCAAAGTCCTTTTATTGGATACCCTGCCTGTGGGACTTTTTGCATTTCCATTTTATCCTGCGCACCAACGAAAAGAATGTCAGCATCAGGAAAACGAGATTTCAATTCATTAGCGATAGCAATTGCTGGATAAATGTGACCTCCTGTTCCTCCTCCGCTTAATATGAATTTATATGTTCTCATGGTAAATTTGCTATTTGTTTATAACGGCATCCATCGGATTTCTTGAACTATCTTGAATGGAGTAATTGCCTGTTTCTGTATGCTGTTCGTCTGCTTCTAATTGTTGGTCTATTAATTTTTGAAGTGCTTCTTCTCTTTTGGCAGCTTCTTTTTGTTCTTGTTCGATTTCTTCTTCTTTCTTGGTCACATTGATAATAATTCCAAGTGCAAAACAGGTCATCCAAATGGAACTTCCTCCACTACTTATCAGAGGTAAGGTTTGTCCTGTTACGGGCAATAATTCTACGGCCACTGCCATATTGATTAGGGCCTGAAAGATCATTGGAAAACCTAAACTAATGACGACTAACTTTCCAAAGAGCGTATTGGCTTTGTGTGCCGCAATTACAAATCGGAAGAGTAATAAAAGATACAAGCCTAAAACTCCGAGACCTCCTATTAATCCGTATTCTTCAATAATAATGGCGAAAATAAAATCAGAAGAAGACTGTGGCAAAAAGTGTCTTTGCACGCTTTTTCCAGGCCCTAACCCGTACAAATTTCCTGAAGCGATGGCGATTTTAGCTTTTTCAATTTGGTAGTCATCTTCGCCAGGTTTGTCTGAACTGAAATTCTCAATTCGACTTGTCCAAGTTCCAACCCTATTAAAGAATTTAGAATCTGGAAAGGCCTTAGAAATTAGCACGAAAAACAACAATCCTGCAATGGCCATTCCAATAATGAAACCAATATATTTTAATTGGTACTTACCAATGAAAGCCACCATCACCACCATAGCAAACATCAAGGCAGTAGTAGAAAAGTTGGCTGGTAATATTAAAGCCAATGTAATAAATACAGGTAACCAAAGTTCTAGCAAAGAAGCCTGAAATGTTATTGGCGTTTCTCTGGATTTGGACAAATAACGCGCTACATAAATATACAATATGATGGCGGCAATAGACGAAGTTTGGAATGAAATTCCGATGAAAGGCACTTGCAACCAACGACTGGCATTAGCTCCTCCAATATGTGTTCCTTTGAAAAGGGTAAGCGCTAACAGTCCCCAAACAAAAGGCAATCCGATTCGGGAAATAACTCTAAAATAGTGAAACGGTACTTTATGGACGAAATAAATAATCATGAAACCCATTCCTAAATGCGCCAAATGTTTTACTAAATATCCTAACGTATTTCCGTCTCCGTCACGACCAAAAGCTAAATTAGTACTGGCGCTAAAAACAGGCATAAAGGAAAACAAAGCCAATAAAGCCAAGAATGACCAAATTACCTTATCTCCTTTTAAATTGCTTAATAGCTGTTTCATTTTCATATCGCCTAAATTCTAATTGTTAGCTGTACTTTTATAAATTATATACCGCTTGTTTGAATTGTCTTCCTCTGTCTTCGTAGTTTTCAAATAAATCGAAACTCGCACAAGCTGGCGACAATAAAACAGTATCTCCTTTTTCAGTCATGCGTTGTGCCATACGAACTGCGTCAGTCATATTGTCCACTTCTATCATTACATCAACTACATTCCCAAAAGCATCAATGATTTTTTTATTGTCTACACCCAAGCAGATAATCCCTTTTACTTTTTCGTGAACCAAAGACATCAATTCGTTGTAATCATTTCCTTTATCAACGCCTCCAACAATCCAAACTGTTGGTGTAGTCATACTATCCAAAGCAAAGAAAGAAGCATTTACATTAGTCGCTTTAGAATCGTTGATGTATTGTACGTTTTGGATTTTTAATACTTTCTCTAAACGGTGTTCAACGCCTTGAAAATTAGACAAGCTTTCTCTAATGGTTGCGTTTCTAATTTGCATTAATTTGGCCACAGAAGTTGCTGCCATAGCATTCTTCATATTGTGTTTTCCTTCTAATGCAATTAATTCTGTTTCCATTGAAAATTCTTCGTGATTCATAATCTTTACTTCCATTTTATTATCTTTTATAAAGGCCCCTTCAGTGACAACTTGGTTCAATGAAAAAGGAATTAATTTTGCTTTTGTTGTATTCTTTGTTAACCAAGTGGCTATAGCTTCGTCTTCGGCATCATAAATCAAATAATCTTCTTCGGTTTGATTCATTGTGATTCTAAACTTCGAATCGATGTAATTTTCATATTTGTAATCATAACGATCCAAATGATCGGGACTAATATTCGTTATGATGGCGATGTGTGGCTTGTAATTTATAATTCCGTCCAATTGAAAACTACTCAACTCTAA
>CAZOHO010000100.1:6680-7896 GCA_964579755.1 uncultured Flavobacterium sp.
GCATTCAAAATCAAAGATTCTGTATGCGTTTCCTCTTCCCAAGCTATTGCATTATGATTAAGAACTTCTTTGTAATTTTCTTTTATCTTTCCAAAATCGGACACAAAAACTTCATATCCTTTTTTCTTTCCCAGAATGGCTGTCCCCACTCCGCTTTCGCCTCCTCCTAAAACAACTAATCTCATCTATCGTAGTTTTAAAGTCACAATGGACAAAATGGCCAACATAATTGCTACAATCCAAAATCGGGTAACAATCTTACTTTCGTGATACCCTTTTTTCTGATAATGGTGATGCAAAGGCGACATCAAAAATATTCTTCGTCCTTCGCCAAAACGTTTTTTGGTGTATTTGAAATAAGCTACTTGGATCACAACCGATAAATTCTCGGCTAAGAATATCCCACACAACAACGGAATCAACATTTCTTTACGAACTGCAATAGCCAATACCGCTATGATTCCTCCAATAGTTAAACTTCCTGTATCTCCCATAAAAACGGATGCCGGATAGGAATTGTACCAAAGAAACCCAATCAATGCTCCAACAAATGCAGAAATAAACACTGTCATTTCCCCTGAATTTGGGATGTACATAATGTTCAAATAATTCGAGAAAATGATGTTTCCAGAAAGAAAGGTAAGAATACCTAAAGCCAAAACAGAGACCGCCGAAGTTCCCGCTGCCAATCCGTCAATTCCGTCTGTAAGATTCGCTCCGTTAGACACTGCTGTAATAATAAAAATTACTACAGGAATAAAAATTAACCAAGCCCAATTTTGATATCCTTCGCCTGTCCAAGCCAATACTTCTGCATAATCAAATTCATTATTCTTAAAAAACGGAATAGTTGTAGCAGTTGATTTTACTTCTATAGGTGCTTGAGCAATTACATTTTCAGTTGTTTGTTTAATTACAGGAGAGTTCGCAACATTTTCACGAACTGTAACTGCTGGACTAAAATAAAGTACTGAACCCACAATTAGTCCTAAACCTACTTGACCAATTACTTTGAAAATCCCTTTTAAACCTTGTTTGTCTTTCTTGAAAATTTTGATATAATCGTCAATAAAACCAATCGTTCCCATCCACAAAGTGGTCACAATAAGCAATACGATATAAATATTATGCAATTTGGCAAACAATACAACAGGCAATAAAGTAGCAAAAATGATAATCAAACCACCCATAGTTGGCGTTCCTGCTTTTTCATTTT
>CAZOHO010000101.1:0-7778 GCA_964579755.1 uncultured Flavobacterium sp.
TTGTAGCCTTGTTATAATCTCCATGCACTGTGATCCAGTTTGGGTAAATCGAATTGCAAAAACACTCAGTCCATTAGGATTCATTTCAAAAAATGACATTAATTATAAAAGCTTTCCGTCTATCATGGAAGCTATAACAAACAAAGAAACGTATTATACTGCTTCAATTCTAGAAGCGCAAAGAGAGTTTATAATTAAGAATATCCATTGGGATGAACATGATAGTAAAATAATTCAACTCATTGCCGAGGGAGTTAAAACCAAAGACCTCACTAAATACATCCCGCTCTCATTAAGTACCATAGAAAAGAGAAAAGCCAACCTCAAAAAGCAACTCATTTTTAAAGGAGGCACTGATGCTGAACTAATAGAACGTGTTAATAATTTAGGGTTGTTTAGCAACCCTAGATAATTTTCAAACCATAACAAAATCCTTAATAAAACCGTAAATTCTCCTTTTAAATTTGAATTAATTTTACCAATAGCTAAGTTGAAATAATTATTGTCCCCTTTGACCTAAAATTAATTTTTGTTTTAAATAATTAAAATTGATTTACTTGAAAAGGTTAAGTATTTCGGAAAAATCTATTGGGGAACATGAGTGAAATTATCTTAGTTTCAAATTCAGCAAAAAAAAGGAAAATCAAGTACATTAGTAGAACTAGCCAGTGTATTTCTTGGTAAATACGTAGACGTAGAAATACTCTACTCCTACAAACATAAAACCAGTATTGACTTCACCTTGATTATTAAAGCCAAGGGTAGCATTGTGGCGTTTGAAAGTCAAGGCAGCCCTAATTCACAATTAGAAAACCGTTTAGAAACCATTATTCAAAACTACAACCCCAAAGTATTGTTTTTACTTCCAGAACCAAAGGCGAAACCTTACAAGCCGTAAACCGTATTGCGACAAAGTTCAGTTACAATTGTATAACAACAACCTACCAAGTTAATTCTAACTTTGTAATAGCCAATAAAACCAAATCAAAACACTTATTCTACTACTAATACAATTAGAACTATTTTAGGATAATAACAACAAAAATTAAGACTTCAGCTCGCCCCCAACCAAATTAAGTCATTCACTTGGCATTCTTCAATTATTATTAACCGTAATGAATTGTCTAGAAAACCGTAAAATTTATTTAAAAAACAATCTGAACTTTGTAAGGGTGGGAAGTAATTAATCATAAAATAATTAATTAAACCCCAGTTCAGTTAAAAAGCTGATGTAACTTGTTTGTATATTTAGATTGACGAAATACTCATATTTGGTTGTAGTGGTAATTTATAGAACTATAAAAATATACTTTCGATGAAAAATAAATATTTTCTTCTAATTATTCTGTTTTTACTTTTATCAGCAAATCCAATTTTTGCAGGTAGATGTACAGGATCTAGTAGCTGTAGTGCATGTTCAACTTGCAGTTCATGTGAACATTGTAACACTGGTGGAAGTTGTGGCGTTTGTGGAGTTGGTAGTGTATTAAACTTGGGAAAAATAGTATTATTTGGAGGAGGAATTATATTCATTCTCTGGTTTTTTAGTGATAATTCCAATAAACAAAAATAATAATTAAAATATAGATACAATGACAAAAGATGAAATTTCAAAAGTTTATGGGAAAATTAAATTTGTAGAAAGTTTTCCTGATTACAAAGTTAAAATCGTGTCGATTTTTGCAGACTTACATGTTAAAGAAGTAACATCGTTTGCTGATTCTTCTGGCAAATGGAAAATAGTCAATAGTTTTCCCGACTTTAAAATAAAAATTGTAACAAGCTTTCCTGATTTTACAATTAAATATGTCAACAGTTTTCCTGGAGTACGATAAACTAATTTAAAAACTACCACTAACAGCGGTTATGCAAAATGGCGGGTGTAGTGGTCAATTGAAAGGTCTGTGCTTTAAATTTAGTTTAGTGATAGATTGAAAGTTAAGTCCTTGAAATCCGACAATTCGTAAAGCGACAAAACGTTAGCTGCAATTCTCAGAATAAATCAACATATAAGAACTAATTGATGACGAAACCACTAAAAAAAAACTCATTAAAAGAAGATACTTTGTCTGCTATAGGAGCATTTTTATATGATGAAAATTTTCCAACAAAACCCCAATTAAAAGAAGGAATATTAGAACTTATAAATCTAATTTCTGATTATCACGAAGAAGGGCAAAAATTATATCCTGAAATATTAATCGTAACTGATTGGGATTATTTTAAATCAATTTCTAATCGAGAAATAGTTATTAATAAAGCTGAACTTTCTTCAACTGAATTTTCAAATATTTTAAAACTTAGCGCTCCACTAGCTGTTGGGAATTGGAATATAGTAATTGAGGTCAAAGAAAATCAACTAAAATATGGGCTAATTGATGCTGAAATAATTGAAACTAGTCCTTCGCTTTATGAACAAACAGTTGGCAGATTAGGTGTAGTACAGGAGGATTATTCATTAGCTTATATAAGAAATATTGGCTCAAAAACTGTTGAGTTAATTGGACAAAAAAGTAGATTAATTGTATCTCTTGATTTAATTGAACTTAATCTTGAAGATAGTAACGATGTAGAAAATATTTGCGAACGGATAACTTCCAATTGTGATGAAGAAATCAAAGAAACTATAAACACATTTATAATCAAATCATTAAATGAAGCTATTAGAATTGGACACGGAAACCTTATTGCAATTGTAGATGATAATGAAGAAGTTATTAATGAATTAAAAGGGAAATTTGAAGATTGTATTTATTTAGACAATCCAATTGATTTTCAAGAATTTATTAAAAATTGTGAAGTTGAAAAATCAAATGACACATCTGTAAACTTAATTTCACATAGTAAGATATTGATATCAATGCTAAATCACGATGGAATTACAATTCTAACAAATACTGCAAAAGTTATTGGTTATCATATGTTCATTCCAAAAGTAGATGGAGATTTAGATGTAAATGGTGGTGCAAGAACAAGAGCATATCAATCAATGATAAATTCAAAAAAATTTAAAGCTTGCCTTTATAAATCACAAGATGGTAAATCAAAATATTGGAAAAAAGATGAATAATGATATAACTTTATGGAAAGGTCCAGATGGAAATGTAATTCCAGTAAATAAAAGTGAGGCACAAGAAATTGTTCCTTACGCTATCAGTTTAACTACAAAACAACAAAGTCATATTGTAAATGCTTTCCAACTGGAAGCTTATGATATGGCAGCCGAATTTGCTTGGAAAAAAGCAATGACAAAATTAAAAGAAACAATTTCGACACTTGGCATGAAATTTATTGGCGAACTTTTAAATCGTGATGATATTGATGAGTACTCAACAATAGACAGTTCATTAACAGAATATTCGGCGATAAATTTGGCGGAACAACTAGGTGTAATTGGTTCAACGGCTGCCTTAAAGCTTCGACAAGCTAATGAGCTTATTAACCATTATTTCTCCTCAAACTGTGAAGACGAGTTAGATAAACTAACAGCAATGACAATTGTAAAATCAAGTGTAGAATATGTTTTATCAGAGGATGATATTTCAATTGCATTAGAATTTTCTAATTTTAGACAACGTTTATTGACAGAAAGTTTAACTATCAATGACCCACAAATAGACCAAATTATTAATAGTCCTGTTTTCTATTTGAGAACTGTTTTGACAATTTTAACATCGGCAATTAAAAGTGAGCAAGGAGCTAAACTAGAAAATTCATTATCGAATTTGAATTTAATATTACCCACCCTTTGGAGTAAAATTACTGAAAATGACAAATGGAATATTGGAACAACTTACAGAGATGTTACAGCAGCTGGTAATACAATTGCTTCTTCGGGTGTGAAAAATGCCTTATTAAAAGTTAAAGGTTTTGATTATGTACCAGAAAATTTGAGATCAGTAACTTTTCAAAAAGCTGCAAAAGCAATTATAGAAACTCATTTTGCATTTAATAATTTTTACAACGAGCCATCAGTTGTACGAAGATTAAGCAACCTTGGTTCTACAATTCCTTCGCCTGCACTTTTAGACTGTTTTCAAGCATATATCGCAGTGTTTTTTGGTAATAGATATGGCATTTCAACGGTTGCAGCTCAAATAGCACGAGAAAAACTATCAGAGATATCACAAGACAGATGGAAATATTATTTTGAACGTGGTATTCAAAATGACGAAGTAGTTTTAAATAAATTAAATTCAGGAATAGGATTGACAAAATTTAAATTATTTCTAGAAAGAAATGGTTTAACAGAATTTAAAGAAATGGTGAAACTTAATCAAGATTTATATAACGCTATTTTAAAAGCAAATAGCAATAGAATTAAAAATATTACTGAAAAAATGCTAGTAAGTATCAAACCAAAATAAAGCACTACAGCTAATAGCCGTTTTACGATATTGCAAATTATTTGGTAAATTCACGTTTATCTTTCACAAGAAATTTTATATTTAGTAAAAAAAAAGTTACGAAACTCGCAACCTCGCCTCACCAAGCGATGGAACATTATATTAGTTGCAATTATCATCAACCCTATCTAAAAAATGGAAGAAATTATCATAAAAGTTCCTAGAAACTTAATTCTCGATTTAACAATTGAGTTTATAAATTCTTTCAAAGAAATTCGTAAACAAGCGAGATATGTATTTGATTTCGAAGAACAAAGAAGAATCGACCCATTTTCTTTATTGCTTCTAAGTAGTGAATTAGCTTTATTCAAAGGACAAAATCGAGGAAGCGAATTCGTAGCTCGAAATTATAGACATTGTGAATATCCAGCTCATATGGGCTTTTTTCAAGCGTTTGGAATGGACTTTGGTAATATTCCTAATACTGTTGTTCGAAATAATGATAGATATATTCCTATGACATTATTTAATATTTCTGACATTAAACAAGCTGCTCGAGATATCAATGTAAACCCAGGCGAAGTAATTCAAGATTACGCTGACGATATTGGAAAAGTTCTAACTCAAGATAGTGAAGAAACCAACAGCATCGATGATAAAATATTACGAGAAATATTGAGTTATTCTATTCGAGAAATATTAAGAAATATTGTTGAGCATAGTGATTCTAAACAATTCGGATTCTGCGCACAATATCTTCCGTCACAAAATGTAGTTTCATTTTCAGTATTAGACCGTGGAATGGGAATTAGAAATTCTTTATCAAACAATCCTAAACTAACTTTGAATTCAGATTTAGAAGCAATCAAAGAAAGTTTAAAGCCTGGAGTTTCGGGAAAAGTTTATGCGGGACAAAAAAATAAACCTAAAGGAATTTGGGCAAATTCTGGTTTTGGACTATATATGACAAGTAATATATGTAAAATGGGAGGAAGTTTTTTCATAGCCAGTGGCGATAAAGGTTTATACTTTACAGACAAAGACGAGAAAATACTCGATGTAAAAATTGAAGGAACAGCATTAAACTTGGCTATAAATCTTAATCAAAAGAACAAACTTTCAGAAATACTAAAAAAATTGAGAGACATTGCAGGCTCGACAGATATCAAAGCATCTCAATCAACAATGAATGAGTCACGAAGTAAGTCAAATAATTAATAAGAACTGCAACAAACAGCGGTTTCGCATGACTTTTGTAGCGTATTGATAGTGTTTTGACTTCAAAAATTGCCACTCGCCAAGCACCAAAACATCAATTAAAATTCATTTTATAAATAATGGTTAGTTTTAAATAATTACCATCACAACCAAAAATAAATCCTGAGCACTGCACTGAGTACAAGCAAACTTTTGGAGAAACAAATAGACCTTACCCAATAAAAAAAGAGAAGCAATAGCTTCTCTTTTTCCTTTTTAAAGTAACAATTAAATTGATTTTCAATTTATTAAATAGCTTTTACACAACCATCACTAACTTTGATACATTACCTACCCAAATCCGCGCTATCCGGGAAAATCGGGAAGTGATAGTAACTCACTAAAATCAACTTTCCAAATATCTAATTCATATAAATTACCTTCTTTATCTAAAAATAGAGAGGCAACAACATCAACATCATCTTTATCTTTAAATTTGTATTCTGAAACAAAACTTTGAATATGTTCTTTTTCTTCGTCATATCTTCCATCAGGGCACAATTTTAAACTTCCCATATTCCCATCATTCATTGAAAACGCAAGAACTTTATTTTTCCAATCAGAATTAATATTTAAATTTTCTTTTTGTATTAAAAATGCTATTAAGTTCTCTTCTTTTACTGATAATTTCCTTAATTTTTCCATTGTCTTATTTCGTTAATCCAGTAATTCTACCAATATTTATAGTCCCATTTGGTAACTTATATGAACTATATATTATTTGTTGGTTTGATACTTTAATTGTTGTGTTGATTGATTTGCCATAAGGCAAATTTTTAGCAATTCTAGGAATGTCTTTCATAATTGCACTTTTCACTACATCTTTACTTAAACCCATAGCTTCTACGTGTCTAAAAGCGTGAGAAACTTGATTTTGACCTTTTCCAAATTGAACTAAAATTTTAGTTTCTGCGCTAAACAATCCTTTTAAACCTGTTGTAAAACCACCCCATTTTACTGCGGATAATTCAGCAGCACCTCTCACGTAAGCATACGCTTCTATCGCCAATTCATTAAACCCATATAAGTCTCTAAATTGTGAATTTGTCCAGCCTTCAGCTTTGTCGGATTCCTGAGTTCGCTGTTTGGTTGGCGGGTCTTCTTGATCGCCACCATCTCCCGAGTGCATCACATGATTCAACCCACTATCTATAACTTCCGTATTACCAACAATTACATTTTTTTTCTTCTTGTTCTTGTTAGCAAAGTAATCAATTTCAGCTTGTTTATTATCAAATTCTTTTTGTTCAGCATCAAGCTGTGCAGTCGGACTGTCACTTCGTCTATTGGCAGTCAACCATTCTGAGTTAGTCAGTCCATCAGCTCCTTTAGCTTCCATTCCATCAGGGTCAATAAAAACTACTGGGTTGTTTAGTGCATACACATAAGGAGAAAAGCGCCTTGAGGTTTCCGCTAGTGGGTCAATATTCATCCAACGACCAAGTGCAGGGTCGTAATTTCTTGCTCCATAGTCGTACAAGTTCAGTGATAACTCGTCTTGCAATTCTTTTCCGTTAAACTTATACTTATACCCAGGTTGAAAATTATCTACATTATAACTATTATGCTTCAACCCAAAAGGATAATAATTATTTTCTTCAAGAATTTTCAATGAACCTGTTGTCGTGTCTTTAGCATAACTCAATCGAGTATTTCCTAAATGATCTGTATAATTAAACACATAGCTGTACGAGTTGGTACCACTAACAGGGGTATTTTTTACATAGCCTTCCACCGTTGGAAAAAACTGCAACACCATGTTCTGATATTGGTAACCCCCTAAATAATCAGTCGTGGTTACTGTTGCATTCTCCGTTACTACTTTCTGTACTTTCTGTCCACTAGCAGTGTAAAAGTACACAATATTTCCAGTTGGAAAAATAATTTTAGTCGGCAGGTTCAAGTGGTTATACACAATACCAGTAATATTCTTGTTTTTATCCACGGTCATATTACCATTGGCATCATACACATAATCATCCCCAGTAGTGTTACCGTCTTTAAAACCACTGGTATTATTCGAGTTATCCACCACACTCATAAGCTTGTTCGAGTTGGTAGCATAACCATACCCTAAATTGTCAATTTGTATCGGCAAATACTGTTCGTCTCGGTCGCCATAACGGCTTAAATTCATAATATTACCATTCTTATCATAACTCAAGTTCTCGTTAT
>CAZOHO010000102.1:0-7762 GCA_964579755.1 uncultured Flavobacterium sp.
TGATGACCATTGAAAATTCGGGTTATCCAGGGTACTTTTTGATTGTTCAAGATTTCATCGCCGAAGCTAGGAATATGGGCGTGTCTGTTGGTCCTGGAAGGGGTTCGGCAGCGGGTTCGGTAGTGGCGTATTGTTTGAAAATTACAAATATCGATCCACTAAAATACAATTTGCTTTTTGAGCGTTTCTTGAATCCAGACCGTGTGTCTTTACCCGATATCGATATTGATTTTGATGATGAAGGTCGAAGCAGTGTAATGGACTATGTGATTCGAAAATACGGTTCCAAACAAGTAGCCCAAATTATTACCTATGGTAAAATGGCAACGAAGTCGGCTATTCGTGATACGGCACGTGTATTGGATTTACCATTATTTGAGGCCGATAAAATTGCGAAGTTAATTCCAGGCATGATGCCGTCGAAATGGAATTTGGCTCGTTTTCTAAACGAAGACGATGCTTTAATCAAGAAAACGGTTCGCCCAGAGGAATACGATAAAATTAAAGAATTAATTGCTTTAGCTGGCGGAACTGATTTAGGAGGAGAAACCATTCAACAAGCAAAAGTTTTAGAAGGGAATCTTCGAAACACGGGTATTCATGCTTGTGGGGTGATTATTACTCCGGATGATATTACGAATTTTGTGCCGGTTTCAACCGCCAAAGATTCGGATTTGTTTGTGACCCAATTTGATAACTCGGTGGTAGAAAGTGCCGGTTTATTAAAAATGGACTTCTTGGGGTTGAAAACCCTAACCTTAATTAAAGATACGGTTAAATTAGTGAAATACAGATCTGGAATCGATTTAAATCCAGATGAATTTCCTATTGACGATTTAAAAACATATGAACTTTTTCAACGTGGTGAGACAGTAGGGATTTTCCAATATGAGAGTCCTGGGATGCAGAAATACATGAAGGAATTAAAGCCGACGGTTTTTCCTGATTTGATTGCCATGAACGCCTTGTATCGTCCAGGTCCGATTGCCTACATTCCGAGTTTTATTAAACGTAAAAATGGAGAAGAGCCTATCGAATATGACTTGGCCGACTGTGAAGAGTTATTGAAAGATACCTACGGAATTACCGTTTACCAAGAGCAGGTAATGCTTTTGTCGCAAAAATTAGCTGATTTCTCAAAAGGTGATGCTGACGTTTTGCGTAAAGCAATGGGGAAAAAGATGATTGATGTATTGGCCAAAATGGAGCCAAAATTCATCGAGCAAGCTATGGCTAAAGGACACGCCAAAGACAAATTAGAGAAAATTTGGAACGACTGGAAAGCCTTTGCCGAATATGCATTTAATAAATCGCACTCTACTTGTTATGCTTGGATTGCCTATCAAACGGCCTATTTAAAAGCGAATTACCCAGCTGAGTACATGGCATCTGTTTTATGGAAGAATGTAAGCGAATGGGATTGCAGGTTTTAGGTCCAGACGTGAACGAGTCGTTTTATAAATTTACTGTAAATGATGATTATGCCGTTCGTTTTGGAATGGGAGCGATAAAAGGAGTAGGGTCAGGTGCTGTGGCTACCATTGTCGAGAACAGAAAAGACGGGAAATACAAATCGATTTTTGATTTGACCAAACGTATTGATTTGCGTGCCGCCAATAAAAAAGCGTTAGAGAATTTGGCTTTAGCCGGAGGATTTGATTCGTTTGAGGGGACTACCCGCGCACAATATTTTCATGATGATGGCGACGGAATTACCTTTTACGAAAAAGCAATGCGTTACGGAGCCAAGTTCCAAGAAAATGAAAATTCATCGCAAGTGAGTTTGTTTGGAGAAAGTAGCGATGTGCAAATTGCCGAGCCTGTGGTGCCGCCTTGCGAGGATTGGAGTACGATGGAAAAATTAGCCAAGGAAAAAGAAGTCGTTGGAATTTATATTTCAGGTCATCCGTTGGATGATTTTAAGTTTGAGATGAAATATTTCTGCAATGCTAAGTTGGAGGCACTGAAACACTTAGAACAGTATGTGGGTAAAACGCTTTCTTTTGGTGGGATAATTAATAATGTGCAACATCGTGTGGCTAAAAACGGTAAAGGCTGGGCTTCTTTTTTTCTGGAAGGATATGATGAAAGTTACGAGTTTAGAATCTTTGGAGAAGAATATTTGAAATTCCGTCACTTTTTGATTCAGAATAATTTTACCTATATGCGAGTTTTAGTGAAAGAAGGATGGGCAGATAAAGAAACGGGTAAAAAAGGAGAACCTCGATTGCAGTTTACGTTAATCCAATATTTGCAGGATGTTTTGCCTTCTTTTGCCAAAAAGTTAGTGCTATTGTTGAATATCAACGATATTCAGTCCGATTTCATTCAGCAATTGAACCAACTTTTTCAAGAGAATAAAGGAGACAATACCGTTACTTTCGAAATCATGGAATTGGAAAAAATCACTAAAATTGTCGAAACTACTTCTGAAATTGCAGAAACCGAAGAAGAAATATTTGTAGAAGAGACTGATGCTGAAGATGCCGATGTCCCTTTGATGGAAACTCAAAAAATTAGCACGACTACCGAAGTAGAAGAAATCAATGTGGTAACTAAATTAAGTATGCCGAGTCGAAAATTAAAAGTTAAAATATCCAACGAGTTGCTGTTGGAATTAGAAAAAAGACAAATTAACTTCAAGTTGAACTAAATTGGCGTATAAAAAAAGGCAATACATTCATAATCAAAACTAATTTAAGAGTGATGTAAGAATGGTTTTTAATTTATAGATTTGCAGTACAATTAATAAACAAGTAAAAAGAAAGATATTATGGCATTAGCAATAACAGATGCTACTTTTGACGAAGTAGTTTTGAAATCAGACAAACCAGTATTAGTAGATTTTTGGGCAGCTTGGTGTGGACCATGTAGAATGGTTGGGCCAATCGTTGATGAATTGAGCAATGAATACGAAGGTAAAGTAGTTGTTGGAAAAGTGGACGTAGATGCTAACCAAGAATTTGCAGCAAAATACGGTGTCAGAAACATTCCAACGGTTTTGATTTTCAAAAATGGAGAAGTAGTAGGAAAACAAGTAGGTGTAGCTCCAAAGCAAACCTATGCAGATAGTTTAGACGCATTATTGTAATCGACGGATTGCATTGATATAAACAAAGGATTGGCGAAAGTCAATCCTTTTTGCTTTATGTAAAGTACCAATCGTTTTCTTATATTTGGATAATGAATATTGAATCACAAAGAGATATAGTTTCTAGTTTTCGTCATTTGGAGTTGTTAGCTCATCAAGTGGTGGAAGGATTCATTTCGGGCATGCACAAGAGTCCGTTTCATGGTTTTTCAGCTGAATTTGCCGAGCATAAAGTGTATAATTCAGGAGAAAGTACCAAACATATTGATTGGAAACTATTTGCTAAAACCGATCGTTTGTTCACTAAGCAATACGAAGAAGAAACCAACTTGCGATGTCATATTATTATTGATAATTCTTCGTCGATGCATTACCCCATTGTAAAAGAAAATCAGCCTTTTTATGAAAGTAAGATAGGATTCGCGGTATTAGCATCGGCAGTTTTGATGAATGTATTGAAAAAACAACGCGATGCAGTAGGGTTGAGTGTTTTTTCGGATACTTACGAATATTATGCGCCAGAGAAAGGGAGCGATCGTCACCATCGAATGATTTTAAATGCGCTTGAGGGACTTTTGGAGCAACCGAAAGTTTCAAAAAGTACTGATACAATTACATTTTTACATCAAATTGCCGAGAAAATCCATCGCCGTTCGATGATTATTCTGTTTACTGATATGTTTCAGTCGGAAAATGAAGAGGCTTTATTTAGAGCTTTGCAACATTTGAAACACAACAAACATAAGGTCGTTTTGTTTCATGTTTTTGATTCCAAAACCGAATTGGGTTTTGATTTTGATTCCACTCCTCAGAAATTTATTGATGTAGAGACAGGAGAAGAAGTGGCGGTTTTTGCCGATACGGTTCAAGAAGAATATGAAAAAACGGTGGCAGCTTATTTTAAAAAGGTAGCGTTGACTTGTGCACAAAACAGAATTCAATATGTTCCGGTGGAGGTGGGTGAAAATTTTGAAAAAATACTGTTGACCTATTTGGTTGAAAAACAAAACTTTGGTTGATTTCAATACGTATTATTTAATTTTTTTTACAAAAACACTTGCGTAAACGGAAATCTGTTGTATATTTGCAACCGCAATTAAGCAGAGGTTTGGTAGTTCAGTTGGTTAGAATACATGCCTGTCACGCATGGGGTCGCGGGTTCGAGTCCCGTCCAGACCGCTAAATTGGGAAAAGCACTTCGTAAAGAAGTGCTTTTTTGCCCAAAAATGGTATCTAAGGCTAGTTGTGTTGTTTGGTCGGCCTTGTAAGCTGACCGGGTTTAGTAGTTAGACCGATGAAAAGCTTTCCAGAAATTCTGATTTTCAGAACTAAGGATAGCTTTTTTGATTTACAACGGTACTAAAACGTTATAGTAGTTTTTTTATCTCTAAAAGTAGCTGCTTCATCTTATAATTTTTCTTCATTTTTTTCTATTTCCCTTCTTCAATTAAGATTTGTTGGTTTTATAGCGCTTCTCAAAAAAAAATAATTGTATTTTTATCCCATATTAGTTCCATTCAAACACAAAACATTGAAGCATAATTTTCTTTTATTAGTTATTCTATTGTTTAATTCTTGCCAATATTTTGGGAAGCAAGTGCCTTCTGAAAAGGAATTATTGGCAAAAGAGTTGAACGAAATTAACTGGAAAGAAGTAGATGAGTTTCCTTCACTTACAGATTGTGAAAAAATAGAGGATAAGACTCAGCGCCAACAATGTTTTTTTGAAATATTAACTCAGTTAATTCAAGAAAAATTGAGTGTTGATACATTATCAGTTCTTTATCCAGAATTGGATACTATTGAGGTTAAAGTGACGGTTTTTCCTAATTCAACCATGCAATTCGAACCACAATTTCCTAAAGATTCGGTCGCGTATGATACTATTAAAATTGACAGTATTTTAAAAGCTCGATTGGTTGACTTTCCAAAAGTGAATCCTGCTATCAAACGTGGAATTCCAGTTAAAACTCAATTTATTCTTCCTGTTATACTAAAAGTAGAGTAGTTGCTACCTTTAAACAAACCTCAATTGGCAAACGAACGCATCATATTAGGAATCGACCCAGGAACCACCATTATGGGTTTTGGATTGATTAAAGTAGTCAATAAAAAAATGGAATTTTTGCAATTGAACGAACTGCAATTATCCAAATACGACAACCATTATCAAAAGTTAAAAATCATTTTTGAACGCACAATTGAACTCATCGAAACGCATCATCCTGATGAAATAGCGATTGAAGCTCCCTTTTTTGGAAAAAATGTGCAATCGATGTTGAAATTAGGTCGTGCGCAAGGCGTTGCTATGGCGGCGGGACTTTCGCGCGGGATTCCCATTACAGAATACGAACCTAAGAAAATAAAAATGGCCATAACCGGAAATGGAAATGCTAGTAAAGAGCAAGTAGCCAAAATGCTTCAACAATTATTAGGTCTTAAAACCTTACCGAAAAATTTAGACTCTACCGATGGATTAGCGGCCGCTGTTTGTCATTTTTTTAATTCAGGCCGACTAGAAATTGGCAAAAGTTATTCGGGTTGGGATGCTTTTGTGAAAAATAATGAAAATAGAATAAGCCCCCCAACCCCCAAAGGGGGAGTAAAATAACTACATGTTTGATTCAGATCAAAAAATAAACAATTTTCATAACTCCTTCCCTTTGGGGAGACTGGGTGGGGCTGGAATCTACATCCATATCCCCTTTTGCAAACAAGCGTGTCATTACTGTGATTTTCATTTTTCGACTTCGATGAAGAAGAAAGAAGAAATGGTTTTGGCTTTGGCCAAAGAATTGCAACTGCGTAAAGGTGAGTTTGAATATGAAATTATCGAAACCATTTATTTTGGAGGAGGAACTCCAAGTAGATTGCAGATTGCAGATATAAGATTTTTGATTGCTACGATTTATGAACATTATACTATTGTAGAAAACCCCGAAATTACTCTCGAAGCCAATCCTGATGATTTGTCAGAATCTTATTTATTAGAACTTAAAGGGATTGGAGTTAACCGGCTTTCTATTGGAATTCAGTCCTTTTTTGAAGAGGATTTAAAGTTAATGAATCGCGCGCATGATTCGGCGCAAGCAAAAAAATGCCTAGAAATAGCGACCCGTTATTTCGATAATATTTCATTGGATTTAATTTACGGAATTCCCGACCCGAGCCAGAATGGCGAACAGGCGAAGCAAATGTCAAACAAAAGATGGCAGCAGAATATCGAAACGGCCTTGTCTTTTGGGATACCACACATTTCCAGTTATGCTTTGACGGTAGAACCTAAAACCGCGTTGATCAAACTGATTCAAACAGGTAAAGTAGCTTCGCCCAATGATGAGGTAGCCCAAGAACATTTTATGATTTTGGTCGAAACGTTGGAAGCCAATGGATTTATTCATTATGAGTTGTCTAATTTTGGTAAAGAAAATTATTTTTCTAGGAATAATTCGGCCTATTGGTTGGGTAAAAAATACATCGGAATTGGTCCTTCGGCACATAGTTATGATGGTGATTATAGAAGTTGGAATGTGGCAAATAATGCCATGTATTTGAAAGCACTTCAGAAAGATGAATTGCCTAATGAAGTTGAAAAATTAACACTCGAAGATCGTTATAACGAATATGTTATGACGGGTTTACGAACGATTTGGGGTGTTTCTTTAGTCCGAATTGAACAGGAATTTGGTTCTCAATATTTGGATTATTTGAAGCAACAATCACAAAAATTCATTGTTGATGGTTTGCTTTCTATTACCGATGGAATATTGAAGCCAACATTGAAAGGGAAATTTTTAACCGATGGAATAGCAAGTGATTTGTTTTACCTAAATTTGGAATAATTCTTAACCACTAAGAACACGAAGAAGGCACAAAGCTTTGTGAACTTAGTGAAAACCTTGTGACCTTCGTGGTTAAACGTATGATAGCAAAAATCCAAAATTCCGAAATAGACTTATCAAAACCCATTGATATTTCCATTCCAATAACGAATGACGAGCAAAATCCTATTGCTTGGTACCAAAATGCACCCGAAATTACTCCTGTCGTTATGGAAGATTGGATTGGGAAAGTAGCTGAAGGCCAATCGTCAACGAATTTCAATAATCTATTTTTCAATCCGCACGCTCACGGAACACATACCGAGTGTTTAGGGCATATTACAAGAGAATTTTACAGTATCAATCAATCATTGAAAGCGTTTTTCTTTTGGGCAACTTTAATTTCGGTTCAACCAGAAAAAGTAGGAGAGGATTTAGTGATTTCAAAACTGCAAATTGAAAAGGCGTTACAATCTGTTCGTAATTCAGAAATCAATCCAGAAGCCATTGTTATTCGAACCCTGCCAAATGACGTTTCAAAAAAATCATTGAAGTATTCGAATACGAATCCGCCTTTTTTGTCTGAAGAGGCAGCGTTGTTCCTTCGCGAAAGCGGAATCCAACATTTGTTGATTGATTTGCCTAGTGTCGATAAAGAAAAAGACGGTGGCAAATTAGTAGCACACAAAGCCTTCTGGAATGTTAAAGATGTAAACCATTTGAATGACGATGCAAGATTGAATTGTACGATTACCGAGATGATTTTTGTTCCCAATGAAGTGCTTGATGGCAATTATTTATTGAATTTACAAATCGCTTCATTTGAAAATGATGCTAGTCCGAGTAAACC
>CAZOHO010000103.1:0-7719 GCA_964579755.1 uncultured Flavobacterium sp.
TAGAAACCGATGCAATGGGAAATGTACACGGAGAAAAAAACCTTTTTGGACAAACCAACACCAAAGACAACAGACGCCAGTTTAGTTTAGGAGTTGCCTATACTTTGCCAATGCTTGTAGTTTTACAGACCGAAATTTACCACGATGGGAATTTAAGAGTACAACTAATGAGAGAAGATATTCCAATTTCAAAAAGAGTTAGAGCATCATTTATGGTAAATACCGACAAAGAATATATGGCAGGTTTGCGTTACATTGTAAACAAAAACATAGGATTAACAACACATTACGACAGCGATATGGGACTTGGTTTCGGAGTATTTTTAAACTACTAAACCAACAAAAAAACGGACACGGACGAAAGAAGAACAGCCGATAACAAGGGTTTTGCAAAATTGGGGCAGAAGTGCTAAATTTAAGCATTGGTAATTCTAATGAACATTTGTGCTAAATTGAACATTTGTGCCTTGAATGCCCCAACTTCGCAAAGCCCCAAACCGTTATGCGTCACCCTATGAGCGACCGTGCTAACATTGAAACGAAAGAAAATGAAACAAACAATTATTCTCATATTGACACTCGGACTGTTTTCTTGTAACCAAAAGACAGACAAAGAAACTGCACAAGGCGATTGGATTAAAGGAACAGAAACAGAGCAAATCAAGACCATTGAAAAACAATTTCGTGGCTTTGACAATGCAATGGTTGAAACAGGTTATCGTTACCAAGAATTGTATTGGGCTGGACAAGACCAAAACTGGGAATATGCCGACTATCAAATTGAGAAAATTAAAATCGCTATTGAAAATGGACTTGAACGCAGACCTAAAAGAGCCAAATCAGCAGAACACTTTTTAACTTACGTTTTACCTGAAATGAAAAAATCCATAGAAAGTAAAGACACAGTAAATTTCAATAAAAACTTTCAAATAATGACTATCAACTGTAACAGTTGTCACGCAATGGAGAAAGTGCCTTTTTTCAATGTGCAAATTCCAATAGAAAGACAATCACCAATCAGAAAATAAAAAGCAATTGGTTACTTGTCAAAGTGATGAAGAAAAAATACTATTGCTAACCAAAGAAATGTTTGAGTACCAACAAGCAAGCATCGAATTTATCAATCAAAAAACACCAATGTATGATCTACAATGTGCTAAAGAAATTGAGCATATTTATGCCTTACAAAAATTACAAGCAGCTGTAGAACAAACCAAAAGAGAACAAAATCAAAACCAATTACCATTCAAAAAGATGCAAATCAATTGCAATCTAAACCAGTTTATTGATATCCATTACCAGTTTACAAGAGAGTTATTTGTAGATGGCAAATCAATGATTGATGGTTCTGTTAATGACTTGGTGGCAATCATCGTAAATTCCTATGTTGACAAAGACGGAAAAGAAATAAGTCCTGAAACAGTCAAAACAATACTCACTCCTTCGAGAACCGAAAAACGTCCGAAACAGCATAAAAGAATAGACATCGACAAAATGCTCTAAAACAAAATAGTCCTGAAAGACCATTTCAGGACTTTTGGACTTTTTACTACTTCTCACATTTGCATCATAACAATTTAAAACTTTTAAAAATGGATGCAATTATCTTCACAAAAGACCAGTTCACAGATCTAATGACAAAATTAGACACTATTCAAAGCCAACTTTCTATCAAGGCAGACCCAAAGAAGGAAACCTTTTTAGACAATCAAGAATTTCTATTACTGATGAAAATTTCAAAACGTACAGCTCAAACCTGGAGAGACGAAGGCAAAATTTCATTCAGTCAAGTAGGAAACAAAATCTACTACAAACTTTCTGATGTTGAAAAGCTATTACAAGAGCATTACAACAAATCATTTAAAGGACGATAGTATGAGCGATTGTAATGGAACCTGTGAAGTTTGTGTTTGTAAGACAGACACAAACTTAAAAACTATTCACTTTTCACTAATCACTAATTACTCCTAAATGGTAACAATATTCAAGAATTTCAACGAAGTTGTAGAACACAAAACAATTGCAACAATTTTGGACGAAATTAAAACCGGAAAGTACAAAACCGGCATAATTTACTTGCGTAAATCATTGGCTGAAAAGAAAGAGGAAGCATACAACAAAGCCAAAAAATCACTTCCAGCATTTACACCATCAGGAAAATTTGATGGTGGTCGTAAATTAGAATTCCTAACCGAATATTCAAAGTTTATAATCTTAGACATCGACAAATTAAGTACAACCGATTTACAAAAATCAAAAAGTATAGCTGCACAAAGTGAGTTTACTTATGCGTGTTTTATTAGTCCATCTGGAAACGGTTTAAAAATTTTAGTAAAAATAGAAACGCCAAAAACCGAACATAAAGAAACGTTCCTAAAAGTTCAAGCTTATTACGAGAATATTTTAAAACTAGAAATCGACAAATCAGGAAAAGATTTAACGAGGTTATGCTTTTATTCCTGGGATGAAAATCTATATCTGAACGAGAATTCAAAAACCTTTGTTACTGCAAATACAGTCAAAGTACCATTGATTGAAACACAGCCAGAACCTAAAACCAAAAACCCTGAACCGCTTTTAGATTACGATGCTATTTACAACCATTGCGTAAATTTTACTGAAAAAAAAGTGCAATTCGTGAATGGTAGTCGCAACGTATTCGTACACCAACTAGCGTGTAACCTAAACCGAAAAGGTATTGCATTAAATGATGCTTTGGGATATATTTTAACCGATTTTGGATATGATGAAAAAGAAGTAACACAAGCTGTCAATAGTGCTTACGGAAACATTCACGAGTTTGGTTCTTACGATAAAAAACTAAAAAACGCTCCGAAGGAAACCTCTAATGTCATCCTGAGCTTGTCGAAGGACCTCGAAGACGACGAAGACAAACCAAAACCAACCCAAATTGACCGTTTAGAACTGTTTTTATCAACAAGATATGTATTTCGCCACAACATCGTTTCAGGCAAGTTAGAGTTCCAATATTTTGGTAAAAAGAAATGGAATGTAATGAATGATTTTATTGAAAATTCAATGCTTCGAGAATGTCTTAAAGGTCGAATTAAAACAAACCTATCATCATTAAGAAACTTGCTTTATTCTGATTTCTGTGAGCTGTTCAATCCATTTGAAGATTACTTTTTTAATTTACCTACCTATGACGAAAAGAACGATTATATTACCGAATTAGCCAACACAATAACAACCACAAAACAAGACCTTTGGCAACAATGTTTTAAAAAATGGTTAGTCGCTATGGTGGGTTGTGTTCTAGACGATAAAGTTATCAATCACACGGTTATTGTCTTTAGTGGCAAACAAGGATTAGGTAAAACAACTTGGGTTGAAAAGCTTGTTCCCAAACAATTGAAAGAGTATTTGTTTTCAGGAACCATAAACCCAAACAACAAAGATACTTTAGTACAACTGGCTGAATGTATGTTGATCAATTTAGATGAATTAGAAAACCTAAACCGTTCTGAAATTGGATCACTCAAAGAAATCATTACAAAAACCCAAATCAGAATGAGAAAAGCCTACGGTCACAACAACGAAACAATGCCAAGACGCGCATCCTTTGCCGGAAGTGTCAACACAGCACAGTTCTTAAACGATAGTACAGGAAGCAGAAGGTTTCTTTGTTTTGAGTTGGAAGGCATAAAATACCAGCACGATGTAGATATTAATATGGCATTTTCACAAGCTTTGTTTCTTTTCAAAAGTGGTTTTAGATTTTGGTTTGACCAGGAAGAAATCAAGAACATTACAGCCAATAATGAACAGTATCAGTTACACAGCCCAGAAGAAGAATTATTATTAACTTGGTTTGAACCTTGCGAAAGAGGAAAGGCTAATGTTTTCCTAAATGCTTCTCAAATAGCAGCCAAACTGGCTGAAAAAGCTAAAATAAACATTACAGACGGAACAGTCAACAAATTAGGAAAAGCACTCAAGAAACATAATTTTATTCGTTTTAACACAAAAAATGGTTATGTGTATGCACTCAACGAGTTTAGTTATGAAGAAGTTGATAATAAAAATAAGGAACTAAAAGAATAAGTTCAACAGATAAAAATTAAGGGTGCAATTTGCACCTTTTTTTATTGTTTTGAATTGATAAGATTGATAACCAAATTTTGCCATAAACAGTTGAAGTTTTTTTCTTTAAAAATAATCAAGACATAATAATATAAATTAACGCAATTCAATAAATCAATACAATCAGTTTGCATCAAAATAACCAAATAAATCAGTTTTTTATAAAACCATAAAATAAAAAAATGTTTACCTCATTTTTTGCTTATCAATCTTATCAATTCATTCTAAAGCATCAAAAAGCAAATAAATGAACTTATGATTATTGTCAATTAAATAAAATCCCTATTTTTACATCCGTGAAATTTTTAAACTACATATTATCAATCTATCTTGTGGCACTATCGTGTTTGCCTTGTGCTGATATAGAAGTAAGCAGTGCAGCACATAAAGCTACTGAAATTGCTTCTAATCACGATGACCACTCACACAATAAAAAAAATGATCTATGTTCACCTTTTTGTATTTGCAATTGTTGTGGACAGCAAATCTTAAATTTTAGTCAAGAAATAGCACCTCAGTTTAGAAAAATTGCTACAGAAATAACTACTCAAATTCCTGCCTATAAATCAATACTTACTTCCAATTTCTACGGAAGTATTTGGCAACCACCTCAAATAGCATAGTGATACCCGAGTAATTTCGGGTTAGAAAGTTGTGACCTTTTCACAAATAATAGCAAAAGAAATTTTGCTAATCTTCTAATTCATTATACTATTTCAATGTTAGACAAAATCATACAATTCAGTATCAAGAACAAGTTTATAATACTCTTATTCACTTTGGTTCTAGTAGCTTGGGGAAGCTATTCTATAAAAAATCTACCACTCGATGCGTTACCCGATGTAACCAATAATCAAGTACAAATAATTACTACTGCTCCAACTTTAGCCAGTCAAGAAGTCGAGCAGTTAATTACCTATCCGTTAGAGCAATCGGTTAAAACAATCCCAAAAGTAATCGAGTTACGTAGTATTTCTCGATTTGGATTATCAGTAGTTACCGTTGTTTTCAAAGACGATGTTGATATTTTTTGGGCAAGAGAACAAATATTTCAACGGCTTCAAGCGGCCAAAGAGAAAATTCCTGCTTATGCAGGTTCTCCTGAGCTAGCTCCTATTTCAACAGGATTGGGAGAAATTTATCAATATGATGTCTATGCCAAAAAAGGCTATGAAGACAAATACGATGCAATCAAATTAAGAACCATTCAAGATTGGATTATTATTCCGCAATTACAAGGTATTGAAGGCGTTGCCGAAGTAAGCACTTGGGGTGGAAAGCTAAAACAATATGAAATTGCAGTCAATCCAAATACATTAAACAGTTTGGGCGTAACCATTACAGAAATCTTTGAGGCGTTAGAGAAAAACAATCA
Organism: uncultured Flavobacterium sp.; assembly: GCA_964579755.1. GTDB lineage: Bacteria > Bacteroidota > Bacteroidia > Flavobacteriales > Flavobacteriaceae > Flavobacterium. The sequence goes on from CAZOHO010000103.1 coordinate 5,480, forward strand.
AAATACCGGTGGTGCATACATCGAAAAAGACCAATACGCTTACTTCATTCGTGGTGTGGGAATGGCAACAGGGATTAAAGATTTAGAAAACGTAGTGGTCAAAAACAGGAATGGAGCACCAGTGTTAGTTCGTGATGTCGCTACAGTCCGAGAAGGAATTGCATTGCGATACGGTGCTTCTACAAAAGACGGTAAAGGCGAAATTGTTTGCGGTTTGGCACTAATGTTAAAAGGTGAAAATTCCAGTGCTGTGGTTGATAGAGTGAAAGAAAAAATGGCACAAATCAATAAAACCTTACCCGAAGGAGTGGTTGCCGAAGCATTCATTGACAGAGGTAAATTAGTAGATAACGCTATAGGAACAGTTACTAAAAACCTATTGGAAGGTGCATTAATAGTGATTTTTGTACTGATATTATTTTTAGGTAATCTTCGCGCAGGATTAATTGTAGCATCGGTAATTCCACTATCAATGCTGTTTGCAGTAATCTTAATGAACCATTTTGGAGTGAGCGGAAACCTAATGAGTTTAGGAGCAATCGATTTTGGAATTATTGTCGATGGCGCTGTAATTATTGTCGAAGCCACGATGCACCATTTACAAAAACTCAAAAGGCAAAAGAACTTAACCCAATCCGAAATGGACAGCGAAGTATATAAATCGGCTTCAAAAATTCGTAATAGTGCAGCGTTCGGAGAAATCATAATCTTAATTGTGTATTTGCCAATCCTCGCATTAGTAGGTACAGAAGGTAAAATGTTCAAACCAATGGCAATGACAGTTGGCTTTGCGGTTATCGGTGCGTTCGTACTTTCTCTAACTTATGTACCAATGATGAGTGCAATGTTCTTATCAAAAAACACCGAACACAAAACTAATTTTAGTGATAAAATGATGGCGTGGTTCGAGAAAATATACACACCATTTTTAGACAGAGCATTACGTTTCAAAAAAGCAGTTCTAGCCATTTCATTGGCGATGTTTGTTTTTGCGGTTATTGTTTTTCAAAATATGGGTGGCGAATTTATTCCAACCATCGAAGAAGGAGATTTAGCCATTAATGCTACTATTATGACTGGAAGTTCGCTCTCGCAAATGGTAGAAACAACAACCAAATACGAAAAAATCCTAAAAGCAAAATTCCCTGAAATCAAAACAATTGTTACTAAAATTGGAAGTGGAGAAATCCCAACCGATCCAATGCCAATAGAAAGTGGCGATTTGATTATTGTTTTAAAAGACAAATCCGAATGGACATCTGCTGACAATTGGGAGGATTTAGCCAACTTAATGAAAGAAGAAATGGAAGCCATTCCAGGTGCGAATATCGAAATTTCACAACCCATTCAAATGCGTTTCAACGAATTAATGACAGGAAGCCGAAGCGATATTGCCATTAAAATTTTTGGCGATGATTTAGAAGTTTTAGATACAAAAGCCAAAGAATTGATTTCTAAAATAAATAGTATTGAAGGTATTGGAGATTTAAAAGCCGATAAAGTAACAGGTTTGCCACAGATAACGGTTAAATATGATTACAATAAAATTGCTTTGTATGGTTTAAATATTTCCGACATCAACAAAATAATTCGTTCTTCTTTTGCAGGCGAAAGCGCTGGAAAAATCTATGAAGAAAGCAAACGTTTTGATGTGGTAGTTCGTTTAAATAAAGACAATCGTAGCGACATTACTGATGTAAGCAATTTGTTTATTCCATTACCAAACGGGCAACAAGTACCACTTTCGCAAGTGGCATCCATCGATTACGAGCAAGGTCCGGTTCAAGTTTCTCGTGAAAACGGAAAACGTAGAATTACCGTTGGTCTAAACGTTCGTGGTCGAGATATAAAAAGTGTAGTTGAAGAAATTCAAGCTAAACTAGAAACCAATTTCAAACTTCCAGCAGGTTATTTTGTAACGTATGGTGGTCAGTTTGAAAATTTGGTTGAAGCAAACAAAAGACTTTCTGTTGCTTTACCACTAGCGTTAGGATTAATTATGGTGTTATTGTTCTTTACATTCAATAGTATGAAACAAGCGGCTTTAATCTTTACAGCCATTCCATTATCGGCAATCGGTGGTGTTTTCGCATTGTGGTTACGAGGAATGCCATTTAGTATTTCGGCAGGTATTGGTTTTATTGCATTGTTTGGTATAGCAGTTTTAAACGGAATTGTACTGATTTCCTATTTCAACCAACTCAAATCCGAAGGAATAACCGACCCATTACAACGCGTTT
>CAZOHO010000104.1:0-7552 GCA_964579755.1 uncultured Flavobacterium sp.
AAAAGCAACTGATAAAACGACATTACCCAAAGATGCACCAGTAAAAGAACTTCGTTTTGAGCTTACAGGAAATATGAACCGTTACGTTTGGAGTTTAGACAATAAAGTAGTTTCTGAAACCGATAAAATACTTATAAAAAAAGGAGAAAATATTAGAATTACGCTTTACAACGGTTCCATGATGCGTCATCCAATGCACTTGCATGGTCATGATTTCAGAATTATTAATGGTCAAGAAGAGTTTGCGCCTTTAAAAAATGTAATGGATCTAATGCCAATGGAAACAAATATTATTGAATTCAATGCAAATGTTGAAGGCGATTGGTTTTTTCATTGTCATATTTTATACCACATGATGGCAGGTATGGGAAGAGTTTTTACCTACGAAAACCAAGCTCCAAATCCACTTATTCCAAATCCCAAATTAGCACAAAGAAAATTATTTGCCGATGATAGAGCTTTTCACATCATGGCTGAAAATGATTTTGCCACCAATGGAAATGATGGAATGGCAATGATCCAAAATACACGTTGGAGTTTAGGAGCAGAATGGCGATTAGGATATAATGATATGCACGGCTATGAAGCAGAATTCCACTTAGGAAGATACATAGGAAAAATGCAGTGGTTAATGCCTTTTATTGGTTTCGATTGGCGTTACAGAAGTATGAATGGAGAAATCGAAAGTAATATTTTTGGTCAAAAGAACACCAAAGATAAAAGAGCAGTTTTAAGTGCTGGGGTTAGTTATACTTTACCAATGCTTGTAATCGCCCAAGCTGAAATTTTTCAAGACGGCATCGTAAGATTACAATTAATGAGAGAAGATATTCCAATTTCTAAACGATTAAGAATGGGATTTATGGTTAACACAGATACAGAGTTCATGCTCGATGCTCGGTACATCTTAAAAAGAAACCTAAGTGTAAGAACCCATTATGATAGTGATATGGGATTTGGTTTAGGATTAAATTTGAATTATTAAAATTTCAAAGTCATTATCTCATTCACCTGCACAAAAATTGCTCCTAGTCCAAGTATTCCTAGCATCAATTATTTGCTTGCTTCATTTCACTAATTTCATTTTTAATAACGGAACGTACTTTTTCGTTTAGTGGTATATTGACGTTTTATGCTTTCTGTTTCCACTCCTTTGCCAACGCTCCAGAAGGTGTAACCGAAGTTGAGCTGAATGGTTTTGCAGAAAAGGAATTACCTAGAAAGTTTGCATCGGATGAATATCAATTGTTATTGGTTGCGGACAAATATCAAACAGGATTCGACCAACCGTTGTTGCACACCATGTATGTGGACAAGAAATTATCTGGTGTTAAAGCAGTACAAACGCTTTCCAGATTGAACAGAATGTGTGCTGGAAAAGAAGATACGTTTGTATTGGACTTTGCAAATGATACCGATGAAATATTGGAATCGTTCCAACCCTATTATGAACTAACATCCATCAAGGAGAATTCAGACCCAAATTACCTTTACGACTTGAAGGCAGAATTGGATAAAGCAAATGTGGTTTGGGAAACTGAGGTGAACAATTTCTGTAACTTATACTTCAAATCGGCAAAATCGTTGACAGTTTCTGACCAAGCAAAACTTAACGCTTACATTGACCCAGCAGTAGAACGATTCAAACAGTTACCAGAAGAAAGCTCAGATAAGAACGTAATTGGTACTGAGGTAACGCAAGAGGACTTCAAGAACACTATGCAAAGTTTCAATAGAACGTACTCGTTTTTAACTCAGATTATGCCTTTCTCAGATGTTGATTTGGAGAAACTATTTACCTACACACGATTCCTGTACAAAAAACTACCAAGAACCAGCCAGAATGATAAATTCAAGCTGGGTGACGAGGTTTCTTTGGAATACTACAGACTACAAAAGATTGCAGAACATAATATCGTTATGGAAAGCCAAAGTGTTTATGAACTAGAAGGTGGTGGTCAAGCTGGATTGCGTTTAACTAAAGAAGATGAAGCTAATTTATCTGAAATCATTGAAGTTTTGAACAAGAAGTTCCAGACAGAATTTAATACGGCAGACAAGCTATTCTTTGACCAAATTGAGGAAGATATGGTGCTGGATGAAAAGTTAGCAGAACAAGCCAAGAACAACCCAATTGAGAACTTTAAATTTGGTTTCGATGACATTTTCATGGATGCACTTATTAGTAGAATGGAGCAAAACCAAGATATTTTCGGTAAAATGATGGACGATAAGGAATTCGGTGGATTGGTGAAAGGGTATATGTTGAAAAAGGTTTATGAGAGATTAAGTAAATAATCAAACGTATTTTTAGATTTAATATAATCAATAAGTTTTAATTAAAATCCTTCAAAGTTTTATTCCTGAAAACAAAATATGTGATAAGTAAGAAACATTCTGTCAAGACGAAATGACTATAGGTTCTGAAATCATATCCTTTCCCAAGTGATTCTATGACGAATAAGAAAGTAAACATACTTATGATTATAAAATCATCTTTTCTGATTGTATACCGAGTTATCTGACTAAAAATAAGTTTAACTAATAAGAAAAAGTAAAACCAAACTACCCAACCAATTACATGATTGTCATAATGATCTAAGAAAAACCCTTGTCTGTTCAAATAATAATCTTCTCTATCAACAAATTGATGATAAATCAACCTTAATCCCTTACTAAAATAGTAAGTAAAGACTGGAATAGTAACTATATAAGTTAATATAATTAAGAGGATATATTGAATTGTATTTCTTGTTACATGAATTTTAATAAATTGTGTTGACTTTTTCTTAAGTAAGTAACGCCTAACAACAATTGTTAAACTATACAAAACATAAGAAAGGAATAAAAATCCCGCCAACACATCTTTATATCCGGAATAATCCATAAACAATACTATTTTTCAGGCTTAATTTTAATAATTATCAAATACCAAGGTTTAATCAACTTTTCCATTTTCAAATAATTTATAGTCGAATAATTTAGAAATTTTAATATCATTTGTCAATAAATTTTTTCACTTCATAAACTGGTACTCCAAAACTAAATCCTTGCCCCTCTCTCATTTTAGCAAAATTTACAGCAACTAGATTACCCCACTTATCAACAATCGGACTTCCACTTGATCCAGAGAGAGTTGGAATAGTATACAATACCCTTACACCATCATATTCCTGACTAATTTTTCCACCCGTGAATTGAGATTTAATACCTTGTTTTGTGTTAGCAAGTTCAAATCCGCTGTTAAAACCTATCATGTAAACATCATCATTTATTTTGACTGGTTTTTTTATATTTCGTTGTTTATTATTTGAACTATTTTTTAGATTTGGATTGTTATCAATAAAGTTAAAAATTACAGTAGGTTTTTTATCAAATGATTTATTTTTAGTTTGTATCAATGCTAAATCAATTTTTTCATCCTCTGATGTTTTAACTACAACACATTCTTGTAAATCGTCAAATTCAGTAACATAAGATTCATTATAAGCTATCCCCAATTTATGAATTACTAGTTTTGAAGTAGAGCCGTTGATATCTAATTCTTTAATATTATCATAGATACGAAGTAGGTTATTTCTTTTTTCTATGAGAACTCCAAATTCTTCCTCAACCTTTTGTCTTTCCATGATACTCATTTGATTTAAGTTCAAATTAAAATCATCCTTCATATTTACAATAGTCTCATCAAAAGCAGAAATTTGATTTAACAATTTTTCCTTTATTGAATTATGAAAATATTGTAATTCAACCTTAAATGATTCATCTTTATCGTTAACAACATGATTATTAGTAACGACCTCACCGTTGTTAGAGATGATAAAACCCGTGCCAGTAGAAAATGATAGATTTTGTAAAACTTCATCCTGATATAAGAATATTTTTTGCTTTGAGCTAGGAGAATAATAAAATGTAATATCATTAGCGTATATCTCGTAATAATATTGACTCGCAATTAGTACAACACTACCTTTATACCTGTCAAAAATTTTGTCCGGAGATTCAGGACTAATTTCACTCTGAAAAAAATTAATGTGTTTTTCAAAGTATGTTAAATTGAACCCGGCATATAAAAATGAAACAATTATTAATCCAATAACGGAAAATTTGAATGATTTTTGTCTAATTATTTTTTGTTTAAATACCTTTAATGAGTTTAAAGGCTTCATTAAAAAATCATACTTATCATATTTTTTCGGGAAATTGTTACGGTTGGAATAAAGTAATTCTTTAACGTTATTATAGTAATCTGTTTCTCCAACAGTACTAACCAAAAAATATTTTTTGTTTGATTCTAATTGATAAACTTCTATTCCATTAATTTTTTTGTTTTCTGAAATGATTTCATAAACTCGGATTCTTCCTTTATCTTTTATGAATATATTAGATTTAAAATTGAGAGTATAGTATATAGTTTCTTTTACCACTTGGATTTATATTTATAAAGACTTGATTATTTTAAAGTAACAAGAAGCTAGTAAGATTATGTATTTCAATGTTAATAGTTAAGTTATTAATTACAAAATGTAATAGTTGTATTATTATCATTAACAATACTAAAAGCAGAAATTTTATTATTTTCATCTACCCCTAAGCGAAGTAAATGCCCATTCAACAGTCTAAAGAAGAAAGTTCTGGTTCCATTAACTCTGTCAACTACATAATTATTCCTTACATAAAAAACTTTTTTTCCATTGAAATACAAAAAAATCCTCCCAGCACCGCTACCATCAAGTTCTATAATCACATCCGTTCTCTTATAAGCTAATAAATCCCAAACATTAGTATCTAAGTCTACTTCATAAATTTTACTAAAAGAAACACTAATATTATAATCCGTCAAATCGGATTGCGATTGTGAAATATTGAAACTTATTAAAGTTAAAGCAGTCAGAAGAATTCTTATCATCTATACTTAAATTAATTTAACAATAATAATAAAAATCCCACACATAAGCAAATTTGCCTATTTAAAATAAATGGTTTATGAGCAATTTTGAATTGTGAAAAAATCAAAAGACAAACAATTTTTAATCAAGCTAGGCATGAACCTAAAGTCTCTCAGACTTAAGGCTAATTTTACGCAAGAACAGTTAGCTAATGAGATTGGTGTAGAAATTTCACAAATCAGCAGAATAGAAAGGGGACTAATTGCAACTTCAGTAGTTACTTTTTATGATATCTCGATAGCACTAAACATACCTCTTAGAGCTTTTTTTGAGCTTGATTTGGAAAACTAGAGATGTTTACTAGTAAATATACGCTTGATTTCTTTTGGCATTTTATCTTCATTATAAGAATACAGATTAAACGCATCAGCAATTATATGTTTGTACAGAACCCTAATTTGGTTGTGAAATTGACTATATTCTCTAAGTTGTTCTAAATAAGTTTTGTCCTGAACTATCAGATTGTGCTTGATAGCCAATTTTAAATCCAACTCATCTAACAAATCATTAATAGTGATATTGGATGTATTAATGCCCAGCCAATGAATTTCCTTAAGAATTGCTTTGTATGAAGAATTACTGTCAATCCTTTCGCCTTTGTGATTAATGTAAAATAAATTCTCCGAGTCTATCAAAATGTAAATGATTCAATATTGAATTGGCAGAATTACTTTAAAAAAATGACTTAAACAAAATTATTTTACAACTTGAAGATTCAATGTATGTGGTCTGACTACAATATTTACATTAATACTCACATTAAAAACAAATCAATGTACTGTGTATAATTATTATATAGTAAAAAAGATAATTTTTCAATTTACATGAACCTTGCTGTAACCATCTTCCAGAAAGAAAGGATTGGTATAGGGGTGTTTTTAGATACCCCCTCCCTATTTCTAATTTAAACTAAAATTGGAGATTTTAGGGTCAAAAAAAATTAGAGATTTATAAAAGATTCTTTAACCTAAATAAATATAATATATTTTAAGCAAAAAAGTTTCACTTATAATAATAGTGAAACTTTTTATTTTATATAAATCATTATGAATAAGACACTTAGGCAATTTATAATGATCAGGAATAAATAATAGTTTCACTTTTGATAATTTTAGTTTGTTTATGAAACTTTTAATTAGTACCTTTACTTATAATCAGAAATTATTTGTCATGAGTTTAAAAAATTCCGTAACAACCAGCGACTACTTGAATTTTGACGCAACGTTAAACAAAGCAATGAAAATCATTAAAACCGATAGCAACTATAAATTGGGCTTCCTAGTTGTGTTTGGTATCAACACAGGTTTAAGAATCTCCGACATTCTAAAACTGAAAGTAGAAGACCTAAATAGTGATTCAATATCGTTGGTGGAATCTAAGACGAATAAAAAACGTGTTATCAAATTAAATGACAACGTAAAGACAGCCTTTAAATTACTTAAAGAGAGAAAACCTAACATTGAGGGTTATGTATTTACATCGAATCAAAATACAGTGCTATCTAAACAATACGTTAACCGTAAACTAAAAGAGGTCTTTGGTTCTAAGTCTCTGGCAGTATCAACACATAGCCTTAGGAAGACTTTTGGTCGTCAAGTATGGTCAAATAATAATGAGACTGACAAAGCGTTGTTGTATCTTAGTGAGCTATTTAATCACTCGTCTCCAGCAATAACAAAAAGGTATTTAGGAATCAGACAAGAGGAATTGGATGATATATACATGAGTTTGTAATAAAGTTTTTTGGTATTAGTAATTTTGTTTTATAAATATTTAGATTATAAACATTACTTTAGCTTTCTAATCAATATATATTTTACAATCATATATTTAAAGTATGGCAAAAGCCCAAACATCTAATACATCTAGTACAACTGGTATATCTGGCACATCTGGTACATCTGGCACATCTGGTACATCTGGTACATCTGGTACAACATTATTTTCTGAATTAGATTACATAAATGGCGAATCAACAATCCGAAATAAAATAAAAGATGAGTTAAATAAGGTTCAAATTATAGTCGCAAAATATATATTCACAACAATACTAGGTGCAATGTCAGTTATAGTTTGGAATATACGAACTGAACTTAGCCAAGTGCAAGGTCGAATTTCTTCTCCAGATAAATACCTCGAAGTATTAGACTCTCGATTAAATAAACTCGAAAAGGAAAAAAATGAACTGCAAACACATAATTATCAACTTGAAATCGACAAGATGAAATTAGAATTAGAATTAAAAAATAAAAATTAAAATGGGAGTTAATATAGGTGGTTTAGATATAGCAAATGAGATTGTTGAACTTCACTTTCAAGTTTTAAGAACTCAATTATTATTAGAAGAAATAATAAATAGGAACGGGATAACCAATCTTCCAAATAAACAAGATATGGATGACCTTGAGAATAAAGTTATTGAAATTTTAAATCGTAAATTCCCAGATATGGGTATTAAAAAGAAATAAATTATATATTTGTATTTATTACTTTAAAAGTTTCTAATCGGTTGGTGCCCTAGTTGGTACCCTTGTAGAATATAGCTCTGTAAAATACTGAAAATATTGGCTTGAAGCGATATACGAAAGAACCTCTTTCTCCGC
>CAZOHO010000105.1:0-7550 GCA_964579755.1 uncultured Flavobacterium sp.
CCCGAACCCACAAACTGATACCAGGGCGTGGCTTGAGTAGGCAAATTAGCCTTGAGCGGAATCCAAGTAGCTGAGGCAACGTTTACTCCATCGAAATTATTCGAAATAAAAACATCTAAAGCATTCAAAGACGAATCGACGTCTAAATGATGCTGAGCGGCACGAAAGGTTAAAATTTCACTTGAATATTCGTCCAAATCAATTGCTGGGGTGATTAACCAACCCACATTCGAAACTACTTTCGTTCCGCTTATCGCATATTCGGCACAACCGTTACCTGAATAGACCGAGCCTTTCCAATATAAACTTCCTTTTTGAACAATGTTGGTCCAGCCGGCTAAGTTGATATTGGTATTGGCAGCAGCGGTTTCAAAATTTTCAGAGAAAAAAGAAGTGTTTCGCTTTCCTGTCATGGTTACGTCTTTTTCTGAACGCGCTACCAACTGATAATCGGTGCCGTATTTTGTCAAAATCCCTTTTACTTTTCCGCTACCCAATGGAACATCTTTGGTTGAAAAATCGGCAAAACTGCTGGTTCTAAAATAGACTTTGTTGCCCAATTTGTCTTCAATATTCCAGTTGGTGCCTCCGCCTACATCATTGCTGCTTTCGTAATAATGTCTTCCAATGGCTTCTGCCGAGAATTGCACATCGGATACCTCTACCAAAGTGTTGAGGTAGTTGTCGTTTAGCAACTCATTAAGAGCAACCGACTTGGTTAATACGGCTTCGCTCAGTTTGGTACAAGACGCAACGAGAACTTTTTTATAGACATTGGGCGAAAGCCTGCCCACCCCACCTTCGTTAAATGAATTGACGTAAATATTCCCAATGCGCAAGCCTCCATAGAAAATATCGGTGTATTGATCTTTCAGTTGGATATAAACTTTATTACCCAGTCGGTAATCAATGTAGGTATTGCTCACATCAACGGGAACGCTAAATCCAATGGCGGGTTGTGTGGCGGTAGCTAAAGATTGAAAATATATGGTTTTGAAAAAGTTTCCGTTTTCATCAGATGAAATCACGTAAGCTTCGATGATATCGTCGAATTTATACTGCGCCACAACTGGGTCGGCACCTTTGCGAACTTCTGCAACAGTTCGGTTTACGGTTAAATCGGGTTGTGTACAATTTAAGGGTGGCAGCGCAATTTCGTCTTTCACACAACTTGTGGAAAGGATGGCCAAAAAAATAAAAAACAAGGAATTTTGAATAGGAATTTTCATTGTAATTTGGGAGTTATAAGTTAATAGAAAGGCTTACAAAATAGGTTCTTCCGTAGCCGTAAAAATAGTTGTTGCCAAAGTTGGGGTTTCCACTAGAAACGTCTTGATCGCGTTGCCTAAAGTTGGCATTTCGTGCTTGTTCATAACCACCGGTTTTGAAGACTTTGTCCAAAACATTGTTGACACTACAAAATAAATTGAGATTCTTTTTGAAAATGCGCCACGATTTTCCTCCCACTAAGTTCAATAACATAACAGGCGCTAACTCTTCTTGTTGTAATAAAATTTTAGCACGTTCTTCAGTCGCTTCTGGAAAAGGAAATCCGCTGGCGGGATTCGTAAAAAATATTGAAGTTCGCGCAATGGGAGAGATGTCAATGTAGCGGTCGGCTACATAATTTACATTAGCACTCAACCACCAATATTTTGGATTTCGGTACTCCAAACCAAACGAATAGGCTTGTTGCGGTGTTCCCGCTTGACGGTAGTTTTTGAGTGCAGCAGTACCAAAATCAAAAACAGGCAAGGCATTTTCGGCAGAAGCTTTCGCATCGTTGGTAATCGTCACATTGGGATTGCTAACATAGATATATTCGCCAAAACCTGCCGCTATAATAGTTTTTAAAGTGGGATCCATTTGGTATTCAAAACTCAGTTCCGTCCCCCAATTTTTTTTGTCTAAATGTGTTAGTGTTTGACTCACAAAAGCATTCGTACTGGTATTGCCTGCCCCGTTGTCAAAAATTCCTTCGGCATAAAAAAAGGAGGTTTCTGTTGCATTTTTTATTTGGCTAAAATAACCCGTGAAGCGCATTTTTAGTTTGGGTGAACGATAGACATAACTGGCGTCTAAACTGCTGTTGTTCTCACTTTCAATTCCGTCCACCACTGCGTTGTTAAGACGGGAATTTGGATAAACAGCTCTTAAATTTGGTGCTTTGGTAGCATGAGAACCATTGAAAAGTAGTAGTTGTTTACCTGATAATTTCCAAGTTAGCCCACCTTTGAAGCCAAAATTTTCAAAGTGAATTATTGGGCTTTCGCCAAAGGAATTAGTTGGATAAATTCCGTTTTTGTACAAACCTTCTCGTTGGTAAGCTGAGGTTGAAAATTCCTGTGCCAAGTAAAAATCAACTTTTTTGTATCGAAACTGAAATTGGGTAAACCCCTCCAAGCGTGTGGCCATTAGATTGAAATTGTACCCATACGCATCGCCCACTTTCACTTGTCGGTTTGGGTTGTTTAAATCTGATTCTGCTTGATCGCCTTTGTAAAACACATCAACATCTTTGAAATATAATCCGCCTAATAAATCCAATACATTCTGATAATTGTGAGAGTGTAATTTATTAAAATAAGCCCCAGCATTAAGTCGAATATTCTCAGTTAGTTCGGTATTCAACAGCGCATTGAAAGCGAGTGTTTGATCGTCGCTTCGGTCTTCGTAAAGAATGTATTTACTTTGGGCAGGTTCAAATCCTGTGATTTTTCCGTTGGCATCCATAATTGGATTTTGATTGGCTTGGTATAGTGCCGCCCAATCGATTTGAGGTTGTGCTAGAAAGGCTGTTTTGTTTGACTCGGCATTCACCAAATCGGGTGTAAAAGCACCCGAAAATTCCCCCTCATCTTTGGCGTATAAAGAACTAAAGTAACTGGGCATTTTTCGATAATAAGAGGGTACGGGGCTGTTAGCGTGTTGGTAATCAATATTGGAATTCCCAATTTTTCCAAATTGGTAAAGCGCACCTATATGGAGTTGGGTAGTTGTATTAATTTTGAAATAATCGTTCAGCATCAAAACCGGTTCTTCGATAGTTTTGATTCTTAAATTGCGTTGTTTCCCGTTTTGAAAACCCCAATAAGAATTGTACTTGGTCGAGGTTAAAGCGGCTACTTCATCTGTATTAGGCGAATTTTTTCCTCGAGAATTGGGTGTGAAAAAAGCCGTAAAGTTGAGCGAATTTCGATTAGTAAGTTTCTTTTCAATACTGGTAAAAACTGAATTGGCATCATAAGTTGTGCCTTCAAAATAGCCTTCGTTGGTATAGCGTTTTCCAGCCGAAAACACGAAAGCCCATCCTTTTTTGCTCATTCCCGAAGCATACGAAACCATAGTTCGCCAGCTGTAATTGGTATTGGTTTCTGAAAAGGATATTCGAGTTCCTTTTCGGTACGTTGATGCCTGTGTGCTGATGTTTTGTGAACCCAAAATGCCGCCAAAAGCATAGTCAGAAGGGCTGGTGCCAATGGCAATTTCTTGGTTGCGCAACACGTCGTTAATGCCACCCCAATTGCCCCATTGCGGTCTACCATCATAGATTTTGTTCATTGCCATCCCATTAATCATGAGTTTTGCATATTGGCTGTCTAGCCCACGCACCCGAAAACGGGCTTGTCCCCAATTGAACGCTGCAGCTTGTTGGAAAGCATCTTTAGAAGCCTGTAATAATCCCGAGGTACTTTCGGAGCCGCTATTGTCTTCGTCTAAATCATTATCTAAAATGGAGATGACAGCTGCTTGTTGATTGATTTCATCGTCTTCTTCTAGCGGAATAGTGCCTAAGTCAATTAGTTTGTCTTGGAGAATTTGTACCGAAATTAACTTGTCTTTGTATCCTTGATTATGCAATAGCAGTAACTGGTTGCCTTGCAAATTGGTTTTGAATTGGAATTTTCCATCGGCAGAAGTCAGTTGCATGGCGTTAGTATTCTGAATAGCAACCACCACAGAAATTAATGGAATCTGTGATTTGGAATCGATAATTTTTCCAGAAATGAGGGTCTCTTTTTGGGCAAAGAGCAGACTTGCATAGAATAGAAAAAACAGCTTGGGGCAGAGGGTTTTCATACAATTTGGGATTAAAATGAAAATGGGATTTTTCGAAACAACAATGGGTGTATTGTTTTGAAAGTAAATACTAAAAAGGATGTTTTTGGAAAAAGAATTGGCAGCGTGGTATTGTGTTCCAATTCTAAAGTTAAAAGTAGTAAAAAAATTTATCGATTGATTTTTTCGGCAAGTTTTTTTGCTTTTTTGCCACGAAGCCGCAAAGTTTTTGAACCATTAAGAGATTAAGCGAATTAAGATTTTCCTGATTTCTTGAATTTTTCCAATCTGTGTCCATCCTCCTACTTCAAATAATGTACACTGTAAATAAGAAAACACACCCCTAGCCCCTCTCGAGAGGGGAACGTGTAATCTTCATATATCGTAAATCGTCCTTCTAAATTTACTCTGCCGTTTTAATCTTAGAAACCATAAACGAGATGAATACTCCGAAAATTCCAATGAAAGCAAAAGAAAATTGCAATCCAAAAGCCTCTGCGATATAACCAATTATTGGCGGCCCCATTAAAAAACCTAAGAAACTAACGCTTGAAACAGCCGTTAATGCTTCGCCAGTAGGAATTTCAGGGTGTTTTCCTGCAATGCTATAAAGTGTAGGAATAATAGTCGAAACACCTAGTCCTACAAACATAAAGGCAATAGTACACGGAATTAAAAAGGGGAAAAAGACCGCTGTAAAAAGACCACTCGAAATCACCACGCCACTGATTTGCATGACTCTTTTTCGTCCAAATTTTTGAATGAAACGATCGCCTAAAAAACGGCCACTTGCCATCATAATCATAAACGAAGTATAGCCCAAAATCACTAATGGTCCAGGCGCTTTCACCACGTCTTTGAAATACACGCCGCTCCAATCAAACATAACCCCTTCGCTTGCCATACAACAGAATCCGATGATACCCAACCACATCAACATCTTGTCGGGTTTTCTGAATCCTTTTTCTTTTTTCGGTTGTGGTTTTTCAACGGCTTTGATGAGGTATTTGATGTTGAATGAAATTAAAGATAAAACAAGAATGCCCACAATAGTAAAATGCTGAAACGGAGTTAGTTCTAATGCTAACATTCCGAGTCCAACAAAGGCGCCAGTGAAACCCGCCAAACTCCACATACCGTGGAAAGACGACATAATGGTTCTTTTGAACAATCCCTCCGTATATACTCCTTGGGTATTCACAGAAATATTAGACAGGTTACCAAAAATGCCAAAAAAGAACAATCCTAAAGCCAGTAGCCAAGGATTGGAGGCTAAACCTAAATTGGTTAAGCTGATAGCATACATGATTATGGCAAAAAGAAGCGTATTATGACTTCCAAAACGAGTTACTAATTTTCCTGAAAACGGCATCATTGCTAATTGGCCTACAGGAACGGCAAACAAGATAGAACCCAAAGTAGCTTCGCTAAGATGAAGCGTTGTTTTAATATCAGGAATACGGCTTGCCCAAGAGGCAAAACACAATCCCATTCCGAAATAAAAAGAACCTACTCCTAATCTAATTCGGTTCAGATAAGATGCTTTCGCTTCGCGGTAGCTTTTTTTATATTTTCCTTTGCCTTTGAATCGGCCTAAAAAGTTTAAATCTATCAAAATGAATTCTTTAGCATTGTGTTGTTGCAAAAATACAAAAACACGCAATTCAAAAGCTATAAATTCGAAATGACAGTAAATTACAACGTTATTGTTTATAAAAAGCGAATTTTGAACACAGATTTCTCGAATTTCTTAAATCTGCGTTCTATGTAGTATATTGTAAACAAAACACACCCCTAGCCCCTATAACTCTCTTTAATATTATTTTTTGGAATCGTTGAATCTTCGATTTCGAGAGGGGAACGTGTAGCTTTCGCAAATCCTATATCGTAAATCTAACCTATTGTAATTACTTTTTGCTCAGTATTACTTTGGATTGCCGCTTCAATAATTTGCATTACATTAGTGCCTTCTTGCGCTGTTACGGGTTCGGGTTGGTTTTCTACTATCGAATGGTACACCCCGTCAAAATAATCGTAATAATTTCCTTGAAGTGTTGGGATTTTTTCACGAATAATAGTGCCGTTTTTTTCAGTATGCAACAAACCTTCTTTGTCTTTCGGTTCGGTTCCCCAAGTGGTTAGATTGGGTTTTTTTCCCAGTTTTAATTCGTCTTCCTGTACATCGCCACGAGGTTTTAAGAATGACCCTTTTTTTCCATGCAATACAAATGCAGGATTGGCTTCGCGAACAAAAAAACCGGCTTTCAGGCGCACTCTTTTATCTGAATACAACAACAGAATATCGATGTAATCATCTACGATAGAATGTTCACGCGTGATGCGAATATCAGCAAAAACGCCTTTTGGCATCCCGAATAAACACAAGGCTTGATCAATTAAATGAGGGCCTAAATCTTTTAGTATTCCTGCGCCTGCATTGGCCGTTTCTTTGTGAAATTTTGGACTTAAAATAGGGTTGTAGCGGTCAAAATGAAATTCGGCTTCTACAATTTCGCCCAAGATGTTATCTGTAAGTATTTTTTGAACGGTTTTAAAGTCACTATCCCAGCGTCTGTTTTGGAAAACGGCCAATTTTAGTCCTTTGGTTTTAGCCAATTCAGTTAGTTCTTGTGCTTCGGCAACGGTAGTGGTAAAGGCTTTTTCGACCACAGCGTGTTTGCCCGCTAGCAATACTTTTTTGGTATATTCAAAATGTGTTTCTACTGGGGTATTCACTATAATGACTTCGGCATCCGACTCTAAAACTGCTTCCAAACTCGGATAACTTGTTACTTCCGGATAATCCAATTGAATTAATTTTTTAGTTCTTTCCCAAGAACCTAATAATTCGAACCCAGGATGAAGCGCTAAAAAAGGAGCATGAAACACCTTTCCAGACATGCCGTAAGAAAGTAAAGCAGTTTTGATTTTTTGCATGGTTTTTATGTTTTTGATGCTAACTATTGCAAAGTAACGGAGTTTTTTGCCGCGAAGGCGCAAAAGCGCGAAGATTTTTGAGATTAAGAATTTCTTTATTTGCGTTAGTTTTTTTAAACGAGAAATATAAACACACCCCTAGCCCCTCTCGAGAGGGGAACGTGTAGCTTTCAAAAAACGTCATTTACCCCTTATATCGTACTTCGAATATCGCAAATCGTATATCGAATTAACAAACTTTTAGCAGCCGATGGTTTTTTAAACTATTTATAATACAAAAGAAAACCCTATTTTTGTGCATCAAAATTAGAATTAAAACTAGAACATGGATATTGTTATCAAGCTTTCTCAATTTTTAATGAGTTTATCATTATTAATTATTTTACACGAATTAGGACATTTTATACCTGCCAAATTATTCAAAACAAGAGTAGAAAAATTCTACTTGTTTTTTGATGTTAAATATTCTCTTTTGAAGAAGAAAATTGGCGAAACGGAGTACGGAATTGGGTGGTTGCCTTTGGGTGGTTATGTAAAAATTTCGGGTATGATCG
>CAZOHO010000106.1:0-7510 GCA_964579755.1 uncultured Flavobacterium sp.
TGACAAATCGATTGATAAAAACCGCTGATACCTCAGTTACACTCATTCCAGGATTGAAAGTTTCAAATACTGATTTCGAATACTTAAAGTGTTTCTGAGTTTGCGGTTTAAGATTGGTATAGTTTTGAACAAACCTATCAAACAAATCTGACAACATTATTGATTGGAATTCTTCCTCATCTTCTTCAAAAAACAATTTTCTGAATTTCTGCTTCTCGAATGGTTTCATACTCGTAAAAATTCTCTCACTTTTGGATAATCTTACATTGCAGGATTCTCTTAAACTAATACTCATCTTGTCCATTGTTTTCTTTACAAAAATTTGATTGTACTGCTCCTTGGTCATCTGTGAGATATTCAAATAAATCTGTTCTGAACCACTAATAACTCGAATCGACAAATTGTATTGGTCATTCTTTTTCTTAACTCTTGTGTCTAATAATAATGTAAATGTTGCCATAATTCTATGCTGTTTTTAGTGTTGGGAATTCGCTTTGAAATTGACAACCATTGGACATCCACCAATCGATTTGTTCCCTGTCAAATAATACTCTCTTATCCATTTTAATGTGAGGAATGGAGTTCTCTGTAATTCTTTTGTAAATGTTGGAGGTGGAAATATGCAAGTACTCCGCTAACATTTTTACTGTTAAGTAACGTGGTTCTTTTACCATCTTTTTTGTTTTAAAAGGCTGAAGCTAGGCTACAGCCTTTTTAGTTAATAAAGAAATTTTAGGATTAATTTTTTCAATTTTAAATCTCTACTTCCCAAACTTCTTCGTTGTAAGGGTCATATTTATTAAACTTATTTCTTAAAGTCAAGATGATAAAATCAATGACATAGATGAATGCTCTTTCACGGACGTCATTCCAATCCATTGAATTATATACAGACATAAAATTTTCATCAAAAAATTCTTCTGTGTACTCCTCATCGCAAGATGTCATCTCCAAAATGTGTTCAAAGGGAATTTCAAGATAATTTGATGGACTAGTAATCTTAGAATTGGGATAAAATGTAGAAAAATCATCTCCTCTTTTAATCAACTCATTTACTAAATCTTGACTAGAAATTTTCTTTAATTTTTTCATAATAATTTTGTGGATTAACTCCCATCCACGGGGTTTTAAAGTGGGGTTATATTACATAACCCCGGTTAGTTTTAAGTTAAAATTTGAAATAAAAAGTCCCTGACCCACCAAGTTAATGGTGCGTAAATTCAATTCACGAAAAGAAAGGGGGTATTAAATCACAAGAAAATGTGAATCATTAATTTATTGAAAACTATGCGGCAATTCTTAATACACTTGTTGTGTTTTTTTCTTCTAAAATCTTATCAAATCTCTTTTTTGCGAATTTGATAGATACAGGGTCAACGTCATAACCAATCACGTTTCTTCCCATTGATAATCCAATACCAATTGTACCCGAACCTACAAATCCGTCGCAAATAGTGTCACCAGGTTTAGAGTAAGCTTTAATGAAATATTCATAGATTTTTTCAGGGCAAGGAGCGTCGTGTTGAAAGTCATTATCCACAACTCTCAATTCAGAAGATTGATGAACTGAAGTTCTAAATACATTAGAAATACAAGACTCAGGAGATGCCATATAAAAAGTTCCATTACTAGTTTTTGTAGCTTTATAATCTTTAGTCGAAGACTTCTTCATAACTTCTTGAAAATAAGTCTCTCCACCAGGTTTACGAGCAACAATAATTCTTTCATAAGCATTTACGAATCGTAATGGATGTGGAGTATATTTTTGATTTGATTTTTCCCAAATATTAACATCAATTAATTCCCAACCATCCTCTTCTAACGCAACTTCAACTTTACTACAAACTCCTTGATATCCATTTCTGTAGGTCTCGCCCAAAACAGTAACCATAACACCTCCAGGAACTAATTTTCTTCTTTTTTCTCTACAGAATTTCACAAAGTTTGAAACATATTCTTTAACGGTTGACTCTTGTCCGTGAGAAAGAATATCTTGGTTACGATACAATCTCAATTGAGAATATGGATGAGAATCCGTAAAAAGATTCACAGAGTTATCCTCTACTGCTTCCATATTCATTGACGAAGTATTATATAATTTATAATTTACATCCAAGGATTTTGATTCAAAATCTAATCTTTTAAAATTTTCACTTTTTTCAGATTTTGTTTCTTTAACATTTAATAAATCATAAGCCTTACTAATGGAAATTTTACCTTCATCCAACAATTTTAAAGTACCAGTGTTTTTTTCACTATAATATTCTTCCCAAAAAACGTGCATCAATTTTCTCAATGTTGATGGTTTTACATCTAAACCAAGAACCACACAGGCAATTTGGAATCTATCTTTTCCAGCTAATCCAAACTCTTCATCGGAGTCTTGATTTTGAAAACCTAAAGCTTCTCTTTTCTTACCTTGAGATTTTCCAAGAATATTTAAGAAATTTTCAATTTCTAAACATTTTTCAATCATACTTGTTTTAATTTTTTGGTTAGTACGAATTCTCCATTCCAAAATTTCCTCTTCAGAGATTTCTAAAACCTCACAATTTAAAAACTCTAATCCCAAAGAATCAGCAACAATTGCACGAGAAGTGCCATCAACCACATATTTTTTACCATCTCTAATTACAATTGAAAGTGGTTTATTCTGTCCAAACGTTTTCATTGTGTAATTCATCATCGATAAATTTTTCTCTTGGATAATTGGTGAAATCTTTGGGTGAATTTCTAAATCCGATACTCTAACTTTTTTTACTTGATTGTTCATCTTAATTGTTATTTAATTGGTTATTTAAAAATGTTAATTCTCCTGTTACTGCATTAAAATGCCATTGATAATCGAAATCTTTGTATTCCTTAAAAATTGAATCTGTTTTTATTACTCTTTTCATTTTTGAATTTTTTATTGTTTTAATATTTCATTGACTTTTACGACACCAAACTATTATATAGCCGATGGATTCTTAAAATACCTTGTACCGTCAGAATCGTGATTTCTGTACGTTAGTTCGGAATTAATTGAATTACTTTAGGTTCTACGTTAAATGAATAGTGTTGATTATCCCTAAAAGACTGATTATGTCTTAGAGAAACTTTAAACCGGGAATTACTTTTTCTGAAATAAACAGAAAGTGAGAAAGGTGTAAATGATTCAAAAGAAGAAATCTGAATCTTGAATCCTTTTTTGGATTGTTTGTGGTTGTTGCATTTTGATGACAACACAGATTTATTTAAAACCTGTGTGTCTACAAAATTTAAAGAAGTTTGAGTTTCTTTTTTAACGGATGTTTTTAATGTTGTCGTCATAATTAATTGTTTGATTATTAATTCGAGGACAAACGTAGAACAACGTGTAAAAACAGGGCAGTAAAATTTTTTTGACTATGGGTTAGTCAAGATTGACTAATGAAACTTATTCCGCTAAATCATTGAATTTAGAGTGAATATTAATTTTATTTTCAGGAATGTCAATTTTGAAAATTTCAGGAGTATTTGTTTCTACTAAATTTATGTTATAAAATTTTAAAAAGGATTCGCCTAATTTTTGAACAATCTTGTCTTTAATTTTTGAACGAACAGTAGAGAGTCTGTCAAATTGCTCATTTCTATCAATAAAATAAACATTATTCTTATTGATTTGTTTATTTATTTTATACCCAAAAATATTTCCTATCGGGGTTTTTAATGCGGTCCTTTTTTTTACTTTTTTGTAAATGTTAAATATTTTATTAGCATTTTCGTGGACTTTTTCTTTTTCAACACCTTGAAGATTTGATAAAAAGAAAATATAAATCGCCTGATGAACTTCTTGAAGATCTAAATCTAAGTTGCCAATTAACACTTTACCTTCCTCATTTATAATAACTGGTGGTAGATTTTGTTCAACATTTTCACTCTCGTTATTAAAAACATCTCTTAGTGTTCGTAGAGAATTTTTAATATGAATAATTATTAGTTGATTATCTATCATTTCATTTGCTCTTTCCATACATTTAGGACATATATGGGCAGTCATAAATTTTAGAGTAATATCATCTTTATCATCACAAAAATCATTAATACAACCTTTCGGTTTCAAGTGAATAAGTTCGTCCAATTCCCCATCTATTCTCAAACTTATCAATGATTGAAATATATTTTCAATTATTTGATGTGAAATACCATATTTAGAATCTTTATCTGTGAAATGATTCCAGTTTTTCCCATCCACAAATATATTTTTACCCCTGAATGCACTAAACCATTCATCAGCAATATTCATATTAGTTATCATCACCAAAAAGGAATCATCATCGATATCAAGATTTGTTCTATGCCATTCACATATATCAAATAACTGAGTGAAAGATAAAATTTCATCATCACTTATTGTTTTATATGATTTGTCAACTAAACCTAATTGTTTGCTTGTCAAAGGTGCTGTTTGAATAAATTCAAGGATACCATCAGTTAAATTTAATGTATCAACTACTTCTTTCAATTTGGACACTTCAAAATCAGGTGTCGATGTAATATAAACTTTCATTATCGAATATTTTTGGTTGTCATAAATATAATAAAAATATTATACTTACTTCTTTATTATATCATTCCAAATTTCTTCAACATCAAATTCTAATGTGGTCATTGGGTCAGAAATTTCTTTGACGTTAATACCGGTTTCAAAACCTGTAAGTGAATTTAAACTTTGCTTCAGGATTGGAGTAACTACTTCAGAATATTTGTCCTCAATTAGTATAGAATCGTGAATAGTAAGAAAAGGGACATCCGGTAATCGTTCATTTACTGCTTTGCAACCAACTTGTAAAAACAAATAGGATTCTGACCTTTGCATCAATATAGCAATCGTAGACTTCAACTTTTTAAAATTATTTAAACTTTCAATAAACAAATTAATATTCGGAAAATAGCTTTTAAAATTTTGAATTAAAGAGATATGATTTCTCGCCCTTAAATTCTGAAAGTTCAGTAATAACATTACATTATCCTTTACCTTTTGTGTTTCAAAATCTCCATTTAAAAAAGTGTTATTCAGATGAGGGTAGAACCCTTCTTTAAAGGGAAGATTTCTATAAGTTTGAACTTCTTTACAAAAATCTAACCCGCCAGTCATAAAGTACTTCGGGAAACCTTTTTTATTATTATATAGGGAATTACCAATAAGAGAAGTAGTATCAGTAGTAGATTTAGAAACAATGTAATTAAGTTGATTATATAATTGAGGATAAATTTTAATTAGACTAAAATCAATATTAGAATCACCACTGAAGAAACTATTAGTAAGAATAGAACCCAGCACATACGGTTGAGAACTTTTTAAATCCACTTCCACTAATTTATTACCATTGATTCTAAGATAGTACCGAAGTTCTCTATAGAGTGTAGTGACAACAGAGTTCAAACGATGATTACTTTTAGATACAGAAGGTCTAAAATTCTTCTTTTGAATAGCACGAATCTTGGAGTTCATTTCCTTAATGGTATAATTAACTCTTTTTGTCATTTCATCCTTGTCTCCATCATATTTAGCAACTCTTTCAAGCAGTACTGATTTAAGTTTAATTACATAATCAAATGCACCGTCATCAATTGTAATATCAGATTCATATTTATCAAGGAGGAATTCGTACGTTGATTTGAAGTCC
The DNA here is from genome assembly GCA_964579755.1 of uncultured Flavobacterium sp. Classification (GTDB taxonomy): domain Bacteria; phylum Bacteroidota; class Bacteroidia; order Flavobacteriales; family Flavobacteriaceae; genus Flavobacterium. The sequence goes on from CAZOHO010000106.1 coordinate 5,652, forward strand.
TCATATTTCTTAATTCCTTCCTCTTCATATCTTAATAATCTTTTCTCTGCATTTGGCCCTAATCCAACCCATCTCTCGCCAGGGTTTAAAAATAGTTCATCATTTAACTTGTAACCCATTGAAACAATACCCGGCTGGTATTCTTTTTTCTCAATTAGAATAGCACCTGAAGAATGAGAATTTACATCCATAAGAAGACTTTTAACCTTTCCAAATCTGTTTCTTATGATTTTGTTAATCTCTACATTATTAATGGATTTAAACCCTTCAAAACCAATTGTTGCCTTAATGTAATCTTTAGATGGGAAAAGAAAAGAGAGAACCACATAGGTTGCGTCAATTAGTTCTTTTTTGTAAGTGTCTTTACCCTCGATTGTAGAAAATAATTTTTCATAATCAATGTTTAACGGGACTCTAATTTGTTTCGAATTTTGTTTCATATTTTGCTTTTAAAAAAATATATACTTTAAAATTGACAAAACGAAATCTGCTCCAAATATTATTTTTTATCGTATTTCTTATGTAGGTTTTAGTGCGATTTTGTCGTAGGAATCTGAGTGGTAATTTGTACCTAGTTTATAGAGTTTAATTAACCTGATTTCCGATTATAGGTATTAATATCTCAATAAATTAGAAATATAAAAAGTAGTTCTAGTGTAAAAATAAGTAGTGGGGAATTGACACTTGTGTGAACTAGAACCAATTATTTTTAAAAGTTGCAAAACAGGTATCCCGATGTTGTTTGGCAAACTTCCTAGCAGATATTTCCATAGGATGTTTATCATATCCGAACTCACTAAGTTGTTTTGAATATAGTCTAACTTCTCTCTGTGTCCGCATATCAATATGATGTTGAAATTCGTGAAGCAGAGTGTCCACAACATCAATGATTCTTTTCTCGGGGGTTATATAGATGGTAATGTTTTTTGTATAACCGCAGTAACTTCCCTCAACCTTGGAGTGACTGTAATAATTGATTTTGTATGACAATTTCCCTCTATACTTAGGAACGGAATGATTTAACTCACACCATTGTAATACGTTTTCCACCATTTTTTTCTTTGATATCTTCAGGTCTCTGATTTTATCAGACTTATTCTTTTTTATTAATGAATCTCTAATTGTCATCACCACATAAATCATAAACAAAGTCGAAAAATATAATATGAATCCGATTTCAACCATATTAGATTAATCCCATTTTTAATGCGGTGGTTTTTACTTTTAAAACTGTCCGAGAGGACATATCTAATTGTTTGGCTATTTCCCTGATAGTTCTTTCTTTTTTCAGAAAGTCAATGACTTTTTGGTGTTTAGATTTGTTGATAAATTGGAAATCGGATTGACTACTACCTTTTGGTCTCCCCAGTACTCCGCCGTTTTGAACATATACCATTCGACCGACAGTGGTTCTGTCTTTTATATTTTCTAACTCCATCTCGTAAAGCGAACTCATCGTTGCTGATAAAATTTTCCACACAGGGTTCTTTTTTCCACCTGGTCTTGATTCAATCCCAAGATTTCTTATCCTAACATTTACAGACATTTTTTCAAACCAATCAAGAGTATTTATCAAATCGCCTGTATTTCTGCCAAGTCTTGAAAATTCTTCTGTTACTAAAACCGATATTTTTCCTTCTTCAATTAATTTAATCAATTTTTTAGCCTCAGGTCGGTCTTTAAAAAATACTGTTCCTGAAATTTTATCCAACAATACCAAATCATATTTTTCAGTATCAGCTTCAAAACGATTACCAGTTTGCAATAATGTTGATACTCTATTATATTTTACTCTCATATTGTGTTCATTTAAATCTCACAATAAAATTACAGCCAAAGTGCCGTGTTGCCTAAGGTTA
>CAZOHO010000107.1:0-7205 GCA_964579755.1 uncultured Flavobacterium sp.
CCTTCAAATGGAGCAATGAAAGAGAAATCAATTTTGATTTTTACAATTCCTCCTTTGGCATTCAATCCTTGCGGAATAAACACTTGCATTCTGGTATCTGAAATTATATACTTCGCATCCACTTCTGTAGATTTCCCCTTTGAAGTAGTAACTATTTTAACCGATTTAATTTTATGACCTCCGTCAAAAATTTGACCTTGCGCTCCGTTACGACTTCCTGAAATTGGCACTACTGCATTTCCACGAGAATCGGCTTGAAATAAATTTTGGTCTAAATTCATCCAAACAAAATTCATTTTATCTGGACTATTATTAGTGTACGTAATCACTCCAGAACCTGTGATTTCATTTTTTTGTTCGTCTAGCTTTGCCGTCAATTGATAATCAGCTCTGTTTTGCCAATATTCATGACCTGGTTGTCCATTAGCTGAACGTGTGTTTGTTCCATTTTTCGAATAGAAAAAAGGCGCAAAAGCGTCGTGGTAATTGTAATTAGATTTTGGTTGTACCAAATCAGACTTGGCTTGATCTTGTGACCAAACACTCGAAATACTGAATAATAAAGTCAATCCTAAAATGACATTGCGTTGTATATTCTTCATACTTAAAATATTTTTATCACAAATAAATGAAAAAAAAGCAGATTTTAAACTAAGCCAAAGCAAATATATTTGAAAAACAAAATAACTATTCGAGTTTTACAATTTATCCTTTTATATTTACCATTCTAAAATAAGAACTCGATGTCAATTATAACTCTATCTAATAGTATAATCAGTGCTCAAATTAAATCTCTTGGAGCCGAATTATGTTCGCTAAAAGACAACACAAACAGAGATTATATTTGGGAAGGAAATCCTGCTTTTTGGGGCAAACATTCGCCCGTATTGTTTCCAATTGTTGGTACACTTAAAAACAATACGTTTTACCATAACGATAAAAAATATACCCTTTCAAGACATGGATTTGCAAGAGAAAAGGAATTCCAATTAGTCGAAAAAACAGAAAGTAGCGCTACTTTTTCACTTCAATCCAATTCGGAAACCTTAAAAAATTATCCTTTCAAATTTGAATTGCAAATCCAGTACATTTTAATTGGTACTACATTAGAACTGACTTATAGAGTAATAAATAAAGACAACACCGATATGCCATTTTCTATTGGCGCTCACCCTGCCTTTGCTTTACCAAGAGATTTTGAAGACTATAGCCTTGCTTTTGAAGAAGTAGAACCATTAGAATACACCTTGCTCGAAAATGATTTGGTTTCAAAACAGACCGAGAAAATAAAAACTAATTCTAATACCGTTCCTCTTACTTATGAATTATTTGAAAGCGACGCTTTGATATTCAATACATTAAAATCCAATTCTCTCACTATTGTTGAGAAAGAAAATCCAATCTTAAAAGTTCAATTTGAAAACTTTCCTAATCTGGGTATTTGGACAAAAGTGGGCGCATCATTTATTTGTATAGAGCCTTGGTTTGGTTACTCTGATATCACCGAAAGCAAAGGCAACCTTTTTGAAAAAGAAGGCATCATCGTTTTGAAAACAGACACTACTTTTCAAGCAAAATTTAGTATAGAAATCCTTTAAGAACCTTTCATGTTAGTATTTAATTTTTCTCCTTTCCCGAATCTCGAAACCAATCGTTTGAATTTAAGACGTCTTAATTCTGCCGATGTCGATGAAATTCTTGCTTTGCGTTCTAATCCAGAAATTATGCAATTCATTCCACGACCTTTGATAAAAACCAAAGAAGAAGCTCTTGAATTCATAGCCACGATGGATGCAGCTATTGATACTAACACCCTTATCAATTGGGCGATTACAACCAAAGAAGACGATAAATTGATTGGAATGATTGGTTTTTACCGCATGAAACCAGAAAATTACAGAGCTGAAGTTGGTTATATTTTATCCCCGGAGTTTCATGGGAAAGGCATAATTACCGAAGCTTTAGAAAAAGTTATTCAATTTGGATTTGAAGAAATGGGATTAAATTCAATCGAAGCGGTTATTGATCCTGAAAATTTTGGTTCGGAAAAAGTGCTTTTAAAAAATAACTTTGTAAAAGAAGGACATTTTAAGGAACATACTTTTTTTGACGGAAAATTTTTAGACAGTGTTTTTTACTCTCTGCTAAAGAAAAACTACTAAGTCGCATTGAGTTTCGGAAGTGTTTTCACATACAATTCTTCTACTTTTTTTCTAGCCCAATCTGTTTTACGCAAAAATGTTAAACTCGATTTCACACTTGGGTTTTCATTAAAACATTTAATTTTAATTAATTCACCCAAGGTATCAAAACCGTAATATTGGACTAATTGCTCAACAATTGTCTTAAGTGTAATTCCGTGTAGTGGATCTTTTGAAACTTTGTTTTCCATTTTTCAAAATTAAGTATTTCTACAAAAACAATTGGTGTTTCTTAGATTTGTTTCTACCTTTGTACAACTATGCTAAAAACAGTCAACATACTTAATAAACGAGCTCGTTTTGATTATGAAATAATCGAAACCTATACCGCTGGAATAGTCTTAGCTGGTACCGAAATTAAGTCCATTCGTTTAGGCAAAGCCAATATTACGGAGAGTTTTTGCGAATTTAGTAACAACGAACTTTTTGCTATCAATACTTATATTGAAGAATACGCATTTGGAAATCAATTCAATCATAAATCACGAAGTGAACGAAAACTACTCTTAAACAAGAGAGAATTAAAAGGATTAGCCAGAAGTGTACAAGCCAAAGGACTCACTATTGTTCCCTTAAAAATGTTTACCAATGAAAAAGGAATGGCAAAATTAGAGATAGGACTTTGCCGCGGAAAGAAAACCTATGACAAACGAGAATCCCTGAAAGAACAAGATACCAAGAGAGATTTGGATAGAATTAAGAAAGCTTTTTAATAAAAAGTTTTTTTTATATAAAATTATGACTAATTTTGTCTTGACAAATAAAAACATTTAAGTAAAATGAAAACACTAATCAAAAATGCAAGAGAAAAAAAGGGGCTCAAAACAAGAGAACTAGCTCAACTTTTGAACATTGACCAAGCCTTGATTAGTAAGTTTGAATCCGGGACAAGAAAGCCTACAAAAGAACAAGTAGTAAAAATTGCCTCCTTATTGGAAATCGATTACGAAACTTTAATGGTGGCTTGGCTTAAAGAAAAAATATTGTACGAAATTGGTCAAGATGAATTTGCCCTAAAGGCTTTATTAGTTGCCGAAGAAGAAATACGATATGTTGCCAAAAACAATACCAATACACTATCAAAATCTTTAGAAACACTTTTAGCTCAAATTGATGTATTAAAAGCCAAATTAGACAGTTTTCGTCAATTCGATAGTTATAGAATATCGCAAGCTTTAGAATTGGAATATACTTTTGAAAGTAATCGAATAGAAGGTAATACTATGACACTTCGTGAAACCGATTTAGTTATCAATGAAGGCTTGACTATTTCTGGAAAAAGTATGCGTGAGCATTTAGAAGCTATTAACCATCAAGAGGCTATTGCTTTTATAAAAGAGTTGATGAATAAAAACACCTCTCTGATAGAAAGAGAAGTATTGACTATTCATAATCTAATATTAAGAGGAATTCATCCTGAAGATGCAGGTCGCTATAGAAAAGTACAAGTGATGATTAAAGGGAGCGCACATACACCGCCTCAACCTTTTTTAGTAGCAAAGGAAATGGAAGATTATTTTATTTGGTATGAAACCAATAAAAATAAATTGCACCCAATAGTTCTCGCTGCCGAAATGCATGAGCGTTTGGTTACCATACATCCCTTCATTGATGGAAATGGCAGAACGTCTCGTTTAATAATGAACTTGATTTTGTTGCAACATGGTTATGTAATAGCTAACATCAAAGGAGATTACGATACAAGAATGCGCTACTATCAAACCTTGGAAGCAGCTCAAACACAAAACAACAAAGAAGATTTCATCTTGTTTGTAGCTCAAATAGAAAAGGAGAGTTTAGAGCGCTATTTAGCCATTATTGGTCAATAAAAAACCCGCCAATTGGCGGGTTTTCTTTTAGTTTGTATCTTCTAATAAAGGAACAAATCGAAATTCTCCAAATTCATGTTTTTCAAATTGGGTTTCGTTTTTACGAATCAATAGGGTCATAGTTTGCACTTCTTCACCCAATGGAATGACTAAACGCCCTCCTATTTTTAATTGTGACATCAACGGTTTTGGGATTATGGGTGCACCAGCGGTAACAATAATACTATCGTAAGGTGCGTGAATTTCCAGTCCTTTGTATCCATCTCCAGAAGCAAAGTACTTTGGAAGAATTCCTAGTTTGCGAAATAAAACAGACGTTTTCTTAAACAACTCGATTTGGCGTTCTACCGTATAGACTTTGGCTCCCATAGAACACAAAACAGCCGTTTGATAACCTGATCCTGTTCCTATTTCTAATATTTTATGCTCTTTTTGTACTTCTAATAATTGGGATTGAAATGCCACGGTGTAGGGCTGGGAAATCGTTTGACCTGCTCCTATTGGAAAGGCTTTATCTTGATATGCATAATCTTCAAAACTAGAATTTAAAAATAAATGTCTTGGCACTTTTTTAATCGCCTCAAGCACCTTTTTATCAGTAATGCCTTTTTGTTCTAAAATGCTTACTAATTGATTACGAAGTCCTTGATGTTTGGCAGTGTCTTTCAAAATTTGGGTTTTAATTTTGGTAAAAGTAACAAAGAATTTCTAATTCCAAATAGCAAAATTTAAATTAAAATTGAACAAATAATTGTCTTTTTCACTTAATTAATTCACCAATTTATTGCTATTTTTGTGCAAACTACATTATTATGCTGAAAATTGGAGTATTGGGTGCTGGTCACTTAGGTAAAATACATTTGCGTTTATTACAACAATCTGAAAAATACGAATTGGTTGGTTTTTATGACGAAAATCTAGAAAACGGAGCTAAAATTGCTGCTGAATTTGGATACAAACAATTTGATACTATTGCCAAATTAATTCACGCTGTGGATGTCATTGACATTGTAACACCTACTCTTTCTCATTATAAATGTGCTAAAGTTTCTATCAAGTCGTGGAAACATGTATTTATAGAAAAGCCCATCGCAACCACTGTTGAGGAAGCCGAAGAAATTATAGAATTAGCTAAAGAATACAAAGTCAAAGGTCAGGTAGGACATGTAGAGCGTTTCAATCCTGCCTTTATTGCTACCAAAAATATGATTGAAAACCCGATGTTTATTGAAACGCATCGTTTGGCAGAATTCAATCCAAGAGGCACTGATGTTCCTGTAGTTTTAGATTTAATGATTCACGATATTGATGCTATTCTGAGCGTGGTGAATTCGAAAGTTAAAAACATCAATGCTAGTGGCGTTTCGGTTATTAGCGAAACTCCAGATATTGCCAATGCTCGAATCGAATTTGAAAATGGTTGTGTAGCCAATTTGACTTCTAGCCGAATTTCGATGAAAAACATGCGTAAAACTCGTTTCTTCCAAAAAGATGCATACATCTCGGTAGATTTCCTTGAAAAAAAATGTGAAGTAGTTAAAATGAAGGATGCGCCTAAAGTTCCAGGTGACTTTGATATGATTTTACAAAATGCTGAAGGAGTGAAAAAACAAATCTATTTTTCTAATCCTGAAGTACATCAAAACAACGCCATTTTAGACGAATTAGAATCCTTTGCTGATGCTATCAACAACGACACTACTCCTGTAGTTACTTTGGAGCAAGCCACCAATGCTTTGCGTGTAGCGTATCAGATTATTGATTCAATGGAAAAATAACAACATATCAAATGAAAACAATCGCTGTAATTGGAGCTGGAACTATGGGCAACGGAATTGCTCATACTTTTGCTCAAAAAGGGTTTACCGTAAAATTGATTGATGTTTCTGAAAAGGCATTGGACAAAGGCATGGACACTATCGCCAATAATTTGGATAGAATGTTAGCCAAAGGAACTATTACACAAGAAGATGTTGCTAAAACTATAACAAATATCATCACCTATACGGATATAAAAGATGGTATAGTTGGAGTTGACTTAGTCATAGAAGCCGCTACTGAAAATGTCGATTTAAAATTGGCTATTTTCAAGCAATTGAACGAAGCTTGTTCTCATAACACAATTTTAGCTACCAATACATCATCTATTTCCATTACTCAAATTGGAGCTGTAGTAGCTCATCCTGAACGTGTTATTGGAATGCATTTCATGAATCCGGTGCCAATTATGCAATTAGTGGAAGTCATTAGAGGGTATAACACAAGTGATGAAGTGACACAAATCATCATGCAGCTTTCTGAAAAATTAGGAAAAACTCCTGTTGAAGTAAATGACTATCCAGGATTTGTAGCCAATCGAATTTTGATGCCCATGATTAATGAAGCTATCGAAACTTTGTACAATCAAGTGGCTGGCGTTTACGAAATAGATACCGTAATGAAATTAGGCATGGCACACCCAATGGGACCACTTCAATTAGCTGACTTTATTGGACTCGATGTGTGCCTTTCTATATTAAATGTGATGTATGACGGTTTTAAAAATCCAAAATACGCACCTTGTCCCTTATTAGTCAACATGGTTCGCGCTGGAAAATTAGGTGTAAAATCAGGAGAAGGTTTTTACAATTATGCCGAAAGTAAGAAAGCAGAAAAAGTAGCTGCTCAATTCATTTAAAAACCAAAGACTACAATGTCAATTCAAAATAATTTACGTTCTATTCAAGCTACACTCCCTAAAAATGTTACTCTTGTAGCGGTTTCTAAAACTAAACCTGTATCGGATTTAATGGAAGCGTATGAAGCTGGACAACGCATTTTTGGTGAAAACAAAATCCAAGAAATGTCTGAAAAATGGGAAGTAATGCCCAAGGACATTCAATGGCATATGATTGGGCATGTTCAGACTAACAAAGTCAAATACATGGCACCTTTTGTGAGTTTGATTCACGGTGTGGATAGTTTGAAATTAGTACAAGAAATTAATAAACAAGCACAAAAAAATAACCGAATTATCGATTGTTTACTACAAGTGTATATTGCCGAGGAAGAATCCAAATTTGGTTTGGACGAAAAAGAATTAAATGAAATTTTTGAATTTGTTCAAGATGCCAAAAATGAAATGAACCACATCCGAATTGTAGGACTGATGGGAATGGCAACTTTTACTAACAAT
>CAZOHO010000108.1:0-7016 GCA_964579755.1 uncultured Flavobacterium sp.
TGCAGAAATGAGTGAATTACCAAAAGAAGTACGTACACGTACTGATATTTTGGATTCTGTTGGTAACACTACAGCAGCAACCGGAAAAGGATTTGCAATTGCTTCGGCGGCTTTAACCTCGTTAGCTTTATTTGCGGCCTATGTAACCTTTACAGGAATTGACGGAATCAATATTTTCAAAGCACCAGTTTTAGCTATGTTATTTGTAGGAGGAATGATTCCAGTTGTATTCTCTGCTTTGGCAATGAATTCTGTTGGAAAAGCGGCTATGGATATGGTATATGAAGTGCGTCGTCAGTTCAAAGAAATTCCAGGAATTATGGAAGGAACAGGCAAACCAGAATACGGTAAATGTGTGGAGATTTCAACTAAAGCCGCTTTACGCGAAATGATGTTGCCAGGAATCTTAACGATTGGTTTCCCAATTGCGATTGTTCTTTTAGGTAAATTAGTATATGCAGATAACAACCAATTGATTGCAGAAATGTTAGGAGGTTATATGGCAGGAGTTACCGTTTCAGGTGTGCTTTGGGCAGTGTTCCAAAACAATGCTGGAGGTGCTTGGGATAATGCTAAAAAATCTTTTGAAGCAGGAGTTGAAATCAATGGTGAAATGACTTACAAAGGTTCGGATGCACATAAAGCTGCGGTTACTGGAGATACAGTTGGAGATCCGTTTAAAGATACTTCTGGTCCATCAATGAACATTTTAATTAAATTAACTTGTTTGATTGGATTAGTAATTGCGCCAATCTTAGGCGAAGGAAGTACAACTCACAAAGAAATGACTTGTACAGTCGAAATGAAATCGTGTGAAGAAGGAGAAATGATGGGTAATTGTGATATGAGCAAATGCGCTACCATGACTAAAGACGAATGTGCTAAAATGTGCGACAGTCTGAAATGTACTCCAGAGCAAAAAGAAATGTGTCTGTCTCATTATGATGCCAACGGAAAATTCATTACTAAAGAAGCCAAAGAAGAAAAAGCCTGTTGCGCTAAAAAAGGAGAGGCTAAAAAACAAGTCAATGTTCAGATGAGTAATGAAAATGGTAAAGCTAAAGCAACGGTAACTATTTCTGAAAACGGGAAACAAACAGTTCAGGTTTTAGAAGGAACTGAGGCTGAAGTGAAAGCTAAAGTAGCTGCGATTAAGTAGCGTCATTTTTAATACAAATAAAAATGCCTCAAGAAATTGAGGCATTTTTTTTATGAATATAATTTTTGTTTTAGAACTAAAATAAACCGTTGATTTCGGCATCTATACGACGAATAATATCTCCTAAATCTTCTTGACTATCGACAAAATTAATGTTGTCTACATCAATAATTAATAATTTACCTCGGTCATACGTGTGAATCCAAGCTTCATAACGCTCGTTCAAACGGCTCAGGTAGTCTATGGAAATCGAGTTCTCATACTCGCGACCACGTTTGTGGATTTGCCCTACTAAATTAGGAATCGAACTACGCAAGTAAATCAATAAATCAGGGGCTTTTACCAAAGATTCCATCAACTCAAAAAGCGAAGAGTAGTTTTGGAAATCACGATTGGTCATCAAGCCCATCGCGTGTAAGTTGGGCGCAAAGATATGTGCGTCTTCATAAATCGTTCTGTCTTGAATAATTTTTTTACCGCTTTCGCGAATTTGCATCACCTGACGAAAACGACTGTTTAAGAAATAAATTTGTAAGTTGAATGACCAACGCTCCATTTGGTGATAGAAATCATCCAAGTAAGGATTGTCAACCACGTCTTCAAAGTGCGGTTCCCATTTGAAATGTTTTGCCAATAAATTGGTCAATGTTGTTTTTCCTGAGCCTATGTTTCCTGCTACTGCTATATGCATTACGGTAGTGTGATTTTATAATTGATAAATTCTAAGAGGGTAAAAATAGATAAAAATTAGTGTTTGCCACACTTTTTTTTGAATGATTTATTCACAATTGATGAATTCATAGGTTGTTTGTTTATTTCGCCTTTATTTTATGAATTGGTATTAAACCATTTGATTTTCAACTAGTCTAAAATGCGTATTTAACATTTTTTTGGTAACAAAAGAATGTTGAAATCGACATATTTGCACAAATAACCTATAATTCAATACCTGATGAAAAAAATAGCACTACTATTTCTCTTTGCATTAGTTTGCACAAACGCGATTGCACAGAAAGACTTTCAAGGAATGGCAGTATACGAGTCAAAAACGAGTATGGCTGATTTCAAAGTTCGTATGGAAGGAAATAAAAATATCAATCCAGACATGCAAAAGATGATGGAAGAGCGAATGAAAAAAATGTTTGAGAAAACATTCATTTTAAATTTTGATAAATCAGCTTCTATTTATAAGGAAGAAGAAAAGTTAGATGCTACGCCGCAAGGTGGAGGCGGAATGCGGATGATGAGTTCAATGACAGGGGGTGGTGGTACTTTTTATAAAAATGTAAAAGACAAAGCCTATACGGTTGATAAAGAGTTTATGGGAAAAGAATTTTTAGTTAAAGATTCTTTGGCTAATTTAAATTGGAAGATGGAAGCCGAAACTAGAGTAATTGGGGGGTATACCTGCTACAAAGCTACGGCGGTAAAGCCGGCAACTGAAACCTATTTATTAGGAATTCCAAGACGAATTGATTCAAAACAAAATTCTCAGGAAAAAAAGCAAGCAGAAACAGACAAACCTGCCGAAGAAAAGAAAACGAATTTCATGGATGCGGTTGAAAAGCCAAAGGAAATTACGATTACCGCTTGGTACACGCCAGAAATTCCAGTCAATCAAGGTCCAGAAAAATACTGGGGATTGCCAGGATTAATTTTGGAAGTAAACGATGGTAAAACCATTATTTTGTGTTCTAAAGTGGTTTTGAATCCAAAAGATAAAGTAGAAATTAAATCAGTTACAAAAGGAAAAGTAGTAACTCAAAAAGAATACGACGAAACGGTAATTAAAAAGATGGAAGAGTTCAGAGAAATGAACCAAGGACGTGGCGGTCGTGGCGGAATGGAAATACGAATTGGTCACTAAAAATCGATTTTTTAAATTAACACAATATTGTATGATGAAGAAAATTTTATTTATTATTGTTTTAGCATTGGTTTCTAGCTCTTACGCACAAAATATTCGCTTAGAAGGGGTGGTTTTGGATACAGGAAAAGCACCTTTGGAGATGGCTAATGTAATGGCGGTGAATCAAACCACTAAAGCTATGGATGCTTATGCTATTACTAGTGATAAAGGAAAGTTTGTGTTGAATTTGAAAGCCAATACATCGTATACGATCAAGTTGAGTTACATTGGAATGCAGAATAAGGAAATCACTGTTGCTACCAAGTCTGAAAACATCGTTCAAAATATTACAATGGAATCCGGCGGAGTAGAATTAGCTGGTGTTGAAATTGTTCGTGAAATGCCCGTTTCTATCAAAGGAGATACTATTGTATATAATGCCGATTCTTTCAAATCAGGAACTGAACGTAAATTGGAAGATGTACTTAAGAAATTACCAGGAGTTGAAATTAATTCGGATGGTGAAGTAGAAGTGGAAGGTAAAAAAGTCTCTAAATTGATGGTCGACGGAAAGGATTTCTTTAAAGGGGATAGTAAGTTAGGGGTTAAAAATATTCCTGCGGATGCTATTGATAAAGTACAGTTCTTACGAAATTATAATGAAAATTCAATTCTTAAGGGAGTAGAAAATAATCAGGACAATGTAGCTATGAATATCAAATTGAAATCAGGGAAAAAGAATTTCTGGTTTGGAGATATTTCTGCAGCTGGAGGCTTAAATGATACCAATCGCTACTTGGTGAATCCTAAATTGTTTTATTACAATCCAGATTACAGTATCAACCTGATCACTAATTTTAATAATATTGGAGAATTGCCGTTAACGGTGCAAGATTATTTTAAATTCACAGGTGGATTTAAGAATATGATGTCCAAAGGAGGAAGTAGCTTTAATGTTAGCTCTAATGATTTGGGGATTTCTTTAATGCGAAATAATCGAGCTAAAGAAATTGAGACTCAATTTGGAGCTGCCAATTTCACGTATAATGTTACTAAAGCTTGGACTTTAAGCGGTTTTGGAATTGTTTTGAATTCTAATTCTGATTTGGAAACCAAATCAAGTGTTAATATTTTGAATCCTAGCTCTAATCAGATTGCTTCGACTGAGAATAGGGATGAAGTTACCAATCAGAAAAGTAATCTAGGGTTGTTCAAACTGGGGTCTATTTACAAGCCAAATTCAAAATTTCAATTGGATTATGATATCTTGTCAAAATTGTCTAAACAAGACGAGAATAGTGATTTGTTTCGACAATCAATTGTGAATTCTGTATCAACTACTGAGACAATTTTTACAGGTAAAAAACAAGATCCAACCTCTTTGAATCAAAATCTAAGTGCTTATTTTACACAAAGCGATAAGAATGTTTTTGCTATCGAAATGCAACATTTGTATCAAGATGAAAATCCATTTTATAATGCAAATTTGCAATCGCAGCCGTTTAGTTTAATAGGATATTTAACGGGGCAAAATAGAAATGATTTATCACAAAATCGTTTTGTAAAGACCAATAAATTAGATGCAAAATTGGATTATTATTATATGATTACTCCAAAAAGCAACATTAATATTACTATAGGAAATACTAATTCTAATCAAAATTTCAACTCTAGTATCTACCAAATTCTTAATGGCGGCGGCATCAATAATTTATCAGATATTCAAAATGCAAATACTGTAAATTATAAGTTTAACGATGCTTTTTTAGGATTACATTATAAATTTTTATCGGGCAAATTTACAATCACACCCGGGCTTAGTTTTCACGCATACGATATGACTAACGCACAATTAGGGACTAGTTTTAATCAAAATTTCTTTAGAATATTACCTGATTTCTTAACGATTTATCAAATTAAGAAAGCCGAAACTTTAACCTATAATTTCGGTTTTACGAATAGCTTTACAGATATTAATAGATTGGCGGAGGGTTTTATCTTTAACAACTATAATAGTTTGTCTAAAGGTAGCCGTACTTTAGAGAATGCTACGCAGCAAACTCATTCGTTACGTTATTTCAAATACAACATGTTCAATTTAGAGAACATTTCGGCTAATTTGAGTTATTCCAAAACCGCGGATGCTATTAAAACACAATCAGTTTTTAATGGAGTAAATCAGTCTTCTTCACCTTACAATTCTGATTTCGCTGATGAATCGGCTAGTGCTTTTGCCATGTATGGGCGTTCTTTTTTAAAGAATTATAAAGCTTCTTTTAATGCGAGATTGGGCTGGTCAAAATTTAATAATATTCAAAATGCAACCTTAACCGTTAGAGAGAGTTTTACACAAACACATACTATAACAGCTGCAACTAATTATAAAAATTTGCCAAACCTAGAGCTAGGATACTCTTTGACAGTAAACGATTATAATAACACAAAATTTTATACAGACAAACCATTTGTGAAATTGGATTATTACTTTTTGAAAAGCTTCTCATTCGTTTCAGAATATGAGTTTTATCATTACTACAATGGAGATAAAACAGTCAATAATGAATATGATTTTCTTTCGGCAAGTTTGATTTATCAAAAAACAAAAGAAAGTAAGTTAGAGTATAAAATATCGGCTACTAATTTATTGAATACTACTTCGTTGAATGATGATAGTTTCTCGCAGTTTTCTACGCGAACTTCACAATATACGGTGCAGCCTAGGTATATAATATTTAGCTTGAAGTACAATTTATAACTTCAATAAAACACATAAAAAAACCACGCAATTTGCGTGGTTTTTTTATGAATTGAAAGGGTTGAATTACAATTTAAAAGCTGTTTTTACAGCGTCTACAAAATCTAATTTCTCCCAAGTAAATAAATCTACAGTAACCGTTTTGGTTAATCCACCTGGAGCAGAGAAGGTTTTAGTAACCGTTTCAGGTGTACGTCCCATGTGTCCGTAAGCAGCTGTTTCACTATAGATAGGATTTCTTAATTTCAAACGTTGTTCAATAAAGTACGGACGCATATCAAAAATGCCTTCTACTACCTTACTGATTTCTCCGTCAGTCAAACTTACTTTTGAAGTTCCGTAGGTGTTCACGTTGATTGATGTTGGTTTTGCCACACCAATAGCATACGATACTTGTACTAAAACTTCGTCACACAATCCTGCTGCTACTAAGTTTTTAGCAATGTGACGTGTTGCATAGGCCGCTGAACGGTCTACTTTTGACGGGTCTTTTCCAGAGAATGCACCCCCACCGTGAGCACCTTTACCACCATACGTATCAACAATGATTTTTCTTCCTGTCAAACCAGTGTCTCCGTGAGGTCCTCCGATAACGAATTTTCCTGTTGGGTTGATATGATAGGTAATATTGTCATTGAATAAATGCGCATATTGTGGGTATTTCGCTTTAATACGCGGAATTAAAATGCTAACCAAGTCCGATTTGATTTTAGCCAACATAGCTGCCTCTTCATCAAAATCATCGTGTTGCGTAGAAATTACAATCGCATCAATACGAACGGGTTTGTTATCATCAGAATACTCAAGAGTTACTTGCGATTTAGCATCAGGACGCAAGTATTTGATTTCGTTGTTTTCTCTTCTCAAGTTAGCCAACTCGATCAAAATTGCGTGAGATAAATCCAAAGCCAAAGGCATGTAGTTTTCAGTCTCATTAGTAGCATAACCAAACATCATTCCTTGGTCACCCGCTCCTTGCTCTTCTTTACTTGCTCTATCTACTCCTTGATTAATATCAGCTGATTGTTCGTGAATAGCCGAAAGGATACCACAAGAATTAGCTTCAAACATGTACTCACTTTTAGTGTAACCAATTTTCTTGATTACATCACGCGCGATTTGCTGTACATCTAAGTAGGTATTTGACTTTACTTCTCCAGCCAAGATCACCTGACCTGTAGTAACCAATGTTTCACAGGCTACTTTTGAATCGGCATCAAATGCCAAAAAATTATCAATTAATGCATCGGAGA